>NZ_JBBDHC010000013.1:0-115191 GCF_037203605.1 Denitratimonas tolerans
ATGCGAGAGTAGGTCATCGCCAGGGCCTTGTGCCAAAACCCCGCAGCTCACGCTGCGGGGTTTTTCTTTGCGCGCGCCAGTGCCGAAGATTTCGATCGCATGCCGGTCGGAGCGAGCGGCCTGGCGTCACAGCCGATTGCGCGCAGCGCGCCGACGGCTCCCGGGTTGTTCGAGGCGTGTGGCTGTGGCACTCTCGCTCGAGAAGTTCCTGGAGAGTGACCCGTGATCGATCCAGACGGATATCGACCCAACGTGGGCATCATCCTCATGCATTCCGACGGCCGTGTGTTCTGGGCGCGGCGGGCGCGGCGGGATGGCTGGCAGTTTCCGCAGGGCGGCATGCGCACGGACGAGACGCCGATCGAGGCCATGTATCGCGAGCTGGAGGAAGAAACCGGCCTTCGGGAAGAGCACGTGGAAGTGCTCGCCAGCACGCCGGGCTGGCTGCGCTACCGCCTGCCGAAGCGCTTCGTGCGCACTGCGCAGCGTCCGGTGTGCATCGGCCAGAAGCAGGTCTGGTTCCTGCTGCGCCTGGTGGCCGACGAGCGCCACGTCAAGCTCGATCTGACCGACAAGCCCGAGTTCGACCGCTGGCAGTGGGTGGATTTCTGGTACCCGTTCGAGCACGTCGTCGACTTCAAGCGCGAGGTCTACCTGCGTGCCCTGCGGCACGTCGCGCCCATCGCGCAGGCCGTGGCGGAGGCGGCGGTGATCCTCGGTGGCGTGCCGGAGAACGATGCTTCGGCCGCTGCGGGAATGCCGCAGCGCCGCGCTGGCTGAGCGTGCCCGAACGGTCCGCGGGCCGTTCGGTTGTTCCGCACTCAGCGGTTGGTGAGCTGGATCTCGATGCGTCGGTTGATCGCGTAGGCGGCTTCGTTGTCGCCGGGATCCAGCGGCCGGAACTCGCCGAATCCATTGGCGGACAGCCGATTGGCGGGCACGCCGCGGGTCACCAGGTACTTCACGATGGCAATGGCGCGCGCGCTGGAAAGCTCCCAGTTCGACGGGAAGCGTCCGGTGGCGATGGGGCGTCGATCGGTGTGGCCGTCGATGCGCAGCACCCAGTCCACGTCGCTCGGTATTTCGCTGGCGACTTCGCTGAGCGTGGTAGCCAGGGAATCGAGTTGCTGCCGCGCGACGGGCGTCAGTTCGTCGGTGCCGGAGGCGAAAAGCAGTTCGCTGGGAACCACGAAGCGGTCGCCCACGATCTGGATGTCCGAACGCCCGCCCAGCACTTCGCGCAGCTTGCCGAAGAAGTCGGAGCGGTAGCGCTGCAGTTCGTTGACGCGCTGCGCGAGCGCAAGGTTGAGCTCCTTGCCCAGCTCCTCGATGCGCACGTCCTTGGCCTTGCCCTGCGCGCGGGCAAGATCCAGCGAGGCGGCAATCTCTTCCAGCTGAAGGCGCAGTGCGGCCACTTGACGGTTCAGCAGCTCGACCTGCGCGGCGGATTTGGCCGAAAGCTCGGTCTGGGCGGCGAGCTTTTCGCGCTCCTCGTCAAGCGCGCCCAGCTGCGCGGCGATCTCGGCTTCGAGCTGGCGCTTCAGTTCGTCCAGCGCGCTGATGTCGGAGGAGAGACGCGCGATCTGCGCCTGGTCCTCCTCGCCGCGCGCCTGGGCCTGGGTCAGAGCGGCCTGGGTGGTGTCGAGAGACAGCCGCAGCGCGTCGCGTTCGCCGGATGCGGTGGCCAGCGTAGCGGAGAGTTCGTCCACCTGCTTCATTGCGACGGCCTTGGCGTCCTGCTCCATCGACAGCGTTTTCGCCAGCTGCGCCAGTTCGGCGTTGAGCTGCGCCAGCGCCCGGTCACGGCCGGAGAGGGCATCGGACAGCACGAACTGGCCGATCGTGAAAATCAGCAGCATGAAAACCAGCACCATCAGCAGCGAGCTGAGGGCATCGACGAAGCCGGGCCAGAAATCGATGCCGCGGCGGCGGCGTGCCAGTGAGGTCATGGCTCAGCGCCGGCCTTCGACCGCAGCGGCCAGCGTGCGCGACAGCAGGCGGAACTCGGCGCGCAGTTCGTCGCTGACCCGCGCTCCGCCGCCACCCTGCTGCGCCAGCGCCTTCAGCGCGTTGCGTACCTCGGCCTGGGTGTCGGCCAGTTCCGCCAGGCCACGTGATTCACGCGCGAGGTGCTCGGAAAGCCGCGCCAGGTGATCGTTCAATTCAGCCATCTGCTGTACGCTGCCGCGCCGCTCGCGCTCGCTGTCCACCAGCGCGCGCTGCATCCGCTCCAGACCATCCGCGGTCTGCTCCAGCAGCGCCTGCACGTAGGCCGGTACGCTGGCCTCGCCTTCACCCAGCGCGCCGCCGGACGACAGGCGCGTCATGCCCGAGAGCCAGTCCTCAACCTCCGTGTAGAAGCGGTTGGCCGCGCGCGCGGCGAGCAAATCGACGAGGCCCAGGATGAGCGAGCAGGCCAGGCCGAACAGGGAGGTGGAAAAACTCGTCGCCATGCCCGAGAGCGGTTGCTGCAGCTGCGACTTGAGCGTATCGAACATCGCCACCGCATCGCTGCCGGCACCCAGGCCCGCGATGATTTCCCCGACCGAGGCTATCGTGATGAGCAGGCCCCAGAAGGTGCCGAGCAGGCCTAGGAAGATCAGCAGGCCCACGAGATAGCGCGACAGGTCGCGTTGTTCCTCCAGCCGCAGGTGGATCGAGTCGAGGATCGAGCGCATCGACTGGGTGGAGAGCGTCTGCGGCTTGCGCCCGCCCTGCGAAAGCATGCGCGCCATGGGGGCCAGCAGCACCGGCGTTTCGAGCGTGCGCTCCGGGCTGGAGCGCCGGTAGGCCTCGATCCAGTCGACCTCGCGCTGCAGGCGCAGCACCTGGCGCAGGTTCGCGATGATGCCGATGGCGAACACCGCGAGGATCACCGCGTTGAAGATGGGCGTGGCCGAGAATGCGCGCAGCAACGGTGCGTACAGCGCACCGGCGACGAGGGCAATGGCGGCGAGGACGCCGAGTATCCAGAGGAGGACGCGCTGGGGCTGGCTCATGGAAATCCTGCGTTGGAACCGGAACGAGGGCCGCAGAGCATGGCGGCTGCTGGCTGAACCGTCGGGCGCGTGCCCGAAGGAGGCGGCGGGTTGGACAAGCTGAACGCCGACAGGTTCCGCTGCCGCGCATCGCGACGGAATCGCCGGCCCGGCACGTTGAAGACTCCGGATGCGCATCCCGCGCACCGTTTCAGAAATTTCGATGAAACAAGGAGTGTTCCCATGTCGAACCCACGTTTCCCGCTTCTTGCGCTGGCGCTGCCGGCGCTGCTCCTGGCCGTGCCCGCGTTCGCTCAGGCCCCGCAGGGCGAACGTCCCATGCGCGACGGGCGCGGATCGCAGCCGGTGGTTCTGGCTGAGGCCCACCAGCGCGCGATTGACCACGCCAGCGCGATTGATGCCAACGGCGACGGCGTCATCGACGCGGCCGAACTACAGGCCATGCACGAGAAGGCACGGACCGAGCGCGCGCAGCGTCGTCTTGACACGCTCGATGCCGATGGCGACGGGCGCGTGACGGTGGAAGAGTTCGTGGCCGCCCGCCAGGCCCGCCTTGCAAGCATGGATACCGATGGCGACGGTGTGGTCAGCGTCGAGGAATTCCGTGCCGCGAGCCATGGCAAGGGCCGCAGGCACCGTCACGGGCAAGGCCCCGGTCCCGGCCCGAAGCCGCGCTGACCGCAGCCGGCGGCTCTGCTAACGTCCATGGATGCGAGCCTCCCCTGGCCCCGATGGCAGGTTCCGGCGATGAGTTCGTCGCTGGAGCCTGCGCCCGTGCACGATCCGGATGCGGACGATCTCGTCTGCGCGGCGACCGGCGACGAGCGCGCGTTTTCGCGCCTGGTCGATCGCCATCTGCCCATGGTGTACCGGCTGGCCTGGCGCACGCTCGGCGTGGAGGCGGATGCCGAGGACGTGGCGCAGGAAACGTTTCTGCGCGCCCACCGCCAGCTGCCGCGCTGGCGCTCCGGGCAGGCGCGCTTTTCCACTTGGCTGTACCGGGTGGCGCTGAACCTGTGCCAGGACCACCTGCGCCGCCGCCGCGACTGGGTGCCGATCGACACCATGGAACTGGTCGATCACGATGCCGCACCCGAACGCGCGCTGGAGCGCATGGACGTGTCGCGCCGCGTTGCCGATGCCATCGCCGCCCTGCCCGTGCGCCAGCGCGAGGCCCTGCTGCTGTGCCACTTCGAAGGGCAGAGCAATGCCGAGGCGGCGCGGGTGCTGGAGGTGTCGGTGGATGCGCTCGAATCGCTCCTGGCGCGGGCGCGCCAGAACCTGCGCGCGGTGCTTGGTCATGAATGACCATCCCGCCCGCAGGCCGGTTTCACTGTATCAGGAGGCAAGACCATGACATCGCGTTCGCCCGCCGAAGCCAATCGCCTGCTCGCCATCCACGGTGCCGATCCGGCGCGTTGGCCAGCGCCGGATCGCGCGCTGATCGAGGCCGTCGATCCGGCGGCGCGCGCCGCGCAGGCGCGGCTGGACCAATCGCTGGCGGCGTTCGAGTCGCCGCCGCTTCCGATGCATCTGCGGACAGCGATCCTGGCGGCGGTACGGGCAGACAGCCAGTCGCGGCGTGCCGCCTGGCGCGCGGCGCTGCTGGCGCTGTGGCATGAATTGGGCGGGGCGCGCGTGGCGGCACCCGTGTTCGCACTGGCCCTGGCAGCCGGCATCGGATTGGGCAGTGGCCTCATGCCCGCCACCGGCCCGGGTGACGGCATCGACGACCTGCTGACCCTGGCGCTGATCGACGACACCTACCTTGCGCTGGCCCCTGACTGGAGCGGAAACGTCCCATGACCTGCTTGCATCTCCCGACCAGCCCCTTCCCGGAAGGCTGCGCCGCAGCGGTGCGGCGACAGGCCGGGCGCGCGCCGAGGATCCACCCATGACCCGATCCGTTCGCCTCATCCTGCTCGCTTCGCTCGCGCTCAATCTGGCCTTGGGCGCGAGCCTGGCGTGGCTTGTGTTCCAGCCCGGGCGCGCGGCGCTCGAGACGCGCCAGCGCGAGACGCCGACGATGTTCCGCCCCGAAGCCTTGCGCCGCGCCTTGCCGAAGGAGCGCAGCGAGGTGGTCGATGCCGTGCTCGCGCGGCACCGCGACGCCATGCACACGCGCATCCGGGCACAGTCACAGGCGCGCGATGGCGTACGCGAAGCGCTGCGCGCCGAGCCGTTCGTGCGTTCGCAGCTGGAGGATGCGTTTGCGCGGCTGCGCGACGCGGAAGGACACACCGCCGAAGAAGCCCATGCGCTGCTGGTCGATCTGGCCTCGCGCGCCACGCCGGAGGAGCGCGAGCGCCTGTCGCGCATCATGAAAAATCGCCATGGCTCGCGCGAGCGGCACAGGTCGGACCACTGAAATCCGGCCGCGCCGACCCTGTTTCCACCCCGATCGATTCGAAGAAGGAAGACCCATGGCCAACCCGCGCCGTCGCCTCGTTCCCCTCCTTGTGGCCGCCATCATCCTTGCTGCCGGCGGCCTGGCCTGGTGGAAGTTCTCCGGCACGAGCGGCCAGTCCACGGCGCAGGCCACCGCGGTCGCTGCCGTCGCCGACATCGAGAACACCGTTTCGGCGCTCGGCAAGATCGGCCCCAAGACCTATGTCGACGTGGGCGCGCAGCTTTCAGGCCAGCTCGAAAAGCTGCACGTGGAGGTGGGTGATCGGGTGACGCAGGGCGCGCTGCTGGCCGAGATCGACCCGCGGATCTATGAGAGCCGCGTGGACGGTGATCGCGCGCGGGTCGCCAGCCTGACCGCGCAGCTGGCCGAGCGCGGTGCCAATCTCGAGCTGGCGCGCATCACCCACGAGCGCAACGCCTCGGTGGCCGAGCGTGGCCTGATCGCGCGCGACGTGCTCGACACCAGCGCGGCGCAGCTCAAGCAGGCGCAGGCACAGGTCACCTCGCTGCGCGCCCAGCTCGAGGAGGCCCAGTCGACCCTGGAGGGCAACGAGGCGAATCTGGGGTATGCGCGCATTTATGCGCCCATCGCCGGCACCGTGGTATCGCTCACCGCGCTCGAAGGCCAGACCCTCAACGCCAACCAGATCGCGCCCAACATCCTGCGCATCGCCGATCTCGACACCATGACCGTGATCGCCCAGGTGGCCGAGGCTGACATCGGGCGCGTGCTCGTGGACATGCCGGCCTGGTTCACCACGCTCGGCCAACCCGATCGGCGCTGGCACGGGACGGTGCGCCAGATCCAGCCCACCCCCGACATCGTCAACGAGGTGGTGCTCTACAAGGTGCTGATCGACGTGGAAAATACCGATGGCGCGCTGCTGCCGGACATGACCGCGCAGGTGTTCTTCGTGATCGCCCAGGCGCAGCAGGTGGTCACGGTGCCGGCAGCGGCCGTATTCAGCCCGCCCGATGCGCGCGGGCAGAGTTTCGTGCGCGTGCCGGGGCCGGAAGGCACGCCGCCGCGTGCGGTGGAAACCGGGCTGCGCGATCGTGAAAAGGTGCAGATCGTTTCGGGCCTGGCGGCGGGCGACACCGTGCTCCTGCCCGATGCCGGCCCAGTGCGCGGGGCCGCGCCGGGCGCGGCCCCGCGGCCGCCGATGGGCATGATGGGCGGGCCGCGCCGATGAACGCCCCCGAGCGCGCGGCCGCGGCGCTGCCTGCGAAGAGCGCGACCCTGCTGCGCCTGTCGCAGGTGTGCCGCTACTACGGCAGCGGCGAGGCGCAGGTGAAGGCGCTCGATGGCGCGGATCTGGAGATCGGCGCGGGCGAGTTCGTCGCCATCATGGGCCAGTCCGGTTCGGGCAAGAGCACGCTGATGAACATTCTCGGCTGCCTGGATCGCCCGACCTCCGGGCGCTACGAGGTGCTGGGGCGAGACGTGGGCACGCTGTCGCCCGACGAGCTGGCGGCACTGCGCCGCGATGCCTTCGGCTTCGTGTTCCAGCGCTACAACCTGCTGGCCGATGCCACCGCCACGGAGAACGTGGAAATCCCCGCCGCCTACGCCGGATCGACGCGCCGCGAACGGCAGGAGCGTGCGGTCGAACTGCTGGGCGAACTGGGCCTGGGAGATCGTGCCGACCATCGCCCCAGCCAGCTTTCCGGCGGCCAGCAGCAGCGCGTGGCCATCGCCCGCGCGCTGGTGAACGATGCGCCGGTGATCCTCGCCGACGAGCCCACCGGCGCACTCGACAGCCAGAGCGGGCAGGACGTGCTGGCCCTGCTCAAACGTCTCAATGGCGAAGGCCGCACCGTCATCCTCATCACCCACGATCCGGGCGTCGCGGCGCATGCCGAGCGGATCATCGAGCTGCGCGACGGGCGGGTGGTTTCCGATGTTCCCGGAGCGGGGACATCGGCGCGCAGCGTGCCTGCCGCGCTGGGGGAAAAGCGCACGCGCGGGCTGGCGAGCGAGATGTCCGAAGCGGTGAAGATGGCGCTGCGCTCGATGCGCAGCAACCTGTTCCGCACTGCGCTCACCCTGCTGGGCGTGGTGATCGGCGTGGCCGCCGTGATCGTGATGCTGGCGATCGGTGACGGCAGCAAGCAGGACGTGCTCGATCGCATCGCGGCCATGGGCAGCAACCAGCTCTCGGTGCGTCCGGGCTTCAGCGGTTTCCGCGGTTCCGGCGACATCGCCACGCTCACGCCCGAAGACGCCGAGGCGATCCGCGCCATCGAGAACGTGCTGCTGGTGTCGCCCGAACGCTCGGGCAGCCAGGTGCTGCGCGCCGGCAGCCGCGACTACCGCAGCCAGGTGCAGGGCGTGTGGCCCGATTTCCAGGCGCTGCGCGACTGGCCGGTGGCGAGCGGCAGCTTCATCACCCGGGAGGACGTGCGCGGCTATGCGCCGGTGATCGTGCTGGGCCAGACCGTGGTGAAGAACCTCTATCCCGACGGCGCCGATCCCCTCGGCAGGTTCGTGCTGGTGCGCAACGTGCCCTTCGAGGTGATCGGCGTGCTCGGTGCCAAGGGCGCGTCGAGCTGGGGCCAGGACCAGGACGATGTGGCGCTGATTCCGCTGTCCACCGGCTTCATGCGTCTGTTCGGGCAGAGTTTCTTGAGCGGCATCACGGTGAAGGTGGCCAACGATGCGGCGATGGCGCGCGCCGAGGAGGCCATCATCGCGCTTTTGACCGAGCGCCACCGCACCGTGGATTTCCAGGTGCGCAATACCGCCTCGCTGCAGGAGGCCGTCACGGCCACGGCCGACACCCTGACCGCGCTGCTGGGGTCGGTTGCGGCCATTTCGCTGATCGTGGGCGGCATCGGCGTCATGAACATCATGCTGGTCAGCGTCACCGAACGCACCCGCGAGATCGGCATCCGCATGGCGACCGGCGCGCGCCGGCGCGACATCCTGCTGCAGTTCAACATCGAGGCCATCGTGGTGTGCGGCATCGGCGGCCTGCTGGGCGTGGCGCTGGGGCTGGGCGTGGGGATGCTGGTGCAGAACCTGGGCATGACGGTCGCGTTTTCCGCCGCGCCGGCGCTGCTGGCCTTCACCTGTGCCTTCCTCACCGGCGTGGTATTCGGCTACCTGCCGGCGCGCAAGGCGGCGCACATGGATCCGGTGGCGGCGCTGGCTTACGAGTGATCGCGCGGAGGATCGCGGTAGGATGCGTCCTCGCGCGAGGATTCCATGGCCAAGCTCTATTTCTACTATTCGGCGATGAATGCCGGAAAGACCACCACGCTGCTGCAAAGCGCGCACAACTATCACGAGCGCGGGATGCGCACGCTCATCCTCACGCCCAGGCTGGACAACCGCTTCGGCGAGGGCACGGTGGCGTCGCGCATCGGCCTGTCGGCGCGCGGGCGCATCTTCGAGCGCGACGACGTGCTCGATGCGCTGGTCGAAACCGATATCGCGGCCCATGGGCGGCTGCACTGCGTGCTGGTCGACGAGGCCCAGTTCCTCACCCGCGCCCAGGTCTGGCAGATCACCGAGATCGTGGATCGGCTGGACGTACCGGTGCTGGCTTACGGCCTGCGCACCGATTTTCGCGGCGAGCTGTTCGAGGGCAGCCAGTACCTCCTGGCCTGGGCCGACTCGATCACCGAGATCAAGACCATCTGCCACACTGGCCGCAAGGCCACGATGGTGGTGCGGGTGGACGAGCAGGGCCGCGCCGTCACCGACGGGCCGCAGGTGGAGATCGGCGGCAACGAGCGCTACGTCTCGGTGTCGCGCCCGGAGTTCAAGAAGATCGTCGCCGGCGAGGGGCGCATCGAACTGCAGCAGCCGCAGCTGCCCTTGCCCCCGACGCGTCCCGACGGTTGATTTAACCGATTCCTAACGCGAGTTTCCCCCGACGCTGGCTACAGTGCCTTCCCGTGCGCCTCACCGCGACGGACGTCCCGCCTGCCCTGTGGAGCGCATGTACCTCGATTTCTACGGCCTGCGCGAAGCGCCTTTTTCGATAACGCCGGATCCGCGCTTCGTTTTCCTTAGCGAACGCCATCGCGATGCGCTGGCGCACCTCCTCTATGGCATCGGCCAGGGCGGCGGCGGCGGCTTCGTGCAGCTGACCGGCGAAGTGGGCACCGGCAAGACCACGCTCTGCCGCCTCCTGCTGGAGCAGCTGCCCGACAACGTGCGGGTGGCGCTGGTGCTCAATCCGCGGCTGACCCCGCTGGAGCTTTTGCAGAGTATCGCCGAGGAGCTGAAGATCGACATTTCCGGGCGGCGCGAGTCGCTCAAGGGCCTGGTCGATGCGCTCAACGCCTTCCTGATCGACGCCTACGCCAAGGGCCTGCGGGTGGTACTGATCGTCGACGAGGCGCAGAACCTGTCGAACGAGGCGCTGGAGCAGATTCGCCTGCTCACCAATCTGGAAACCGCCACCCAGAAGCTCCTGCAGATCATCCTGCTGGGCCAGCCGGAGCTGCGCCAGATCGTGGCCCAGCCCGAGCTGCGTCAGCTTTCCCAGCGCATCACCGCGCGCTACCACCTGCAGCCGCTGGACGAGGGCGAAACCGATGCCTACCTGCGGCATCGGCTGGCGGTGGCGGGCAGCACGCGCTTTCCCTTCACGCGGCTGGCGGTGCGCCGCCTGCACCGTCATTCCGGCGGCGTGCCGCGGCTGATCAACACCATCGCCGATCGCGCGCTGATGGCCGGCTACGCGCGCGAGCAGGCGCAGGTGGGCGATTCGCTGGTCGATCGCGCCGCCGGCGAGGTGCTGGCCTCGCCGCTGCGGCGCTGGCGCGTGCGCCGGCTTGGCTGGCTTGTGGCCGTGGTGCTGCTGGCGGCGCTAATAACAACATTATGGGCTTGGCCGGTGCGCTCGCCCGAGGATCCGGTGCCGGCGGTGGCAGAGTCCGCGGAGCCGTCCGGGAGCGAGGGACGGGCGCTGCCTGACGTGCCTGTGGGCGAGCTTGTGGCGCGCGCCGATGCCACCCGCGAAGTCGCCTTCACCCGCCTTCTGGCCCAGTGGAAGCTGCGTGCCTCGGACGTGGGCGTGGCGACGGCCATGCGCTGCCCGGCGACGCTGGCACCCGGCATCCACTGCCTGCGCGGCAGCGGCAGCCTCGCCAAGCTCACCGCGCTGGGGCGGCCGGTGGTGCTGCGGCTCCATGTCGATGCGCAGGATGTCTGGGCCGTGCTGCTGGGCGTGGGCGAAAAGCAGGTGCGTCTGGCCCTGGGCGGGGAAACCCATGACATCCCGCGCGAGCGGCTGGATCCCTACTGGCTGGGCGAGTACTACGCCATCTGGCGCGCGCCGGCGTTCCTGTCCGGCACCACCCTGCGGCGCGGCGACAGCGGTCCCGCGGTCGAATGGCTGCAGCAGCGGCTGGTCGAGGGCGGCTTCGTCACGATGGACCTCGATGGACCGGCGCTGTTCGATGCGCGCATCGAAGCCGGGGTGCGGGCGCTGCAAGGTGCCACCGGCCTTTTGCCCGACGGCATCGTCGGCCCCGAAACCCTGATGGCGGTCAGCGGCATCGGCCGCGATGCCCCGCGCCTGCGGCGCACGCGCTGAGACGCGGCTGCAATGCGAGAACGCCGGCCATGTCATTGATTCTGGAAGCCCTGAAGAAATCCGAGGCCGAGCGCCGCCTTGGACAAGCGCCGGATATCTTGACGCCGGCACCGCGCGTGGCGGCGCGACGCCCGGCGTGGATCGGCGGTTTCGCGCTGGGCCTGGGCCTGGCGCTGCTCACCCTTGGCGCGGCGGCCTGGTGGTTCGCTGGTCGGACGCCCGATGCCGTGCCAACCGCGCCGGCGGCCGCCGTGGCCGATGGTCCGGCCGTCGAAGGTCCGAGCGTCGCACCCTCGAGCGCGCTGCCTACCCGCGCGCCGGCGCGGCGGCGGGCTCCCGACCTGCGCCCGCGGTCCGCGCCGGACCCGGTGCTGGCACCGGCTCCGGCAGTGCGCGACCCCGAGTTTTCCGGCCGCGAGCGCGAATCGGCGGCGCGGCCTGCGGGCAGTGGGCCGTTCGATATGCCGACGAGCGCCGCTCCGGCACTTGCGTCGCCGCATCCGGTGCCCATCGCGCCTTCCACGCCCGCGCCCGCGCCGGTCGCGCCGCCGGAACCGCTCGAGGCGCTTCCGGGCCTCGGCTGGCTCTCTGCGGCCGAGCGCGAGGGCCTGCCGCCGCTACGGCTGTCGATGCACGTCTACGACGAGGATCCGGCGGCCCGCTTCGTGCTGATCGACGGTCACCGCCTGCGCGAAGGCGATACGGTGGCCGAAGGGCTGGTGGTCGATACGATCCGGCCCGACGGCGTGGCGCTCGATCGGCGCGGCCGCCGCTTCCTGCTGCTGCGGCCCTGAGCGGCGCGGCGGGGGTTCGCGATGTTCATCCACGTTCCATCCCGCCGCCGCCCCGCCCCGCCTTGGGCGATGCCGCTCCTGGTGGTGGCCTGCATGACGGTCTGGATCTGGCTTGCCACGGGAGAGCCGGCCGCACGCGGCCCGTTCCTGCAGCGCTGGGGCACGGTGCCCGAAACCCTGTTCGCCGGCGGGGGGTTCTGGGACACGGTGCGCGACGGGCGCGTGCTGACCCTGTTCTCCGCGGTATTCGTGCATGCCGACTGGCTGCACCTGGTGGGAAACATGCTGTTCCTGGTGATCTTCGGCGTGCCGTCGGAGCGCGCGCTGGGGCCGTGGCGGCTGCTGGTGCTGTTCCTGGTCTGCGGCGCGCTTTCCAACCTCGCTGCCGCCTGGTCGCTCCAGCACACCCACGCGGCGGTCATCGTCGGTGCCAGCGGGGCGATTTCCGGCGTGATCGGTGCTTACCTCGCGCTGTTTCCGCGCGCCCACCTCGGTTTCGTGGTGCCGCTCGGGCTGTTCCTGGAGTTCGTGCGGACCCCGGCACCGCTGCTGATCGCGATCTGGGCGCTGCTGCAGCTCGGCTTCGTCTGGGTCGGCCCGGCCTTCGGTGCCGTGGCGTGGTGGGCGCACCTGACCGGTTTCGTGGTGGGCATGGTGATGGCGTTGCTCTGGCGTCCGGCCGTGGCCAGGCGGCTGCGGAGCTGACCGGATCGCCGGGTCGGCGGACTTTCCGTCGGCTTGGCTGGCCCGCCGGAGCACTTGCCGCGCGCCGGGCGTGCGCGTGCCGATTGAGCCGCATCGGGCTGCTGCGCTAGGCTGGCGCATTGCCTT
Organism: Denitratimonas tolerans; assembly: GCF_037203605.1. Lineage (NCBI taxonomy): Bacteria > Pseudomonadati > Pseudomonadota > Gammaproteobacteria > Lysobacterales > Lysobacteraceae > Denitratimonas > Denitratimonas tolerans. The sequence continues at coordinate 12,586 of NZ_JBBDHC010000013.1, forward strand.
CCCGTGTTCGCGACCATGCAAGAGACTTACGATCCCAAGGCGGTGGAAGCCGCCGCGCAGCAGTTCTGGACCGCGACCCGCGCCTTCGAAGTGAAGGAGCTGCCCGGGCGGCCCAAGTTCTACTGCCTCTCGATGCTGCCCTATCCGTCGGGCGCGCTGCACATGGGGCACGTGCGCAACTACACGATCGGCGATGTCATCAGCCGCTACAAGCGCATGACCGGCCACAACGTGCTGCAGCCGATGGGCTGGGATGCCTTCGGCCTGCCGGCCGAGAACGCCGCGATCAAGAACCGCACCGCGCCGGCGAAATGGACCTACGCCAACATCGGGCACATGCGCGAGCAGCTCAAGGCGCTGGGCTATGCGATCGACTGGTCGCGCGAGTTCGCCACCTGCCGGCCCGATTACTACGTGCACGAGCAACGCATGTTCGTGCGGCTGTTCGAAAAGGGTCTGGTGTACCGCAAGATGAGCGTGGTCAACTGGGATCCGGTCGACCAGACCGTGCTGGCGAACGAGCAAGTGGTCGACGGGCGCGGCTGGCGCTCGGGCGCGGTGGTGGAAAAGCGCGAGATCCCGCAATGGTTCCTGAAGATCACCGACTATGCCCAGGAACTGCTCGACGGCCTCGATGCGCTGCCGGGCTGGCCGGAGGCGGTCAAGACCATGCAGCGCAACTGGATCGGGCGCTCGGAAGGCCTGGAAATCGCTTTCCGGCTGGAGGATACGGACGAGCGCCTGTGCGTCTACACCACGCGCCCCGATACGCTGATGGGCGTCACCTTCATCTCGGTGGCCGCTGAACACCCCATTGCGCTGGCGGCAGCGGAAGGCTACGACGAGCTGCGCTACTTCATCGAGGAATGCCGCCACGGCGGCACCGCCGCGGCCGACGTCGAAACCCAGGACAAGCGCGGCGTTTTCACCGGGCGCTATGCGATCCATCCGGTCACCGGCGCGCGCGTGCCGATCTGGGCGGCGAACTTCGTGCTGATGGGGTATGGCACCGGTGCGGTGATGGCCGTGCCCGGTCACGACGAGCGCGACTGGGAGTTCGCGCAGAAATACGACCTGCCGATCCGCATGGTGATCGTGAGCGAGGCGGTGGCCGAGGCCATTGCCGAGCTGCAGCGCGACCTGCGGCGCAATGACGATGCGATGGAAGCGGCGCTGGGCGAATCGGCCCCGGTGGATGTCTACGAAGTGTCCGAGGCGGTGCGCGTGGTCGAGGACTTCGAGCGCCGCATCCAGGAGGAGGGGGCCTACGTCGAGCGCGGCATCCTGGTGAACTCCGACCAGTACGACGGCATGGACTTCGACGCCGCGTTCCAGGCCCTGGCGCAGCGTTTCGAACGCGAGGGCACCGGCGCGCGCAAGATCAACTATCGCCTGCGCGACTGGGGCGTCTCGCGCCAGCGCTACTGGGGCTGCCCGATTCCGATGATCCACTGCGAGCGCTGCGGCGTGGTGCCGGTGCCCGAGGACCAGCTGCCCGTGGTGCTGCCCGAGGACGTGGCGTTTTCCGGCGTGCGCTCGCCGCTCAAGGCTGATCCCGACTGGCGCAAGGTCGCCTGCCCGCAGTGCGGTGGCGCGGCCGAGCGCGAGACCGACACCTTCGACACCTTCATGGAGTCGAGCTGGTACTACGCGCGCTACACCTCGCCGGGCGCGGCGGACATGGTGGACGAACGCGCGCGCTACTGGCTGCCGGTGGACCAGTACATCGGCGGCATCGAGCACGCGATCATGCACCTGATGTATTTCCGCTTCTATCACAAGCTGTTGCGTGATGCGGGCATGGTCGATGGCGACGAGCCGGCGACCAACCTCCTGTGCCAGGGCATGGTGATCGCCGACACCTACTATCGCGAAAACGCCGACGGCTCGAAGGAGTGGTTCAATCCGGCCGAAGTTTCCGTGCAGCGTGACGACAAGGGCCGCGGCATCGGCGCGACCCTGGACAGCGACGGCCGCCCGGTGGCCATCGGCAGCGTCGAGAAGATGTCAAAGTCCAAGAACAACGGCGTCGATCCGCAGTCGATGATCGACAAATACGGTGCCGACACCGTGCGCCTGTTCTCCATGTTCGCCTCGCCCCCGGATCTTTCGCTGGAGTGGAACGAGGCCGGCGTGGAAGGCATGAGCCGATTCCTTCGCCGGCTCTGGGCGCAGGTAGCGCGGCACGTCGCGGCCGGACCGGTGGGAGCGCTGGACGTGCAGGCGCTCAGCGCCGCGCAGAAGACCCTGCGTCGGCAGCTGCACGAAACCATCCAGAAGGTTTCCGATGATTACGGCCGCCGCCTGGCCTTCAACACCGCCATTGCCGCGGTGATGGAGTTCCTCAACGCGCTGGCGAAGTTCGACGATGCCACCCCGAACGGCCGCGCGCTGCGCCACGAGGCGCTGTGCGCGGTGGTGCTGCTGCTCAATCCGATCACCCCGCACGTCGCGTTCGCACTGTGGCAGGCGCTGGACGAGCCACAGGCACTGATCGACGATGTGCCGTTCCCGCATGCCGACCCCACCGCACTGGTGCGCGATGCGGTCATGTTGGCGGTGCAGGTCAGCGGCAAGCTGCGTGGCACCATCGAGGTGCCGGCCAGCGCCACGCGCGAGGAAATCGAGGCGCGCGCGCTGGCTGAACCGGGCGTGGCGGCCTTCGTGGAAGGCAAGACGATCGCCAAGGTGATCGTGGTGCCGGGCAAGATCGTCAACATCGTCGCAAACTGAACGCAACGGATCGGAGGCCGGCGCATGATGCCCACGCTCAAGACCGACACGCCGCTGCTCTACGCCGCGCCGTTGTCGGGCTATTCGTACAAAGTGGTGCTGACGCTGCGCCTGCTGGGCATGGAATACGCGCTGCGGGTTGTGGATCTTTCCGTGCCGCGCGCGCTGCGGCCGGCCGAGTTCCGCGCGGTGGCGCGCTTCGGCGAAGTGCCGGTGCTGCTGATCGACGGCCTGGCGCTGTGCCAGTCCAACGCCATCCTCGAATACCTCGCGCGACGCCAGAGCGCCCTGCACGAGGGCGACGAGAGCCAGCGGCTGAAGGTGCGCGAATGGCTGGCCTGGGAGTGCGAGCGCATCGGCCTCAACCTGGCGCACGCCTGCGCCGCGCGCCATTTCGGGCATCACCCCGAGGCGGTGGCGAGCTGGTATCAGGCGCGCGCCGTGGAGGATTTCTCGCGCCTGGCGCAGGCGCTGGCGGATCGCCCCTTCCTGGTCGGCGACGCACCCACGATCGCGGACATCGCCTGCTTCGCCTGGCAGCCCTACGCCAAGGCGCTGGGCCTGTTCGTGCCGCTGCCGCCGGCCGTGGAAGCGTGGCAGAAGCGCATCCGCGCCTTGCCGGGATTCGTCGCGCCCGCCGACGCCTTCGCCGGAGCCGCGCCATGAGCACCGTGTGGCGTCTATCCGCGCTGCTGGCCGTGGCGTTCCTGGCCGGCTGCGGCTTCCAGCTGCGCGGGGAAATCACCCTGCCGCCCGAGCTTGCGCACATCCGGGTGCAGGTCGCCGATGCCTTCTCGCCGCTGCAGGGCAATCTCGAACAGGCGCTGGCCCGCGCCGGCGCGCGGGAGCCGACCGGCAAGGAGCGGTCCGCGCTGCTGCGCATCAGCCGCAACCAGATGAAGCGCATGCCGCTGTCGGTCGGGCGCACCGGGCGCGTGCAGGAGTACAGCATGCGCTATGAGGTGGTGATGACCCTGACCGATGCCACCGGCAGCGTGGTGGTGCCGGAACAGGAAATCGCGCTGGAGCGCAGCTACCAGTTCGAGACCCTGCGCGCGCAGGGTACGCCGGGCGAGGAAGAGGTCGTGCGCACCGAACTCGAGCGCGACATGACCCAGGCGATCCTGCGGCGCATCCGCGCCGCCGTCACCGATCCCTGATGACGCTCAGCCCGGCACAGCTCGAACAGCGGCTGGTGCGCGACGCGCTGCCGCCCGTGGTGCTGCTTGCCAGCGGCGAGCCGCTGCTGCTGCTGGAGGCCGGTGACGCGGTGCGCCGGCGCGCGCGGGAAGCCGGTTACGCCGAGCGCACCGTGTTCGACGTGGACGCGGGATTCGACTGGAGCGAGTTGGGCAGCGGGCTTGCGAGCCTGTCGCTGTTCGCCTCGCGACGTCTGATCGAACTGCGCCTTCCCACCGGCAGGCCGGGCAAGGAGGGCGGCGAGATGCTGGCCGCGATGGCACGCCAGCCTGCGCCGGACGTGGTGCTGCTGATCCAGGCCGCGCAGTGGAGCCGAGCGCACGAGACCGCCTGGGTGAAGGCGATCGACCAGGCCGGTTGGTTCGTGCCGATGTGGCCGGTGAAGCCGGCCGAGCTGCCGGCGTGGATCGGTCGGCGGCTGGCCGCGCGCGGCCTGGGCGCGGATGCGGGTGCGGTGGCGCTGCTGGCCGAGCGCGTCGAAGGCAACCTGCTTGCCGCCGCGCAGGAAATCGACAAGCTTGCGCTGCTGCATCCGGGTGCCCGCTTCGACGCCGCCGCGCTGCGCGCGCTGGTGGCCGACAGCGCCCGTCATGATGTGTTCGGCCTGACCGAGGCGGCCCTCGCAGGTGACGCCACGCACGCGCTGCGCATACTCGACGGCCTGCGGGGCGAAGGCGCGCAGGTGCCGGCGCTGCTGCCCTGGGTCGCCTCGCAGGTGGGCATCCTCGCGCGGCTCGCGGGCGTGCAGGCGCGGGGCGGCAATCTGGCCGCCGCGATGCAGGCGGCCGGGCTGTGGCAAAGCAAGGAACAATCGTTCCGGCGCGCGCTGGCGCGCGGCAGCGCCACGGATTTCGCGCGCCTGCTGGCCGCCTGCGGGCGGCTGGATCGCCTCTCCAAAGGCCGCGAGACGGGAGATCCCTGGCGCGAGATGGAACGGCTGATCGCAGGCATCGCCGCCCCCGGCGCGCTGCCCGCCTGAGTTTTGGCCATGCGCCTGCACGCGATCTATGGCGGCGCCTTCGATCCGATCCACCTCGGACACCTTGCCGTGGCGCGGGCCGCGCGCGACGTGCTGGACGCCAGCGTCGCGCTGGTTCCCACCGGAGATCCGCCGCACCGCGCCCCGGCCCGCGCCCCGGCCACCGCTCGCCTGGCGATGTGCGAGCTTGCGGTGGTGGGCATCGCGGACCTTTCCGTCGATGCGCGTGAGCTGCGCCGCAGCGGCCCAAGCTACAGCATCGACACCCTCACCGAGCTGCGCGCCGAACGCGGCATCGACGCGCCTCTGGCGATGATCCTGGGGGACGATGCCTTTGCCGGCCTTGCCGGCTGGGCGCGCTGGACCGAGCTGTTCGAACTGGCCCACATCGTGGTCGCCAGCCGCCCGCAGCCGCCCCGCCTGCCCGCCGCCGTCGCCAATGCGGTGGCGTCACGCCTGGCCAGTGCCCCGGCCGACCTGCGCGCGGCCCCGTCCGGACGGGTGCTGCGGCTGCAGATCGCGCCGCACCCGCAATCTTCCAGCATCATCCGGGCGCGCTGCGCGGCCGGCGAATCGCTGGAGCGGTGGGTGCCCGAGGCCGTCGCCGGCTACATCGGCCGGCACCGGCTGTACCGCGATCCGGCAGCGCGGGCGGACGGCGTATAATCGACCCAGTCCCTTCCGACCAAGGTTCGCCGTTTGTCCGCACAGACCGCCGCATCGCCGTTCCCCGATTCCCTGCTGCGCGTGGTCCGCGCCGCCCTGGAAGACCTCAAGGCCCTCGACATCCGCGAGATCGACGTGCGCGGCAAGACCGGTGTCACCGACTTCATGGTCGTCGCTTCCGGCACCTCCACGCGCCACGTCAAGTCGATCGCGGAGGAGGTCCAGCGGCGCGCCAAACAGGCTGGATTCGCACCGATCGGGGTGGAAGGCGAGCGCGAAGCCGAATGGGTGCTGGTGGACCTGGGCGATGCCGTGGTCCACGTCATGCTGCCGCGGGTGCGCGAGCTGTACATGCTCGAACGGCTCTGGGGCGACGGCGCGCGCTCCCAGACACCCGCGCAGGACGATGCCCAGCCAAGCTCCGCCTGAGCGCCGCGCGGCGCGCACATGAAGGCCCGCCTGATCGCGGTCGGCGAGGGCGCGCCCGGCTGGGTCACCGAGGGATTCTCCGAATACCGCAAGCGGCTCTCCCACTGGCTGCCGCTGGATCTGGTCGAAATCGCGCCGGGGCTGCGGGGCAAGGGCCGCGACCCGCGTCGCGCCATGCAGGACGAAGGCGCGCGCGTGCTGGCAGCGGTGCCCAAGGGCGCGCGCGTGGTGCTGCTCGATGGCGGCGGCCGCCCGCATTCCTCCGAAGACCTCGCCGCGCGGCTGGAACACTGGCGCGCGGGCGGACAGGACCTGGCCTTCCTGATCGGTGGCCCCGATGGCCACGCACCCGAAGTGCGGACGGCCGCGGCGGAGTCCTGGGCGCTGGGCCCCGCGACGTTGCCGCACATGCTGGTGCGGCTGATCGTGGCGGAGCAGCTCTATCGCGCGGCGAGCATCCTGGCCAATCACCCGTATCACCGGGGGTGAAGGCGGGTGATTGGCCAGGCAGCAAGCCGCCGCCGAGGCGGACGAAATCCCGCGCCCGCGCAGAAGCGCCCTCAATCCTCCAGCGTCAGCAGCGACGCATTGCCACCCGCCGCCGTCGTATTGATCGTCAGCGTGCGCTCAGTGCAGAAGCGCGCGAGGTAGTGCGGTCCGCCGGCCTTGGGTCCGGTGCCCGAAAGCCCCTCGCCGCCGAACGGCTGCACGCCCACCACCGCGCCGATCATGTTGCGGTTCACATAGCAGTTGCCGGCGCGCACGCCGCTGGAAATCTTCTGCACGGTCTCGTCGATGCGGCTGTGGATGCCGAGTGTGAGGCCGTAGCCGGTGGCGTTGATGGCGTCGATCACCGCGTCGAGCTTTTCGGCGTCGTAACGGATCACGTGCAGCACCGGGCCGAAGATTTCGCGCTGCAGGCGATCCAGCGAGTCGATCTCGTAGGCGCGCGGTGCGAAGAAGCTGCCGTGCTCCGTGTCCTCGCCGGGGGCCACGACGGCGATCGGGCGCGCCTCCGCGTCCATGCGCTCGGCGTGGGTGGTGAGCATGGCGAGCGCGTCGGCGTCGATGACCGGCCCCACGTCGGTGGAAAGCAGGCCCGGGTCACCCACCTTCAGCTCCGCCATGGCCCCGGCGAGCATGGCGATGACCCTGTCGGCGATGTCGCGCTGCACGAACAGGATGCGGGTCGCCGAGCAGCGTTGCCCGGCCGAGCCGAACGCACCGGAGATGGTGTCCTTCACCAGCTGCTCGGGCAGTGATGAAGAGTCGGCGATCATCGCGTTCTGGCCGCCGGTTTCGGCGATCAGTACGCCGATCGCGGCATCGCGTGCCGCCAGCGCACGGTTGATGGCGCGGGCGGTCTGGGTGGAGCCGGTGAAGGCGACGCCCGCGACGCGCGCATCGGCCGTCAGCGCCGCGCCCACGGTGGCACCGTCGCCGGGTACGAACTGCAGCACATCGGCAGGCACGCCGGCTTCGTGCAGCAGGCGGGTCATGTGGTAGCCGACCAGGTTGGTCTGCTCGGCCGGTTTGGCGATCACGGCGTTGCCGGCGACCAGGGCCGCGGCGATCTGGCCGGTGAAGATGGCCAGCGGGAAATTCCACGGGCTGATGCATACGAACACGCCGCGCCCGTGCAGGAAGAGCTGGTTGGATTCGCCCGTGGGGCCGGGAAGCGTCGTACCCTGCGCCAGCATCTGGCGCGCCTGCTGGGCGTAATAGCGCAGGAAGTCCACCGCCTCGCGCACTTCGGCCACGCCGTCGGCCAGCGTCTTGCCGGCTTCCTTGGTGCACAGCGCCATGAACTGCGGCATCCGCGCCTGCAGCAGGTCGGCCGCATGTTCGAGGATCTTGGCGCGGGAGCTTGCGGGCATCGCGTCCCACGCAGGCTGTGCCGCCACGGCATTGGCCAGGGCGCGTTCGATGGTGGCCGCATCGGCGGCCTGCCAGGTGCCGACCTGCTCGCGGCGGTCGGCCGGATTGGTCACCTCCTGCAGCGGCGCGGACGACTGTGCGCCAGGCACCAGCGGCGTGGCCGCCCAGGGCTGCACGGCGGCATTGATCTGCTCGGCAAGGCGCGCGAGGTCGTCATCGTTGGCGAGATTGACGCCCATGGAGTTCTTCCTTGTTTCGCCGTAGAGGTCGGCGGGCTGCGGGATGTGGGGATGGGGTTTGAAGTCGAAGCCGGCGACGGTGGCGACCGGATCGGCCACGAGATCGGCCGGAGCGACCGCCGGATCGGTGATGCGGTTGACGAAGCTGGAGTTGGCCCCGTTCTCCAGCAGGCGCCGCACGAGGTAAGGCAGGAGGTCTTCGTGGCTTCCCACCGGCGCATACACGCGGCAGGGCGTGTCCAGCGCGTTGGGCGAGACGACTTCGTCGTGCAGGTCCTGACCCATGCCGTGCAGGCGCTGGAACTCGTACTGGCACACCTCGCCACCGCCGCTTCTGCCCAGCGCCAGGCGCGCGTACTCGTTGACCGCAGCGATGGTCTGGGCGTTGTGGCTGGCGAACATCGGGTAGAGCGCGTCGGTCGCGCCCAGCATCTTGCGCGCGCAGGCCAGATAGCTCACGTCGGTGTTGGGCTTGCGGGTGAACACCGGATAGCCGACATGGCCGTCGACCTGGGCGCGCTTGACCTCCGAATCCCAGTACGCCCCCTTGACCAGGCGCACCGGGATGCGGCGGCCCACCCGGCGCGCCAGCGCGATCAGCCAGTCGATCGCGGCCGGCGCGCGCTTCTGGTAGGCCTGCACCGCAAGGCCGAGGCCTTCCCAGCCGGAGATCGACGGGTCGGTGTAGACCTTTTCGATCAGCTCCAGGCTCAACTCCAGGCGGTCGGCTTCCTCCGCATCGATGGTGTAGCCGATGCCCTTGAGCCGCGCCAACCGCGCCAGCTCGAGCACGCGCGGTGCCAGTTCGGCCATGACACGCGCGCGCTTGGCCACCTCGTAGCGCGGGTGCAGGGCCGAGAGCTTGATCGAGATGCTCGGCGCGGCGAACACGCTGGTGCCCACGAAGCTGCCGTTGGGGCCGCTGCTGCCGATCGCTTCGATCGCATGGCGGTAGGCCTCGAAGTAGCGGTCGGCGTCGGCTTGGGTGAGCGCGGCTTCGCCCAGCATGTCGTAGGAATGGCGATAGGCGACGTTGTCCTTGCGGCGCGAGCGCTTGAGTGCCTCGTCGATGGTGCGTCCCATGACGAACTGGTGGCCCATGATGCGCATGGCCTGGCGCACGGCCAGGCGGATCATCGGCTCGCCCGCGCGCCCGACCAGGCGGCGCAGCGCCTCGCCGAAGCTGCGGCGGGTATCGTCGCCCAGAGCGACCAGTCGGCCGGTGAGCATCAGGCCCCAGGTCGAGGCGTTGACCAGCACCGAATCGCTGCGCCCCAGGTGCGTCTCCCAGTTCGCCTCGCCCAGCTTGTCGCGGATCAGGCGATCCGCGGTCTCCTGATCGGGGATGCGCAGCAGCGCCTCGGCCACGCACATCAGCAGCACACCTTCCTCGCTGGAAAGGTCGTACTCGCGCATGAAGGCTTCGATCGCGCCCTGGTCCTCGGCCTTTTCGCGCACTCGCACCACCAGGCGTTCGGCAGTGCTCTGGATAGCGGTCTGGGTTGCCGCATCCACCCGCGCCTTGTCCAGCAGCGCGGCCAGGTGGGCCCCTTCATCGATGGCGTAAAGCGGGGTCAGGGCGGCCAGCGGCGTATCGCGCCTCGGCAGCTCGGGGCTGAGTATGGGTTTCACGGTGCTCTCCGGCAGGAAGGGTGCGCGCAGCCCGCACATTTTAGTCCACGCGGACCGCGGCGCGGGACCGGTGCAATGGCATGGACATTGCGCTCTGCCCACGCGTGCACGGATCACCCCGATGGGTCATGCTTGGGCCTCGGGCAAGGGGTGCCCGCGCCGCGTTGCCGATCCATCGATGACCACGATCCTGATTGCCGACGATCACCCGCTGTTTCGCGATGCGATGCGCCGCGCCGTGCTGCAGGTGCTGCCCGATGCGCGGCTGCTGGAGGCCGACCGCGTCGCGGCGCTGGTCGAACTGGCGGAGGAGCATCCGGCCTCGGATCTGGTCCTGCTCGACCTCAACATGCCCGGCGCACACGGCTTCAGTGCGCTGGCACACATCCGCGCCACCTTCCCCGCGCTGCCGGTGGTCGTGGTTTCCGCGCGCGAGGAGCCGGCCCTGATGCGCCGCGCGATCGGGCACGGCGCGGTCGGCTTCATTCCCAAATCCGCCACCATCGACACCATCGGGGAGGCGCTCCACGCGGTGCTCGAAGGCGATACCTGGCTGCCGCCAGGCGTTGCCGCCAATGGTGCGCTCGATCCGGAGGAAGAAGACCTTGCGCGACGGGTCGCCGATCTCACTCCGCAGCAGTACCGCGTGCTGGCAATGGTTTGCAATGGGCTGCTCAACAAGCAGATCGCCTGGGAGCTGGAAGTTTCCGAGGCCACGATCAAGGCGCACATGACGGCGATCCTGCGCAAGCTCGGCGCGCACTCCCGCACCCAGGCCGTGCTGCTGGCCGGTCGCCTGACGCTCGATGGACGCAGCCTGCCGCCACCGTCCGACGAAGACGACGCGTCAGCCTGATCCGCTGTCGCCAACCGGGCGACGCCGCGCCAGCGCGGCGATCAGCGCGCGCAGCGCCGCCGGACGCACCGGCTTCTGCAGCACGGGATAGCCCGCGCTGCGCGCGCGCAGCGCCAGGCCCTCGCTGCTGTCGGCGGTGATGAGCGCGCCGGGAACCGAGCGCCCGCCGGCCTCGCGCTGCAGGATGTCGAGCGCGGCCAGGCCATCGAGCGCCTCGCCCAGGTGGAAATCGATGAGGATGAGATCCGGCCGCGCCTCGCGCACGCGGCCCAGCGCGGATTCCAGCCCGGTCGCGGTCGCCACCCGCACGCCCCAGCGTTCCAGGAGCGCCACCGTGCCCTCCAGGATCGCCGGATCGTTGTCCACGCAGAGCACGCGCAGCCCGGCGACGTCGCGCGCCGGCTCGGCGGCGGGCTCGGCGACGGGTTGCGGTGGCGCCTCGGCAATCGGCACCTCCAGCCCGAACACGCTGCCCCGGCCCAGGCGCGAGGTGACGAAGAGGCGGTGCCCGAGCATGTGCGCGATGCGGTCGCAGATCGACAGCCCCAGACCGAGCCCCTGTTCGCCCCAGGGCGAGGGCTGGTCGAGCCGCTCGAACTCGTCGAAGATCGAACGCACGTGTTCGGGCGCGATGCCCGGCCCGGTGTCCCACACCTGCCACTGCGCGTGGTTCCCGCGGCGGCGCAGCGACAGCAGCACGCCGCCGTGGCGGGTGTAGCGCAGCGCGTTGGCGAGGAAGTTCTGCAGGATGCGCCGCAGCAGCCGGCGATCGCTGTGCAGCCACAGGTCCTGCGCATGCACCCGCAGCTCCAGCCCGCGCGCGGCGGCGAGCGGGGCGAACTGCTCGTGCAGCGACTGGCTCAGTCGCAGCGCCGATACCGCGGAGAGTTCCGGCCGCAGCGCGCCGCTGTCCAGGCGCGAGATTTCCAGCAGGCTTTCGAGCAGATCCTCGGCGTTCTTGAGCGCACTGTCGATGCGATCGACCATCTGTCGCGCATCCGCGGCATCGGCGGGCGCTTCCATCAGCGCGGCACTGAACAGGCGCGCGGCGTTGAGCGGCTGCAGGAGGTCGTGGCTGGCACCGGCCAGGAATCTCGTCTTGCTCAGGTTCGCGACCTCGGCCTCCAGCTTGGCCGCGCGCTGCGCCTCGACCGCTTCGCTCAGCTCGCCGGTGCGCTCGCGCACCCGCAGCTCAAGGGTCTCGTTGGCCTCGATCAGCGCGTGTTCCACGCGCTTGTAGTCGGTCACGTCGGTGTAGGTGGTGACGTAGCCGCCGCCCGGCATGGCGCGCCCGCGCATCTCGTATACGCTGCCGTCGCTGCGCACCCGCTCGAACACATAGGGCGATCCCTGTCGCATGAAGGCGATGCGCTTTTCGACCTGTGCCTCCACCTCGCCCGGCCCGCAGCCGCCGCGTTCGGCGTTCCAGCGGATCAGCTCGGCCACCGGTCGGCCCACGTACACGGTACCGTCCGGATAGTCGAACATTTCCATGTAGCGCCGGTTCCACGCCACCAGGCGCATGTCGGCGTCGATCACGCTGATGCCCTGGGAGATGTTCTCCAGCGTGGCGGCGAGCAGGGCGCGGTTGAAGCGCAGCTCCTGCGAGGTTTCGTCCAGCAGCGCCACCACCTCGCCCAGATCCATGCCGGTGCCGCGCAGCGCCGTGGTCAGCATGCGGCGCGCGGTGGCAGCGCCGATCGAGGCCGACAGGAGGCGTTCGGTGTGCTGCAGCAGGCTGCGATCGGCGGCATCACCCGGCGCGAGATCGCGCCCGCTCTGCTCGCGGTAATCGGCAAACGCGCGCTCCACCGCGCGCGCACCGACGATGCGCTCGACAATGGTGCGCAGATCCGCCACCGAGATGCGCCCGCGCCACTCGCCCTCGGCGCTGGCCGGGCGCTGCGTCCAGGGTTCGACGAACGGCAGCGCGCGCAGGCGATCCTGCACCGCGGGCCGGTAGCGCAGGCTCAGGAAGACGAAGCCGGCGATGTTGAACAGCAGCGACCAGAACACGCCGTGCGTGAGCGGATCCCAGCCCGACAGGCCGAACAGCGCATTGGGCCGCAGCAGGGCGAGCCCGAAGACACCCTCGCTGATCCAGCGCGGTTCCAGGCCGACGGAGGCGGCCACGGTCGGCAGCAGCAGCGTGTACATCCAGATCAGGAAGCCGGCGACGAGGCCGGCGTAGGCACCGGCCCGGCTGGCACCGTGCCAGTACAGCCCGCCGATGATGGCCGGCGCGAACTGCGCCACGGCGGCAAAGGCCAGCAGGCCGATTTGCGCCAGCCCCTCCTGGTCCACGGTGACCCGGTAATAGACATAGGCCGCCATCGCCAGCGCCACGATGGCGGCGCGGCGGATGCCGAGCACGACGCGTGACAGATCCCGCGCAGGATGCGCGTCGACCCAGCGCAGGCGCAGCGCCAGCGGCATGATCAATTCGTTGGAAACCATCGTCGCCAGCGCCACGGTCGCCACGATCACCATGCCGGTGGCGGCGGAAAACCCGCCCAGAAAGGCCACCAGCGCGAGCGCGTCCTGACCGTGCGCGAGCGGCAGCATCAGCACGTAGGTATCCGGGTCCACCGACGAGCCGCCGAAGGCGCTGATGCCGGCCAGCGCGATCGGCACGACCAGCAGGCTGATGATCGCCAGATACGCCGGGAACAGCCAGCGCGCCCGCTTCACGTCCCCGGGATCCTCGCATTCCACCACGCCCACCTGGAACTGACGCGGCAGGCAGATGATCGCGAGAAAGGCCAGCAGCAGCTGCGAAAGGAAACCCGGCGGCAGGGCGGTGCTGCCCAGCGCCGAGGCCTGGAAGCGGGCGAGGAAGCCATCGGAAACCTGCGCCCAGGCAAACAGCCCGACCGCGACGAAGGCCAGCAGCTTGACCAGGGATTCCAGCGCCACCGCCAGCATCAGCCCGTGGTGGTGCTCGGTGGCATCGATCTGGCGGGTTCCGAACAGGATGGAAAAGACGGCCAACAGCGCCGCCAGGTAGAACGCCGGCTCGCGCAGCGGTGCCGGCGGGCCGCGGTGGCCCAGGCCGCTCAGAACCTCGATGCTCATCGCGCCGGCCTTGAACTGCAGCGCGAGGTAAGGCACCGCGGCGATCAGCGCGACGATCGTGACCAGCGCCGCCAGGCCCTGCGACTTGCCGTAGCGCGAACCCACGAAATCCGCGATCGAGGTGATGTTCTGCTCGTGCGTCACCTGCACCAGGCGCTGCAGCAGCCCCAGCCCGAAGGCGAAAATCAGGATGGGCCCGAGGTAGATCGGGAGGAAGCCCCAGCCGGAAGACGCCGCCGTGCCGACGGCGCCATAGAAGGTCCAGGAAGAGCAGTACACCGCCAGCGCCAGGCTGTAGATGATCGGCCGCAGCGGCGTGCGCTCGGGATACAGCGGTCGCCGGTCGCCGAAGTAGGCCACCGCGAACAGCAGCGCGACATAGCCCAGCGATACCGCCAGCAGAACCCAGCCTGCGACCATCGACTCCCGCCCTTCATCGCGCCGGACTGCGCCGGCTCTGCCCGCATCCTACGGGAATGCCGCGCGGCAGGCTTCGCACGGGACGTCGGCGCGACCGCGCGCGGTCGCCGGGCAGGCGCGTGCCGCACCGCCTTCGCGCGGCATCGCTTGGCGAACGGCTTGAACTGCCGTATCATGGCCGGCCCGGTCGCCGCGAACAGCGTGCCAGGCCGGATTCCTCGCCGGGGCGCATGCCTCTGGCCGGCCACGAATCTCCGGAATGTTGCGCGGGTCTCGTCGATCCCGTATCATTCCGCGTCTTTCGTCTTGCCTTTTCAGCAAGCCAACCGTTTTTTTCGAGTAGCTGTCATGAAGACCTTCAGCGCCAAGCCCGAGACCGTCAAGCGCGACTGGTACGTGGTCGACGCCAGCGGCAAGACGCTGGGCCGCCTGTGCTCCGAGCTCGCTACCCGCCTGCGCGGCAAGCACAAGCCCGTCTATACCCCGCACGTGGACACCGGTGACTATCTGGTCGTCATCAATGCCGAGAAGATCCACACCACCGGCAACAAGGTGCAGGACAAGAAGTATCACCGCTTCACCGGCCATATCGGCAACCTCAAGACCGAGACCCTCGGCCAGGCGCTGGATCGCCACCCCGAGCGCGTCATCGAGATCGGCGTGAAGGGCATGCTGCCGAAGAACACGCTGGGCCGCGAGATGTTCCGCAAGCTCAAGGTCTATGCCGGTCCGAATCATCCGCACACCGCCCAGCAGCCGCAAGTGCTGGACATCTGAGTAGACGCCCATGGCAATCCAGCAGAACTACGGCACCGGCCGTCGCAAGTCCTCCACCGCCCGCGTGTTCCTGCGCCCGGGTTCCGGCGTGATCACGATCAACCATCGTTCGATCGAGCAGTTCTTCGGCCGCGAGACCGCGCGCATGATCGTTCGCCAGCCGCTTGAGCTGACCCGGATGAACGACAAGTTCGACGTGCTGGTCACGGTGGAAGGTGGCGGCATCACCGGCCAGGCCGGTGCGATCCGACTGGGCCTTGCCCGCGCGCTGGTCGAGTACGACGAGAACCTCAAAGGCGACCTGCGCCGCGCCGGGTTCATGACCCGCGACGCCCGCGAAGTGGAGCGCAAGAAGGTCGGCCTGCACAAGGCACGTCGCGCCACGCAGTTCTCCAAGCGCTGATATCGGCGCACAGTCGAGCTTCTAGCCCCGTCGCCAAGCGGTAAGGCACCTGACTCTGACTCAGGCATTCGGTGGTTCGAATCCATCCGGGGCTGCCACACGAAAAGACCCGCCGCAAGGCGGGTCTTTTTTGTGCGCGGTATCGGGCTGCCCCGCCGCCGCACGTCCGAACAAGGACGGCGTGGATTCACGCCGCGCGCGCGGCGAGCTCACGCAGGGCCGCGGCGACGCGCCCCGACTCGGTCAGGAAGGGCATGTGGCCGGTGTCTAGTTCCAAGTAGCGTCCGCTCGGCGCGGCATCCGCGGCCCAGCGCATCGCGGCGGGCGACACCATGCGATCGCGCCGGCCGGCGAGCCAGAGCGAGGGCATCGCCAGCGTGCCGACGACGGCGCGCAGGTCCGCGGCCTGCAGCACCTCCAGGCCCTGCTCCAGTGCCCTTGCCGAAGGCCGGCCGTGTTCGAAGGCGCGTGCCTCCAGTGCGCGAAGCGTCGCTGCATCGAGCGATGAGCCGGCCGCCTCCAGCGCCAGGAAGCGTTCGATCGTGGCGGTGAAGTCCTGCGCCAGCCCTGCGGCGAACTGCTCGAACACCTGCGGCCGGGTGCCGAAGTCCCAGCCATCGCCCGCCACGAAGCGCGGGCTGGAGGCCACCGCCGCCAGTGCCCGAATCCGCTCGGGCGCACGCGCCGCGGCCTTGAGTGCGAAGAGTCCGCCCAGCGACCAGCCGACCCAGATCGCGCCGGCGGGGACGCGCTGGAGCAGCGCATCCGCGGTGGCATGCGGTGCGAGCTCCAGCTCTCCGCGGCTGCGCCCGTGACCGGGCAGATCGACCAAGTGGATGGTGAAGTCATGCGCGAGGTGCCCGAGCAAGGGCTCGAACACGCCGCCGTGCATCGCCCAGCCGTGGATCAGCACGAGCGGCGGCCCGTTTCCAAGTGTCCGGATGAACATCGGCGACAGTGGAGGACTCAGGCGTTGATCACGGCCGCGGCGCGCAGCACCCGCGCGAGCGCCTCCAGCAGGGCGTCGATGTCCGCGTCCTCGTGCAGCGCGCTGAGCAGCACGCGCAGCCGCGCGCGGCCGTCCGGCGCGGTGGGCGGACGCATCGCGTCGACGCGGAAGCCCGCCTGTTCGAGCACGCGCGCCGCGGCCACGGCGGCGGCATTGGCACCCACCAGGATCGGCTGGATGGGCGTGGTCGAATCCACCATCGGAAGGCCGAGCTGCTGCGCGCCGCGCCGGAAGCGTGCGACCAGGGCTGCGAGTTTGAAGCGTCGCCAGCTTTCCGCGCGCGAAATTTCCAGCGCACGCAGCGCCGCTGCGGCGAGTGCCGGTGGCATCAGGGTCGCATGGAGGCAGGTCGAGGCGCGCTGCGCGATGGCCTCGAGCAGCGCGTCCGGTCCAACCAGGACGGCCCCCGAAGCGCCGAGCGCCGTGTCCAATGCAAGCAACTGCAGCGGCACTTCTCGCACGCCAAGGCCGGCGTGGGCAACGCTGCCGCGCCCTTCGGGGCCGACCACGCCCACGCCGTGCGCATCGCTCACATGCAGGGTTGCGTTTTCGGCCCGCGCCAGCATCGCAAGCAGCTTCAGCGGTGCCAGGTCACCGTCCATGGCGAACACACCGTCGGATGCAAGCAGCGCGGCGGCCGCGGGGCTGTCCTGCAGCAGCTTCAGCGCCCCGTCCGGCAAGGCGTGGGGATAGTGGCGCAGCTGCGCCCCCGCGAGCCGGGCGGCATCGGCCAGGCTGGCATGGTTGAGATGGTCCTGCACGCACAGGTCGCCTTCGCGCAACAGGGCTTGCATCACCGCGAGGTTGGCAAGGTAGGCCGAGCCAAAGGCCAGCGCGCGCGGATAGCCCTGCCATTGCGCCACGGCCTGCTCCAGCGCATGGTGCTCGGCAAATGCCGCGCCGGATTGGGGCGTCGCGCCGGTGCCCACGCCGCGCCACGCGGCGGCCTCCTGCAGCGCCGCGACCACCGCCGGATGCTGCGCCAGGCCCAGCGAGTCGGCGCTGCTGAAGTCGCGCAGCACCCGCCCGTTGATTTCGATCGCGATGCCCTCGCGGGCCGCGATGCGTCGACGCGGCGACAGGCTGCTCGCCAGCGTGGCCTGGTGCGGATCATCGCCGCGAGGCCAGAGCGCCGGCCGGGCCTGGTTGCGTGACTTCACCCCGCTCATTGTGCGCATCGCCTGGTGGCGCAGGGCGGCGTGCCGAACGACGCGGCGCGGCGGCTCCGGGGACGGGCAGCGCTGGCAGGCAGTAGCGGCATCGGGATCGCGCGAGTGGGTCGCCGGTGGCACAGTGTACGCAGTCTGGAAACCGAATCGATGTCTGTCAACCGCCTGCCCGTGATCGTGTCGCGCCTTCGCAGCAGCCTGTCGTTCGGCCTGTTGCCGGCGCGCTGTCTGATCTGCGGTGCGCGCGCGGGATCGCGGGATCTGTGCCACGCCTGCGCCGCCGCCCTGGCGCTGAACGAGCCGGCGTGTCCGCGCTGCGCGCTGCCGCTGGAGGCGGCCGCTCCGGCCTGCGGCGCGTGCCTGGCCGATCCTCCGGCGTTTGCGTTGGCCGCCGCCGCATGGCGCTACGAGGCGGCGATCGCGCAACTGGTGCCGCGCTTCAAGTTCCACCGCGACCTGGCCTGCGGGCGCGTGCTCGGCGAACTGGCCGCGCGGCGGCTGGCCCAATGGCCCGGATGGGTCGGTGCCGAGCGCGTGGTGCCGGTTCCGCTGCATCACACCCGGCTGGGCCAGCGCGGCTACAACCAGGCGCTGGAACTGGCGCGCTGTCTGGCTGCCCCGCACGCGCTGCCGGTCGACGGCTACAGCATGCGCCGCTCCCGTGCAACGCCGGCCCAGACCACGCTCGACGCCGCCGCGCGCCGGCGCAACCTGCGCGGTGCGTTCCAGGCCGCGCCGCAGGCGGGCATCGTGGTATTGGTCGATGACGTCATTACCACCGGTGCCACCCTGGACGAGGCCGCGCGCGTCCTGCTGCGCGCCGGCGCACGCGAAGTGCGCGCCGTGGCGATTGCGCGCGTGCCGTGAGGCGTGCGCCAGCACGCGTGCCGCACGCGCTCGAACAGAAGAATCCGGGTCGCCGGAGTGCTCGCGCCGGCGCATCTGTGATACCGTCGCGCATCGCGTTCCGATCTTGCGGGATGGGTCGCAATCGCCGCACTTTTTGCCCAGTGCCGGGGGCCGCACAGGTGGCCTGTCGGCGGGGTAGCGTCATTTGATCAGGGGGATCACGGCATGTCGAAACTGTTGGAGTTCATGCGCGAGCTGGGCCGCAGCGCGGAGCTCGCCCGCGACTACGAGGCCGATGCCGATGCGGTGATGCGCAAGGCCGGCCTTTCGGAAGAAGAGAGTCGCGCGCTGCGCGAGAAGGACTACGCCACGATCAAGCGCCTCACCGGTTTGAGCGATGGCCAGTTCGCCACCAACCACATCGTTCGGGCCTACGACGAATAACCGGGCGGCCGCTCCGCGATTCCGCATGGCCAGAATCTTCACTGTCCTGAGCGCGCTGATCCTGGCGGCGTCGGGCTTGGCGTTTGATGCCGGCCGCGTGGCATCGGCTGCCTGGAATGAGGCTGATGCCGAACTTCCCGCGGGCGCATTCGGGGTGCAGGCGGCGTTTGCCCAGCGCCCGTCGGAAGGCATCACCCACACGGATCCGGCAGCGGACGAGAAGGATTACGAACGGCTGCGCAACTTGGCCCTGTCCGGGGACTATGTCGGCGCGCAGCGCGGGCTGATGCAGCTGCTGGCTCATGATGACCTGCCGGTGGTGCTGCGGATGCGCGTGTATGTCACCACCATCAGCATCGCCACCATCTTCGAAGACTGGCCGCAGGCGTTCTCCCTGCTCAACGAGGCCATGCCCTACCTGCCGGCGGCACCTGAGGAGGCAGCGCGGATGCTGGGTGCCGCGGCCCAGCTTTACGCCACGGTCGGCGAGACCGGGCGCGCGCTCGATCTGGGCGTGCGCGCCGTCCGCGCAGCAGAGGCCAGCACCGACCCGCTCCCGCTCTGTCACGCGATGACGGCGCTCGCCATCGCCTATGAAAGCGATGAGATTTTCGGGATCGCGCAGCAGTGGCGCGAGCGTCAGGTCGAGGCCTGCACCCGCGCCGGCGATGCGCTGTTCGCCGCCAATGGCAAGTATGGCCTCGGCATGGCGCTGGCAATGCAGGGGTTGAACCGGCAGGCCCTGGAATGGGGCGAGACATCGCTGGTCGACTACGAGGCCCATGCCTATGACGCCGGTGCCAGCGACGCCAGGCTCCTGATCGCCCGGAGCCTGGTTGCCCTTGGCGAGGAGCCGCGTCGGGCGGACGCGCTGCTGTCCGATCTCGCCGCGCGCTATCGCGATCACCACCCCGCGGCGCTGAGCCTGGCCGAAGTCGAGAAGCTCCGCTCGGCTCTCGCCGAATCACGCGGCGACACCCAGGCGAGCCTGGCGCACCTCAAAGAGGCCATGAAGCACTCGCAGGAGGCCGAGCGCCGCGCCCGAGCACGGCGGCTGGCCTATCTGCAGATCGAGTTCGACACCCAGCTCAAGGAGCAGAAGATCTCGCTGCTGGAAGCCGAGAAGGCGCTGGCCGAGGCGAACGCGACCTCCGCGCACAGGCGTCAGCTCCTGCTGGCGACCGGCCTCGTCGGCCTGGTGGCCTCGTTCGTGCTGCTGCTGCTGCTGCTGCGTCGCACCTTGCGCGACCGCAAGCGCTATCGCTGGGGAGCCGAGCACGACGGACTCACCCGTCTCATCAACCACCAGCATCTGCGCAAGGTTGGCGAAGCCGCCTTCGCGCGGGCCGGGCAGGCGGGCGTCCCGTTCACCGCCATCGCGGTGGACATCGACCTCTTCAAGCAGATCAACGACACCCACGGGCACGCGGCCGGCGACGAGGCGCTGTGCGCGATGGGCACCTGGATCCGCGACGTGGTGGGCGATCGCGGCATCGCGGCGCGGCGCGGCGGCGACGAGTTCATGATCCTGATCGAGGGCGATGTCGCGCAGGCCAAGGCGCTGCTGCAGCGCCTGCGCGAACGGATCGTTCCCGTCGTCGTCCACGACCGGCCGATGGCGTTCACCATCAGCGCCGGCATCTGCCAGACCGATGCGCGCACGGACTCGTTCGAACAACTCCTCCACCGTGCCGACAAGGCGCTGTACCAGGCCAAGCGACAGGGGCGCGACCGTCTCGCCTGCTGGAACGAGGAGGTACCCGATTCGACGCTCGAGGCGTCGACCGGCAGCCTCGTGGTGGTGGGCTGCGGCATCCAGTTCGGCCGTCACGTCAGCGAGCGCGCGCTGTCGGAAATCCAGCAGGCGCAGGTGGTGTTCTGCCTGGCCGATCCCTTCGCGTTGGCCATGATCACGCGCCTGCGCCCCGATGCCGTCAATCTCGGCCTGCACTACGCGCCGGGCCGGGACCGGCGCGAAACCTACCGCGACATCGACGCGGCGATCATGCGCGAA
This sequence comes from Denitratimonas tolerans, assembly GCF_037203605.1. Lineage (NCBI taxonomy): Bacteria > Pseudomonadati > Pseudomonadota > Gammaproteobacteria > Lysobacterales > Lysobacteraceae > Denitratimonas > Denitratimonas tolerans. The sequence continues at coordinate 33,358 of NZ_JBBDHC010000013.1, forward strand.
GTGCGCGCCGGCAAGGCGGTCTGTGCCGTGTTCTACGGCCACCCGGGCGTCTTTGCCGATGTCCCGCACCGGGTGATCCGCAAGGCGCGCGCCGAGGGGCTGGTGGCGCGCATGGAGCCGGGCATCTCGGCCGAAGCCTGCCTGTATGCCGACTTGGGAATCGACCCCGGACAGCGCGGCGTGCAGTCGCTGGAGGCCACACACTTCCTCTGCTACGACCGCCTGATCGACCCGCAGGGGCCGGTGCTGCTGTGGCAGGTGGCGCTGGCAGGCGACTGGTCCTGCACCCGCCTCGAGGCCGATCCGGACGGACTGCGCGCGCTGGTCAAAAAACTTGCGCGCTGGTATCCGACCGAGCACGAGGTGATCCTCTACGAAGCCGCGCAGCTTCCCATCGATGTCTTCCGCGCCGAACGCCTGCGCCTTTGCGACCTGCCGGAGGCCAGCTACAAGGAGTACACCACCTTGGTGATTCCGCCGCTGGCGACCGAGCTGCGGCGCGATCCGGCGTTCGCAGCGATGCCGGATTGACGCAAGGGCGCGGACTCAGCGCTGGCAGCGCGGACAGTACACCGTCGCGCGCTGGCCCCAGTCGGCGGCGCGCAGCGTGCCGCCGCAGGCCTTGCAGGGCTGTCCGGCGCGGCCGTAGACGGACAGTTCCTGCTCGAAATAGCCCGGTGCGCCGTCCGGCGCGAGAAAATCGCGCAGCGTGGTGCCGCCGCGCGCGATCGCCCGCGCGAGGATGTCCTTCACCGCCAGCGCGAGCCGCTCCCAGCGCGCCAAGGCAATGCGCCCGGCGGCCCGGCCGGGATGGATGCCGGCGCGAAACAGCGCCTCGGCGGCGTAGATGTTTCCCACGCCCACCACGATGTGCTGGTCCATCAGGAAATGCTTGACCGGCGCGCTCCGTCCCGCCGCCGCGCGCGCGAGCCAGTCGGCATTGAAATCATCCGACAGCGGCTCGGGTCCGAGGCCGGCCAGCAGCGGATGCAGCGTGCCCGCCGGCTGCCACAGCAGCGCCCCGAAGCGGCGCGGGTCGTGCAGGCGCAGGAGGTGGCCATCATCGAGCACGAGATCGGCGTGGTCGTGCGCGCGTACCGGCGCGTCGTGCGCCAGCACGCGCAGGTTGCCCGACATCCCCAGGTGCACGATCACGCTGCCCGACCGGGCATCGAGCAGCAGGTATTTCGCGCGCCGCCGCACCGCGTCGATGCGCTGACCGGGCAACTCCTCGCCGATTTCGCGTGGAATCGGCCAGCGCAGGTCGGGCCGCCGCAGCACCGCCGCGCGCACGCGGCGTCCGACGACGTGCGGCGCGATGCCGCGGCAGGTGGTTTCGACCTCGGGAAGTTCGGGCATGGCGGGCAAAGCGTGACGGGGCACCTGATTGTCGTGCCGGAACGCCCGGAATGCGACGCGGCGCGGTGACTTTGCCGGCAAAGGCGGCGATGATCCGCCCAGGGAGAATCCAATGCCGCCGATGTACCCTCGCCCGTCCGAAGGTTCCGCGTCCCTGCGCCTGCGTCACGCCTGCGCGGTCGCCGCGGCGCTGCTGTCCGCTTCCTTCGCCACCCAGGCGCAGGCCAGCCGCAGCGAGTACCTGGGCTGGTTCGATACCGATGGCGACGGGCGCGTCTCGCTGGCCGAGTATCAGGACTACCTGAGCCAGGGATTCCACGCCATGGACCGCAACGGCGACGGCGTGCTGTCGGCCAGTGAAATGCCCGCCGGCGTCCGCCTGCGCACCGCCACCACGCTCGAATCCCGCCGCCGCGCCCTGACCCGCATGTTCGACCGGCTCGACCTCGACAACGACGGCTACCTGGACGCCAACGAGCTGACCGCGGTGCCGTGAGTGTCGATGGCGGCGTGCGTGCAGGGCGGCCTGCTGGTGACCTGCGCGGGCTACCGGTTTTCCCGGGTGCGCGCCAGAATGGCCGGGCACCCACCGTGGATCGCCCATGAAAATCGCCAGCTGGAACGTCAATTCGCTCAATGTGCGGCTGCCGCACCTGCTCGACTGGCTGGGCCGGGCGCAGCCGGATGTGGTGGGGCTGCAGGAAACCAAGCTCGAGGACGCGCGCTTTCCGGCCGATGCACTGGCGCAGGCCGGGTATCGCAGCGTGTTCCACGGGCAGAAGACGTACAACGGCGTGGCGATTCTTGCGCGCGAGCGGGTGATTTCCGACGTGCAGGCCGGCATTTCCGGCTTCGAGGACGATCAGGCGCGCGTGCTTGCGGCCACCGTGGACGGCGTGCGCGTGATCGATCTCTATGTGGTCAACGGGCAGTCGGTCGGCAGCGAAAAATACGACTACAAGCTGCGCTGGCTCGCCGCCGCGCACGACTGGATCGCGGCCGAGCGCGCGCGCCATCCCGAGCTTGTCGTGCTGGGCGATTTCAATATCGCGCCGGAGGATCGGGACGTGCACGATCCTGCGGTCTGGGGCGACGACAGCATCCTGACGTCCACCGCCGAGCGCGCGGCGCTGCGGCGGCTGTTCGGGCTGGGCCTGCACGACAGCTTCCGCCTGTTCGAAGCCGAGGGCGGACATTTTTCCTGGTGGGACTACCGCGCCGCCGGATTTCGCCGCAACCTCGGGCTGCGCATCGATCTCATTCTGGCCAGCGAGGCCCTGCGCCCGCGCCTGACTGCCGCCGGCATCGACCGCGAACCGCGCACCTGGGACCGCCCCAGCGACCACGCGCCGGTGTGGCTGGCGATGGACTGATCCGTTTCCCGCGCCGCGGCGATTCGCAGGCCGGCCCTGCGCGGCCGACGCGGGGTCCGTGCGTCCGCCTGGCGGGTGATCCCCGCTCAATACAAATCCACCGGATCCACGTCCAGCGACCAGCGCACGCGGCGCGCTTCGGGCAGGTCGAAGAGCGCGGGATACAGCGTGCGCAGCAGCGACTGCAGGGCGGGACGATGGGTGGATTCGAACAGCACTTGGCCGCGCAGCCGGCCGGCGCGGCGCGGCATCGGCGCGGGCATGGGCGGATGTGCCGCCACCTCGGCGCTGCCCTGCGCGCGGGCGAGCGCGTGGGCGGCGGCGAGGAAGGCATTGAGCGGTTCGGCGTGGGGCGACTCGGCGCGCAGCAGGGCCAGGTGCGAGAACGGCGGGAGGCCGGCGGCGGCGCGTTCGGCCAGCTCGGCCTCGGCGAAGGCCGGGTAGCCGCGCGTCACCAGGGTTTGCAGCAGCGGATGATCGGGATGATGGGTCTGCAGCCAGACTTCGCCCGGACGCTGCGCGCGCCCGGCGCGGCCGGCGACCTGCACCAGCAGCTGCGCCATGCGCTCGCCGGCGCGGAAGTCGGCGCTGAACAGCCCTTCGTCGGCGCTGGTGATGGCGACGAGCGTGAGCTTTGGCAGGTCGTGGCCCTTGGCCAGCATCTGGGTGCCGACGAGGATGCCGGGCGCGTCGCCGAGGGCGTCGAAGTGCTTGCCCAGCGCATCGCGTCCGCGCGTGGTTTCCCGGTCAACGCGGATCAGCGGCACGCCGGGGAAGCGCGCCGCCAGCGCTTCTTCCAGCCGTTCGGTGCCGGCACCCTGCGGCACCAGCGCGAGGCCGCCGCAGTCCGGACAGGCCGGCGGCACGCTGCGGCGGTGGCCGCAGTGGTGGCAGATCAGCCGGTGGCGCCCGTGCAGGGTGAGCGGACGGTCGCAGCGCGCGCAGTCGGCGTGCCAGCCGCAGTCGTGGCACAGGAGCACCGGCGCATAGCCGCGGCGGTTGCGGAACACCAGCGCCTGCTCGCCGCGCGCCAGGCAGTCGGCGATGGCGTCCAGCAGCGGGCGCGAGAGGCCGTGTTCCAGGCGCTGGCTGCGCAGGTCGAGCACGCGCACGCGCGGCGGGCGCGCGCCGCCGGCGCGTTCGCGCAGCGTGAGCCAGGCGTAGCGTTTGCTGCGGGCGTGCTGGAGGGTTTCCAGGCTCGGCGTGGCGCTGCCGAGCACCGCGGGCACGCCGAGGCCGCGGGCGCGCACCAGGGCGAAGTCGCGGGCGTGGTAGCGAAAGCCGTCCTGCTGCTTGTAGGAGCCGTCGTGCTCCTCGTCGATGATGATGAGGCCGGCGTCGGGCAGCGGTGAAAACACCGCCGAGCGCGTTCCGATCAGCACCCGGCCCTCGCCCCGCGCCATGCGCGCAAAGGTGGCGGCGCGCTCGGTTTCCGACAGACCCGAGTGCAGCGTCAGGACGGGCACGGGCAGGCGCTCGCCGTAGCGGCGTATGGCCTGCGGGGTGAGGCCGATCTCGGGCACCAGTACCAGCGCCTGGCGGCCGCGCGCCAGGCAGGCCTCGATCGCGGCCAGATACACCTCGGTCTTGCCGCTGCCGGTCACCCCTTCCAGCAGCGCCACGGCGAATCGGCCGGCGAGGGCGTCGATGGCTGCGGTCGCCTCTGCCTGCTCGGGTGAGCGCTCGGGCGCGGCGCGTGCGGGAGCGTGCGCTTCGCGCGACGGCACGCGCAGGATCGACGCGGCCAGACCGCGCGCTTCGAGCCGGCGCAGCGCATCGCGCCAGCCGGGGCCGATGCTTGCCGCCAGCGCGGCCTCGTCGCGCTCGCCCTGCGCCAGATAGTCGGCCAGCGCGCGCGGGCGCGAGCCGCGGCGCAGTCCGGCCAGCGCGGTGCCGCCGGCCTCGGTGAGATGCCAGAACGCGGTGCGCGTGTCGGGCAACGGCTCGCCCTGCCGCAGCGCCACCGGCAGGGCGGTGGCCAGCACCTCGCCCAGCGGACGCTGCCAGTATCCGGCGGCCCAGCCGAGCGCCTGCCAGAGCGGGGGATCAAACAGCGGCACCTCGTCCAGCACGGCCTCGGCGGTGCGCAGTTCCGGCCCCTCAGGAGCGGCCGTGCCGGCTTCGACATAGAAACCCACCAGCGAGCGGCTGCCGAACGGCACCTTCACCCGACACCCGGCTGCTGGCGTGGATGCGCCGTCCGCCGGCCGATAGTCGAACAGGCGCGGCAGCGGCACGGACAGGGCGATTCGCCAGGTTGCGGGTGCGGGAACAGGCATCGACGCAGTGTAGACGCAGCACCGTGACCGCCGTTCCACAGTTACTGCAAAGATCTGTGCGCGGATTGATGAATTGCCGGTAACTTCCTGTCGTGACAGACGAAACGAGTGAAATCCACACCTCCTGTGGATAAGTGTGTGGACCATCCACCGTGGTCGGGTGCGCCGGCCCCATGGCTGGGCCGGCTACGGCACCTTGGTCAAAAAATCGTCACAAGATCAATTTCCATTTATATCAACATGTTATGAATAATGCTTGCGCGGCGAAGCGGGTTGTCGCGCGGAAATCGACGCCGCGCGGCGTCGCTCGATCGCGCTGTGCACAACGCATGTGCCGCAAGTCCTTGTGTTGCTTGGGTGCAGCGCCGAATGTGCGGAAGTCAAGCCCCACGGATAGGGTAGGCTGGCGGACAGGGATGGGGGTGGGCGCGCTGCTATCCTGACCCGCCACGCCGCCAGTTTCGACCCGATGCCGCCCCCTTCCTCCGCGACCGCCCCGTCGTTTCTCTCGCTGCCGGAAGCGTCGGCGCGGCGTCTGCTGCACGAGGCGCTGGCGCGACTTTCCCCCCTGCAGCGGCAGGTGATGCTGCTGTGCCTGCAGGAGGGCGTGGATGCGGGAGAGATCGCCCGGCGGCTGGGCGCGGCACCCGCAGCGGTCGGCGCGTCGCTTGCCTTCGCCACCTCCCAGCTGCGCGTGCAGCTTTCGGATCGGCCGCAGGATCGCGAGTCCACCGAATGGCTCAAGCGCTGCCGGGTGCTGTTGGCCAAGGGGGCGGGCGGCGCTGGTGCCGCACCGCAGCACGGCGAATCCGTGCCTGTACCGGAAGTGCCTTCGGCCGCGACAGCGCCGGTGGCGGCTGCTGCGGCATCGCCGCGACCTGCCGCTTCGCCACGGCAGCGGTCGCCCGTGACGCTCGGGCTCTGGCCGCGGCTCCCGGCGGCGTTGGCGCTGCTGGTGCTGGGCGCGGGACTGGCGCTCGGCTGGCAGGCCTGGCGCGCCGCGCGCCCGCCGGTCGTGAAGGTTGCGCCCGGCCCCCAGCGCATGCCGCCGCCGACGGCACCGGAGGCTCCGCTCACCGCGCCGGACTTCATGCTGGTGCTCTTTCGACAGCAGCATCCGGAGGTGCTCGACGACCTCGAGTTCCACGTCTGGCTGTCCGAACAGGAAGCGCTGCGATGAAAGTTGCCGCGCTCTGCGCTCTGGTGCTGCTCGCCGGCGCGGCCTCGGCACAGGCTCCTGCCCCCGCGGGCGCGCCGGATGCGGCGGCGCTGCGCCAGACCCTGGCACCCTTCGATACTCTGCTGGCCGGCCTGCCGCCGGTGCTGCGCGAACGTCTGGAGCTGCATGCGCGGGCCTGGCTGGCGCTGTCGCCCGAGGCGCAGGCACGGCTGCGGCTGGACCTGACCGCCTGGGACGACCTGGCCCCGCAGGAGAAACTCGCGTTGCGCGAGCGTTTCGACGCCTGGGAGCATCTCGACGAACCGACCCGCGGCGCGGTGCTCCAGGCCGAAGCGCGGCTGGCGCAGATGCCCGCCGAAGTGCGCGCGGGATGGCGTGCGCGCTTCGACGCGCTTTCGCCCGAGCAGCGCCGGCGCTACCGCTTCGATCCGCCCACGCGCGCCGCGATGGACCTGGCCGGCCAGCTTTTTCCGTTCGTGCCGGCCGAGGAACATGCCGATACCCTGGCGCTGCTGCGGGCGCTGACGCCCGCCCAGGTCGACGCCCTGCGCCGGGAGCTGCGGCGGCTGCCGCCGAACCGGCGCGATGCCTTCCGGGTACGCCTGCTCGAACAGGATGTGCAGGGACGCGCCGCCCTGCTGGATGCCGCTCCCTGACCGCACCGGAAGGCCCGCGACGGCTGCCGCGCAGCGGGTTCTGCTGCTACCCTTCCGTCCCCGCGCCGCGCCCGTCATCGCCATGAACGATTTCATCGAGATCCACGAAAACGCCCTCGCGCGCGAGGACTGCGCCGCCATCGTTGCGCGCTTCGAGGCCGAGGGCGGCGGCACGCCCGGGCGCGTGGGCTCGGGCTATTTCCCCGAGCTCAAGGACAGCAGCGACATCACCCTGGAGGGGCGGCCGCAGTGGGAGGACGTGCAGAACCTGCTGCTGGATGCCGCGCTGCGCGCCACCAAGGCCTATCTGCGGCGCTATCCGTATGCGGCGCTCGCTCCGCTGATGCTCCAGACCGGCGACCCGCCGCGCCGCCTGCACGCCCATGATCTCGAAACCATGGACGATGCCACGCTCACCCGCCTGGTGCAGACGGTGCTGCGCCCCGGCTCCATCAACCTGCAGCGCTACACCGCCGACAAGGGCGGCTATCCCTACTGGCACTGTGAGCTGTTTCCGCGCGACGAGCAGTGCGAAACGCTGCATCGGCACCTTTTGTGGACGCTCTATCTCAACGATGATTTCGAGGAAGGCGAGACCGAGTTCCTCTACCAGAACCGCAAGGTGACGCCGCGCACCGGCAGCCTGCTGGTGGCACCGGCCGCTTTCACCCACACCCATCGCGGCAACATGCCGCGCGGCGGTGCCAAGTACATCGCCACCAGCTGGATCCTGTTCCAGCGCGCTGCCCAGATGTTCCCCTCGGGCTGATGCCGACGGCAGGCGGCAGGGGCATTCGGCACGCCGGGCGGCTTGCGTATACTTTCTCGACCGGCCGGATCGGCCGATGCGGGATCCGTGATTTGGACATCGACCCGGCCTCGCGCCACCCTGCCGATGCCATCGAGGGCGAGCTGCCCGATGGCGATGCCGCCGCCGCGCTGCTGCTGTCGCGCCGCCCGGAACTGGTGCCATGGATCCTGCAGTGGCAGCGCGAACTGATTGAAACCTTTGGCGAACCCCTGCGTCAGGACGCTGCTCGCAGCGCGGTCGCGCTGAGCATCGCGCTGGCGCGGATGGGCCTGCGCCACGGCAGCTGGGGCGAGGACTTCCACGCCTACCACAACGAGAACCACGCGCTCGAGCTGATGGATGGCCGCCTCGGCCAGCTGGTGTCCACGGCCGGAGAGGCGTTCGACGGGCGCGACCGGATCGCGCTGATGCTGTTCTGCGCCTGCCACGACCTGCGCCAACGCGAGGACGGCGAGGGCGACGGGCCGGTGGGTCCGAACGAGGCCGCCAGCATGGCCGAAAGCCGGCGCATCCTCGCCGCCGCCGGCTTCGATCCGCAGCGTGATGCCTGGCTCTACGGAACCCTGGAGCTGGCCATCGCCGGCTCGACCTTCGACGCGCGCCCGCTGCCGCCGGACAGCCGCAGCAACACCGCGGAACTTGCCGCGCGCGGCGGCGCGCTTGCGCCGCATCTGGCGCAGTGGCTGGACGCGCGCGAGCCGCAGTGGCGCAGCGACGCTGTCCGCCAGCACGCCCTGGCCCTGGCCCAGGTCGCCTCGGATCTGGACACCGCCAACGTCGCCGAGCCGATGCTGGAGCTGGCCGCCAGCTCGATCCGCCTGTGCGAGGAGCGCGAGATGCGCGCCGGGCGTTCACTGGACGATGCGCAATCGGTCGCGCCGTGCTTCGCCTTTCTCACCGAAGGACAGGAGCGCTATTTCTTCGAGCTGCACCGCTTCTGCTCCGAACCGGGACGTCTGGCTTTCGCCGAGGGCAAGGCCGCCAACGCCGCCCCGATGCGCGCGCTGCTGGACGCGCTGCGCGCGGATTTTGCCCGGGACCCGGGCCAGTGCCAGTGCGGGCTGGACGTCATTCGCCACTTCGCGCGGCTGGCGCTGCGGGTCTCCGAATGCGAGTGAAGGACCACCAGTTCCGATTCTTCGATCTGGCGCTGCGCTGCCAGGTGCTGCGCTTCGGGGAATTCACCCTCAAGTCCGGGCGCGTGAGCCCGTACTTTTTCAATGCCGGGCGCTTCGACCACGGCGCGGCGTTGGCCACGCTGGCAGAGTGCTATGCGCAGGCGCTGGAGGAATCGGGACTGGCCTTCGACATGCTGTTCGGCCCGGCCTACAAGGGCATCCCGCTCGCCACGGCGGTTGCGATCGCGCTGGCCGCGCGCGGACGCGACGTGCCGGTGGCCTTCAACCGCAAGGAAGCCAAGGACCACGGCGAAGGCGGACTGATGATCGGCGCGCCGCTCAAGGGCCGCGTCCTGATCGTCGACGACGTGGTGACCGCCGGGACCGCGGTGCGCGAATCCATCGCCATGATCGGCGCGGCCGGCGCAACGCCCTGTGGCGTGCTGGTCGCGCTCGATCGGCAGGAGCGAGGTGAATCGGGGCTGTCCGCCACCCAGGAGATCACCGCCGGTTCCGGCATTCCCGTGGTCGCCGTCGCGCGGCTGGAAGAATTGCTGGCCTATACTTCCGGCCAGCCGGCGCTGCAAGAGCACCTTGGGCGCCTGCAGGCCTACCGCGCACGTTATGGCGTCGCACAGGCCGCACCGTCCCACTGAAGTCCCGCAGGATTCCGAGTGAAAACGACAGCTGCCCTTCCCCTGATCGCCGGCCTGCTCTGCCTTGCGCTCGGCGCGATTTCGTCCGACGCACAGGCCCAGCGCAAGCTTTACCGCTGGACGGACAAGGACGGCAACGTGCACTACACCGACACGTTGCCGGCCGAGGCGGCCAAGGACAAGCAGGAAGAACTCAACAGCCAGGGCATGACGGTCAAGACCACCGAGCGCGTGCGCACGGCCGAAGAGCAGGCCGCCTGGGAGGCGGAACAGGCCGAGCTGGAAAAGGTGCGCCTTGTCGCCGAGCAAAAGGCCAAGATGGATTCGGTGCTGGTCTCGTCCTATCCGGCCGAGTCGGATTTGCAGCGCGCCTACCGCGAGCGCTTCGACCTGATCGAACAGAGCCTGGAATCCGCGCGGATCGGCATCCGCAGCCAGGAAAAGAGCCTGGCCGAGCTTCTCGATCACGCTGCCGATCTCGAACGCAACGGCAAGCCGGTGCCGGTGCAGATCAGGGATTCGATCACGCGTGCGCGCTCGCAGGTCGCCGACCAGCGCGCCTATCTCACGCGCCGCGAGACCGAGCGCACCGCCCTGCGCGCCGAGTTCGACGAGCTGCTGGCGCGCTATCGCGAGCTCAAGGGCATCACGCCGCCCGCGCCGGAAAGTCCCTGAGTCACCCTGACGCGCGACGCGCGCTGCGTCGCGCGATGAGCTGCGCCAGGATCCCGACCGCGATCTCGTGCGGCGTCTCGTCGCCGATCGGCAGGCCCACCGGTGCCTGCATGCCTTCCAGCCACGCCGCGTGCGCGGGAAGCGCGCGGCGCACCTGCGCGATGCGCCTGCGGCTGCCCATCATGCCGAGGAAGGCGCAGCGGCTGCCGGCAAGCGCGTCCAGCGCTGCGACGTCGGTCGGGTAGTCGCGGCTGAGCAGCACGATGTAGAGATCGCGTGCGGTGTTCGCGGCGCGGCGCAGGCTCCCGGATGTCGCGTCGATGCAGGTTGCCGTGATATCGCGATCGGGTGGAAAACACTCGGGCCGTGAATCGGCCAGCCAGACCTCGAAGTCGACCAGGCCGGCGAGCTGCGCCAGCGCGTGGCCGCAGTGGCCGGCACCCGCGATCAGCAGGCGCGGGCGCGGATGCAGGACCTGCGCGGCCGCATCCCGATCACCCATCCCGGCACCCGACAGCTCCGTCGCTTCGCCTTCCGCCAGCGCCGACGCGATGGCCTGCGCGCGGGCGGCATCGTCAACGCCCTGCCAGACCCGCACGGCGACCCGCATCGTGCCGCCGCAGATGCCGGCCGAGCCGGGTTGGCCGGTCAGTGCAATCTCCAGCGTTTTGCAGCCGCCGGCGGCGGCAAGCAGCGCGCGCGCGGTTTCGATCACGCGCGCCTCCATCGCGCCGCCGCCGACGCTGAAGGCAATGCGGTCGGCTTCGATCAGCATCCGCGCGCCGGGCTTGCGCGGGGTTGCGCCGCGCGCCGCGACGACGCTCGCCAGCGCCACGCCGCGGCCATCGGCCAGCCGGTCGGCCAGCCGGGCGAACAGGGCTTCATCCATGGCTGAAGGTCCGACGACCGCTTGCTTCCTCCTGTGCGCGGGGAAGCGGATCGGATCGGGCGGACGTTTCGCGCACGGCATCAATCGCCCGGAAGATCGCTTCGGGCGTGGCCGGCGCGCCAAGTTCCACCCGGCGCGGATCACCGCCGAACGCCGCAACCGCGTCGCGGATCGCTTCGCGTGCGGCAATGGCCAGCATCAGCGGCGGTTCGCCTACGGCCTTGGAGCCGAATACGGCGGCGGTCGCGGGCGGGGTCGGAGGGATATACAGGCGCACCCGGAAATCCTCGGGCACATCGCCCAGCGTCGGAATCTTGTAGGTGCTGGGCGCATCGGTGAGCAGCCGGCCCTGATCGGAGAACCGCAGCTCCTCGCAGGTCAGCCAGCCCAGGCCCTGCACGAAGCCGCCTTCGATCTGGCCGCGGTCTATGCCCGGATTCAGCGAGTCGCCGACATCGTGCAGGATGTCCACGCGCAGCAGGCGGTGTACGCCGGTGTCGCCATCCACCTCGACCTCGCACACCGCTGCGCCGAACGCGAAGTAATGGAACGGATGCCCCTTGCCGGTGGCCGGATTCCAGCGCAGGCCGGGCGTGCGGTAGTAGCCGGTCGCCGACAGGCTCACGCGCTGCGCATAGGCCGCCTTCACCAGCGTGACGAAGTCCACGCGGGCATCGGGCGCGCTGCGCAGGAAGGCGGCATCATCGCTGAACTCGACCTGGTCCGCATCGCCATGCAGCAGGTTCGCGGCCACCGGGCGCAGTCGCGCAATCAGGGTTTCGCAGGCCGCCTTCACCGCCTGGCCGTTGAGGTCGGCGCCGGTGCTGGCGGCGGTGGCCGAGGTGTTGGGCACCTTGTCGGTGCTGGTGGGCATGATCCGCAGCCGCGCGGCGGAAACGCCCAGCGTGCGCGCCGCCACTGCGAGCATCTTGGTGTGCAGGCCCTGGCCCATCTCGGTGCCGCCGTGGTTCAACTGGATGCTGCCGTCGGTGTAGATGTGCAGCAGCGCGCCGGCCTGGTTGTACTCGGTCTTGTTGAAGGAAATGCCGAACTTGATCGGCGTGATCGCGATGCCGCGCTTGCTGTGCCGATGCGCCGCATTGAACGCGGCGACCTGCGCGCGGCGTGCGGAAAAATCACCGCGTTCCAGTGCCTGCTGCCACAGTTCGTGCATGTGGTTGCCGGTCACCGGCTGGTCGTAATGCGTGGCCTGGCCCTCGCGATAGAAATTGCGTTCCCGCACCTCATGCGCGGGAAGGCCCAGATGGCGGGCGATCTGTTCGATGATTTCCTCGCCCACGATCACGCCCTGCGGCCCGCCAAAGCCGCGGAACGCGGTATTGGACGGCAGGTGCGTCCTGCAGATGCGCCCGACCACGCGCACGTTCGGGCAGAAGTAGGCGTTGTCCACGTGCACCATTGCGCGCGAGAGCACCGGCGGGGAGAGTTCACAGCTCCAGCCGCCGTTGGCGATCAGCTCCACGTCCAGCGCGCGCAGCCTGCCGTCGCGCTCGCAGCCCACGCGCCAGCGCCCGAGGAAGGGGTGGCGCTTGCCGGTCATGCGCATGTCCAGACCGCGTTCGAGCTTGATCCGCACCGGCCTGCCGGTGCGCCACGCCGCCAGTGCGGCGACGGCGGCATAGGGATTGGCCTGGGTTTCCTTGCCGCCGAAGCCACCGCCCATGCGCAGCGAGCGGCACACGACCTGGTTCGCCGGCAGCCCGAGCACATGCGCGACGATGGCCTGGGTTTCGCTCGGGTGCTGGGTGGATGCCGTCACCTGCACCACGCCTTCCGAATCCACGCTGGCCCAGCTGGCCTGGGTTTCCAGATAGAAGTGCTCCTGCCCGCCGACGTGCAGTTCGCCGTGCAGTACCACCGGCGCGGCGGCCAATGCGGCTTCCACGTCGCCGCGCACGATCTGCGAGGGCAGCATGTGGAAGGCGTCGGCGGCCAGCGCCGCCTCGATGGTCAGGATCGGCGGCAGCGGTTCGTATTCCACGCGTACCCGCTCCGCCGCCGCGCGTGCGGTGGCTTCGTCCCTGGCCACCACCCAGGCCACCGACTGGCCGTGGAACGACACCACATCGTCCGCGATCACCGGCTCATCGTGCAAAATCGTGCCGGAGTCGTTTTCGCCGGGAATGTCGGCGGCGGTCAGCACCGTGGCCACGCCCGGCACGGCCAGCGCCTGCGCCACGTCGATGCGCAGCACCCGCGCATGTGCGTGCGGGGAGGTCACCGGCCAGACGCTCAGCAGGCCCTGCGGCGGATGCTGCTCGTCGGTGTACACCGCGCGGCCGGTGACGTGGCCGACGGCGCTTTCGTGCTTGAGCTGCGAGGGGTCTTGCGCGGGGGGCTTCCGGCTCATGCCGCGCCCTCCACGCCGAGCTTTTCGCGCGCGAATTTCGCGAACAGGTTGCCGCACAGCGCGCGGCGGTAGGCGGCGCTGGCGCGGTGGTCGGAGAGCGGCGTGAACGCCTGCGTCAGCGCGGTGCGCGCAGTTTCCACGGCGGCGGCATCGAGTGGCTTGCCGAGCAGCGCGGCTTCCACCTCCAGCGCACGCTTCGGCGTGGCGGCCACCCCGCCGAACGCGAGCCGCGCGTGCGTGACGACGCCCTGCGCATCGCGCGCCAGCGCGAACGCGGCGGCAACGATGCTGATGTCGTCGGTCTGGCGTTTGGCGACCTTGTATCCGGCCTGCGCGATGTCATCGCGCCGCGGCAGCGTCACCGCGACGATGATCTCCTCCGGTGCGCGCGCCGTCTTGCGGTAGTCGAGGAAGAAGTCCGCCAGCGCGACGCTGCGCCGCCCGCTCGGCCCCGCCAGTTCGAGCGTTGCATCCAGCGCCAGCAGCACCGGCGCGAGGTCGCCGATCGGCGAGGCCGAGCCGAGGTTCCCGCCGAGGGTCGCGCGATTGCGCACCTGGCGCGCGGCGAACCAGGGCAGAAGCTCGTCCAGCGCCGGGAACAGGCCGGCGAGTTCGCGTTCGATCCGCGTCAGCGGTACGCCCGCGCCGATGCGGACCCGCGTTTCATCCACGTCGATGGCGTGCAGTTCAACGACGCGATCCAGCGCGATGAACGCCGGCGCGACGGCCTGCCCGCGGCTGAGGTTCACGCCCAGATCGGTGCCGCCGGCGATGAAGGCCGCCTCCGGATGCGCGGCTTTCAGCGCCAGCGCATCAGCCAGCGCTGCCGGGCTGTGGAACCCCTCCAGCGCCGCCGCGCCCTGCGGCGCGCGCGGTGCCGCACGCAGCGCATCGAACCGGTCGGTGTCGCGCGGGTGCATGCGCAGCGCCGCCGTCGCATCGCGGATCGAGCGATAGCCGGTGCAGCGGCACAGGTTGCCTTCCGTCGCGTGGTCGGAGAGTTCGCCCTCGTAGTAGCCGGCGAACAGGCTCATCACGAAGCCCGGCGTGCAGTAGCCGCACTGCGAGCCGCCGTGGTCCACCATCGCCCGCTGCACCGGATGCAGGCTCGCGCCCTCGGCCAGGGCTTCGACCGTCAGCACCTCACGTCCCGGCAGCGCGCCCATCGGCAGCAGGCAGCTGTTGACCGCGACGAAGTGCGAGCCACCCGCGCCGTCGGGCTCGCGCAGCACCACGGTGCAGGCACCGCAGTCGCCATCGCCGCAGCCCTCCTTGGTGCCGGTGAGGTGGCGTTCGCGCAGCCAGCGCAGCAGCGGCTGCTTCGGGTTTTCGTCGGCCAGGTCCAGCGCCCGTCCGTTCAAGGAAAATGTCGTCGGATTCATGCGTGAAGGTTAGCGCAGCCGGTTGTCCCTGCGCGCGCGGCGCTACCGCTTGACCTGCGGGTTGTTGCAGACTCGACGCTTTCCACTTCCTCACCACGCCATGGCCCCGACGCCACCGCCGCTTGATCCCGCCCTCGAACGCCTGGTGCGCACCATGCCCAAGGCCGAGCTGCACATCCACATCGAAGGCTCGCTGGAGCCCGAGCTCATCTTCGTGCTGGCGCAGCGCAACGGGGTGAGCCTGCCGTATCCGAGCGTGGAGGCGCTGCGCGCCGCCTACGCCTTCACCGACCTGCAAAGTTTTCTGGACATCTACTATGCCGGTGCCGGCGTGCTCGTGACCGAGCAGGATTTCTTCGACATGGCCTGGGCGTACCTGGAGCGCGCCCGCGCCGACGGCATCACACGCGCGGAAATCTTCTTCGATCCGCAGACCCACACCGAGCGCGGCGTGCCGTTTTCCACCGTGATCGGCGGCCTGGCCCGGGCTTGCGACGAGGCACGCGGCGCGCTGGGGGTGAACGCCGCGCTGATCCTGTGCTTCCTGCGCCATCTCTCCGAAGAAGCCGCCCTCGCCACGCTGGAACAGGCCCTGCCGTACCGCGACCGATTCATCGGCGTGGGGCTGGATTCGAGCGAGGTCGGCCACCCGCCGGAGAAGTTCGCGCGGGTGTTCGCCAAGGCGCGCGACCTCGGCCTTCGCCGCGTCGCGCACGCCGGCGAGGAAGGCCCGCCCGCCTACATCCGGAGTGCGCTCGACGTGCTCCACGCCGAGCGCATCGACCACGGCGTGCAGTCGCTCAAGGATCCCGCACTCGTCGCGCGGCTCAAGGCCGAACGCATTCCGCTCACCGTCTGCCCGCTGTCGAACGTCAAGCTGTGCGTATTCGAGGATCTTTCCCGCCACAACCTGCGCGAGCTGCTCGATGCCGGCCTCGTGGCAATGATCAATTCGGACGACCCGGCCTACTTCGGCGGCTACCTCAACCGGAACTTCGTGGAAACCTTCGCCGCGCTCGGTCTGGATGCCGGCCACGCCTACCGCCTGGCGCGCAACGGTTTCGAGGCCAGTTTCGCCACGCCGGAAGAAAAGGCCGCCGACATCGCCGCGCTGGATCGGCATTTCGACGCCTGCGGCTTCGCGGCACCGGAGTGATGCATATGGGCAGGCTCACCACCCACATCCTCGACACCGCGCACGGCGGCCCCGGTGCCGGCATCGCGATTTCCCTGTTCCGCGTCGAAGGCACGCAGCGCGTGGCGCTCGGGCGCTTCACCAGCAATCTCGACGGCCGCTGCGATGCGCCGCTGCTGCAAGGCGAGGACTTCGCCGTCGGCACCTACGAACTGGATTTTGCCGTCGGCGAGTACTTCGCCAAGGCCGGCGTGGCGCTGCCGCAGCCGCCTTTCCTCGATGTGGTGACGCTGCGCTTCGGCATCGCCGATGCCGGTGCCCACTACCACGTGCCGCTGCTGGTCTCGCCCTTCAGCTACAGCACCTATCGCGGAAGTTGATATGGCGGGTTTCTGGATCGATGCAGGTGCCTTCCTGCTGCGCTGGCTGCACGTGGTGGCGGCGATCGCCTGGATCGGCGAATCGTTCTATTTCGTCGCGCTCGATCGCGGCCTGAAAGCGCCGAAGCGGGCGCAGCCAGGACTGGCCGGGGAAAGCTGGTCGGTACACGGCGGCGGCTTCTATCACAAGCAGAAATACCTGCCCGCGCCGGCGCAGCTGCCCGACGACCTGCACTGGTCCAAGTGGAAGAGCTACACCACCTGGCTGTCGGGTTTTGCCCTGTTCTCCATCGTGTACCTGGTCTCGCCCCAGGTATGGCTGGTCGATCCGCGCGTGATGGCGCTGTCGCCCACGCTGGCGGTGCTCTGCGCGCTCGCGCTGCTGCTGGGCGCGTGGCTCGCCTACGACCTGGTGTGCAGGGCGGTGGGGTTTCGCGATCGTGCGCTCGGCGCGCTGGTCGGCGTGCTGGTGCTGGCGCTGTGCCTGATCGCCACCCACCTGTTCGCCGGGCGCGCGGCCTTCCTGCTGGTGGGCGCGGCGCTGGCGACGATCATGTCGGCCAACGTGTTCTTCGTGATCATTCCCGGCCAGAAGCGCATGGTCGCGGCGCTGGAAAAAGGCGAGCCCCCGAATCCGCTGGACGGCGCGCGCGGCAAGCAGCGTTCGGTGCACAACACCTACTTCACCCTGCCGGTGGTGTTCGCGATGCTGAGCACGCACTACGCGGCGGCGTGGTCGCATCCGCACAGCGGCCTGGTCCTGGCGCTGTTCATGGCCGCGGCGGCGGCCATCCGGCAGTTCTTCGTGCTCTGGCACAGCGGCCAGCGCGCCTGGTGGCTGCCGGCGCTGGGCGCTGCGCTGCTGCTGGCGACATTCGCGTGGCTGCGGCCGATGCCGATGCCCGCCGCGCAGTCCGCGCATCCCGAAGCCGCCGTACCGGGTGCCGGCAGCGCCGCAGTCGATGCCGCGACAAGCCTTCCCGCCGCCACCGCCACGCTGCGCGGCATCCTCGCCGAGCGCTGCGGTGCCTGCCACGCCGCGCAGCCGAGCCTGCTGGCGGCACCGGCCAAGGGACTGAGCTTCGATACGGATGACGCCATCGAACGCCATGCCGCCCTGATCCACCAGCAGGCGGTGGTGCTGAAGATCATGCCGCCCGGCAACCTGACCGAAATGACCGATGCCGAGCGCGACCTGGTCGCGCGCTGGTTCCACGCCCGATGAGCCGATGACATGAACCTGACCGAGTCCTACCGCGACTGCTTTTCACCCGAGGTGCTGGCGCGCTACCAGTTTGCCGAAACCCGTAATGCGGCACGCATCCTTGCGGTGACCAACGGTGCGGCATTCGGGCAACTGCAGGACGTGCTGCATCGATTCGAGTTGCGGACGGATGACTTGCTCAAGCCGGGTGGTCAGGAGAGCGACTTGGCCGCAAGGTTGAACCGGATGTTCCGGGACTGCGGCTGGCGCGAGGCTCGCGTGGATACGCTGATACGGCTTTCCCTCCAGCTCACGCCACTGCCCGGTATCGGCGAGGCGCGCAGGAAGCCGATCATCACGGAAACGGTGAATAAGGGTTACGAGGTGGACAACTTCCGCGACCGCATCGCTCTGGACGTGGAGTGGAATGCCAAGGACGGCAACCTGGATCGTGACATCGGGGCATACCGCGCACTTTACGATGCGGCGTTGATCGACGGGGGCGTGCTGGTTACGCGCACGCTGGATCTGCGAAATCTCGGGCGCGATCTGGCCAAGGAGGCAGGCGTTCCCGAGGCGCAAGCCAAGCGGATCCTCAACACCACAACCACAACTAACAGCGAAAAGCTGCTGCCGCGGCTGACACGCGGGGATGCGGGCGGATGCCCGATCCTTGCGGTGTTCATTGCGCGCGAGACGCATGTCCCCGACTAGCCGGTAGGCTCAAGATCCAATACAATTCGCTCCGAAGATCTAAATTGGGGAGAGCTATGGCCGTGCCCTTGCGCGAGCAGAAGCATGACGTTCCACTGCCGCAGACAAGTGGCGGCTGGACCACCATCCTTGCCGATCCGCCGTGGCGCTTCACGAACCGCACGGGAAAGGTTGCACCCGAACATCGTCGGCTGGACCGCTATGCCACGATGGATCTGGCGGCGATCTGCGCGCTGCCGGTCGCGGCGGTGGCTGCGAAGAATGCGCACCTGTATCTGTGGGTGCCCAATGCGCTCCTCCCGGAAGGGCTGGAGGTGATGCGGTCTTGGGGGTTCCGCTACGTGTCCAACATCGTCTGGGCCAAGCGGCGCAAGGATGGTGGCCCGGACGGGCGTGGCGTTGGGTTCTATTTCCGTAACGTGACCGAACTGCTGCTGTTCGGGGTTCGCGGGTCATTGCGCACGCTGGCACCGGCGCGCAGTCAGGTGAACATGATTGAAACCCGCAAGCGTGAGCACTCACGCAAGCCTGATGAGCAATACCAGCTGATCGAGGCGTGTTCGCCCGGCCCTTACCTTGAGCTGTTCGCGCGCCACCCGCCGCCGGGGTGGTCAGCCTGGGGCGCGGAGTCGGCACCCGAAATCGCGCCTCGCGGGCGTCAGCACAAGGGTTATGGAGGCGGGCCGATCCAGATGCCACTGCTGGAGCCGCATGCGCGTCTGGCCGGGAGTGATGCCCACGCGGTCGCGTATGCACTGCGTGACAAATACGAGAACGGGCATTCGATTCGTGAACTGTCGGAAGAGTCGAGCTATTCCATCACGCGGGTGCGCGGCCTGCTGCGCATGGCGGAGACGCCGCTGCGGTCGCGCGGGGGCTCGCGCTGACGGTGTGAAGTCCGGCGCGGTCGGGGCCTGAGGTGCGGCGCTCAGCCGCCCCAGCGCAGCTCGGCCAGGTCCAGCTCGCGGATGAGTTTCTGGTAGCTGGTGTCGTCGATGGTGCGTTCGCGGCGCAGTCGGGCGAGCGCGCGACGTTCGGCGGCGACGCCGATCAGGCGCAGTTCGCGCTCGATGTCGTGGGCGTGCGGCGGATGCCCGGCTTCGCCTTCGTGAGGCTGGCCGTGGCCGAGGCGGCGGCGGTAGTCCTCGGCCAGATGGGTGGCGATGGCGGCGTACAGCTCCGGGTCCGGATGCTTTGGCGTTTCGACTGCGCCGTGGTCCTCGATGGCGCGCAGTGCGGCCGCGGCGGCGGTCCGGCGCGCGGGTGCCTCGCTGGCGTGCGAATCGCCCCGGGGGATGCCGCGCAAAAGGCGCGGCAGGGCGAAGCTGGCGATGAGGAGCGAGGCGAGGATGACGCCGGCGGCGAGGAAGATCGCCAGGTCGCGGGCAGGGAAGGGCGATCCGTCGTCGAGCGTCAGCGGCAGCGTCAGGATGCCGGCGAGCGTCACGGCACCGCGCACTCCGGCCAGCGACATGGCGACGACGACGCGGCGGTCGGTGGCCGCATGCGGCAGCCCGCGCCGCCGCGCGCTCCAGGCTGAAACGCGCATGGAGGCGGCGACCCAGGCGTAGCGCAGGCCGGCCAGGGCGCCGACCACGGCGGTGACGTAAACCGCCAGCCACCACGGGCTGGCGTGGCCGGTTTCGCCCACCACCTGGATTGCGCCATCGACCAGTGCGGGCAGCTGTTCGCCCAGCAGCACGAAGATCACCCCGTTGGTTGCGAACTGCACCGTGTCCCAGAAGGCGCGGCGCTGCACGCGGGTGCCGGCGAGCAGGCGCGTGCTTTCCAGCAGCGCCATGCTGATGCCGGCCGCGACCGCCGCGAGGATGCCCGAGGCGTCGATGGCCTCGGCCGTGAGATAGGCCGCGAACGGAGTGAGCAGCCCGATCAGGATGCTGGAACCGGCGTCCTCGCCGATGCGCCGCTGCACCAGATCGAGCGAGCGGGTGACGCCCCAGGCGACGACCGCGCCGACCGCCAGCCCGGCCAGTGCGACCCAGACGAAGTTGAGCGCGGCCTGGGCGAGCGAGAACGAGCCGGTGAGCGCGGCGGCGACGGCAAAGCGCATGCAGACCAGGCCGGAGGCGTCGTTGAGCAGCGATTCGCCTTCCAGGACGTGCATCAGCCGGGGCGGGATCGGGGTGCGCGAGGCGATGGCCGAGACCGCGATCGGATCGGTGGGCGAGAGGATCGCCGCCGCTGCGAATGCCACCGCCCAGGGCATCGCCGGGATCATCCAGTGCAGGAACGTGCCCAGGCCCAGCACGGTGAACACCACCAGCCCCAGCGCCAGGCCGATCACCATGCCCTTGTCGCGGAACAGCCCGTCCTTGGGGATGCGCCAGCCGTCCAGGAACAACAGCGGCGGCAGCAGCAGCAGGAAGAACACTTCCGGATTGAGCGCGACGCTTTCCCCGGTGTATTCGGCGATGCCGTAGCCCAGGGCGATCTGGATCAGCGGCAGAGGTACCCGCAGCGCCCGCGCCAGCGGCCCGCTGATCGCCACCGCCAGCAGGAACGCCAGGATGGTCATGATGGTGCTCATCGGCGGGCGTGCGCTGGCGCTGGGGTGGAGGGCATGTCCGAATTCTACCCAGCGGTGCCTGTACCTGAAGCCATGCCGTTCGGCCACAATGGCCTTCCGGGTTCGACGCCCCGATCCGACGCGGCGGGAGAATTCCGGGCGGGCCTTGCGCCCGGGTCGCGCGCCTCCGCCTGCGGCCGGGTCGCGATTGACCGTGCTGGCCGGCAGCCGCTTCCGCGCTATCCACCTTCGGGCTCACCATCAGGAGATCGACCATGAAATACACCTTCAAGGGCAATGTGGCGCTGATCAGCGGCGGCGGTTCGGGCATCGGCGAGGCGGCGGCGAAGCTGCTGGCGGCCAACGGCGTCAGCGTGGTGGTGTCGGACCGCAACGCCGAGGCCGCCGAACGGGTGGTGGCGGACATCACCGCATCCGGCGGCAAGGCCGTGGCGCACATGGGCGACGTGGCGAGGCCGGAAACCGGACAGGAAGCCGTGGACTGCGCGGTGAAGAACTTCGGCGCGCTGCATCTGGCCTTCAACAACGCAGGCGTCGGCGAGGCCACCCGCCCGCTGGCCGAAATGGACCCGCAGGAGTGGCAGCAGATCATCGACATCAACCTGGGCGGGGTGATGCACGCCATGCGCGCGCAGATTCCCGCGATGCTGGCCGCCGGCGGCGGTGCCATCGTCAACATGTCCTCGATCCTGGGCCTGGTGGGCGACCCCGGCGCGCCGGCCTACGTCGCGGCCAAGCATGGCGTTACCGGGCTGACCCGCTCGGCGGCGCTGGCCTACGCCAGTCGCGGCGTTCGCATCAATTCGATCCATCCGGGCTACATCGACACGCCGCTGCTGTCGGGCCTGGCGCCCGAGCTGATGAAGGTGCTGGTCGGCCGCCACGCCATCGGCCGCCTCGGGCAGGCGGATGAGGTGGCCCACGCCGCGACCTTCCTGCTGTCCGAAGGTGCCGGCTTCATGGTCGGTGCCACGCTGGAAGTCGACGGTGGCTACACGGCGGCCTGATGCGAACCCATCCACCCTCGTTCCTGCCCTCGATGACCGTTGCGCGGGCGCTGGCGGCGGCCTCGTGCAGCCTGGCGGTGGGCCGGGTGCCGGCGGACGCCGCCGCTTCCGACCCGCGCGCCCTGGGCTGGATGCAGGGCTTCCCGAGCTGAAGGACCGTGCCTTCGGTGACCGAGTACCTGATGGCGCGCGATGCCGCCGCGGGCCCGGCGGGCGGATGCCGGACGCGCCAGCGCCGGCTTCAGCCGATAGAATCCCGGCCCCTGCGCAGATTGCGCGCGTTGCATCTTCCCGAGAATTCATGATCGACACCACGCGGCACATCACCCGGACCATCGCCACCGACATCGCCGCCAGCCCCGTACAGGTCGAGGCCGCCATTGCGCTTCTGGACGCAGGCGCGACGGTTCCGTTCATCGCGCGCTACCGCAAGGAAGCCACCGGCGGGCTGGACGATACCCAGCTGCGCCTGCTGGAAGATCGGCTGGCCTACCTGCGCGAGCTGGAAGATCGCCGCGCGGCGGTGATCGCGAGCATCGAGGAGCAGGGCAGGATGACCGACGCGCTGCGCGCCGACCTTGCCGCCGCCGACACCAAGGCGCGGCTGGAAGACCTGTATCTGCCCTACAAGCCCAAGCGCCGCACCAAAGGGCAGATCGCGCGCGAGGCCGGGCTGGAGCCGCTTGCCGACGCGCTGTTTTCCGATCCCTCGCGCTCGCCCGAGACCGAAGCGGCCGCCTATGTGGACGCGGACAAGGGCGTGGCCGACGTGAAGGCCGCGCTCGACGGTGCCCGCGCCATCCTCACCGAGCGCTTCGCCGAAGACGCCGAGCTGGTGGGCGCGATGCGCGATTTCCTGCAGGCGAACGGCCGCATCCGCGCGCGCGTGATCGCCGGCAAGGAGGCCGAAGGGGCCAAGTACAGCGACTACTTCGACCACGTCGAAGCCATCGCGCAGATTCCCTCGCACCGCCTGCTCGCGCTGTTTCGCGCCAGCAAGGAGGGGATCATCGACGTGGCGCTCGTGCCCTTTGCCAGCAGCGCGCCGAAGGTCGTGGCCTCCGATGCGCTGGATGAGGCCATCGCCGCCGGCCACGCCGAAGCCGAGGGCCGCATCGCGGTGCGGGTGGGCATCGCCGACCGGGGCCGTGCGGCGGACCGCTGGCTGCTCGACACCGTGCGTCAGACCTGGCGCGTGAAACTGCACCTGCACCTCACCGTCGATCGCTTCGCGCAGGCGCGCGCCGCAGCGGAAGATGAGGCCATCCGCATCTTCGGCGACAACCTCAAGGATCTGCTGATGGCCGCGCCTGCCGGTCCCAGGGTCGTCATGGGCCTGGACCCGGGCATCCGCACCGGCGTGAAGGTGGCCGTGGTCGATGCCACCGGCAAGCTCCTCGATACCGCCACGGTGTATCCGCACGAGCCGCGCCGCCAGTGGGATGCCTCGCTCGCCGAACTGGGCGCGCTGTGCCTGAAGCATTCGGTGAACCTCATCGCCATCGGCAACGGCACCGCCTCGCGCGAAACCGACAGGCTGGCGGGCGAGCTGATCCGCAAGCTGCCGGAGCGCTCCATCGGCAAGATCGTGGTCAGCGAGGCCGGCGCGTCGGTGTATTCGGCATCGGAGCTGGCGGCGAAGGAGTTTCCGGCGCTGGACGTCTCGCTGCGCGGCGCCGTCTCCATTGCGCGCCGCCTGCAGGATCCGCTCGCCGAGCTGGTGAAGATCGACCCCAAATCCATCGGCGTGGGCCAGTACCAGCACGACGTGAACCAGGTGAAGCTTGCGCGCACGCTGGACGCGCGGGTGGAGGACTGCGTGAACGCGGTCGGCGTGGACGTGAACACGGCCTCCGCACCGCTGCTCGCCCGCGTCGCGGGGCTGTCGGCCAGCGTGGCGGAGAACGTGGTACGGCATCGCGATGCCAACGGCCCGTTTCCCAACCGTCGCGCCCTGCTCAAGGTGCCGCGGCTGGGCGACAAGGCTTTCGAACAGTGCGCCGGCTTCCTGCGCATCGCCGGTGGCGAGAACCCGCTCGACGCCTCGGCCGTGCATCCGGAAGCCTACCCGGTGGTGGAGCGGATCCTGTCCAGCAGCGGACGCGCGGTGCACGGGGTGATCGGCGACGTGGCTTTCTTGCGCTCGATGAAGCCCGAGCATTTCACCGACGCGACCTTCGGCCTGCCCACGGTGCGCGACATCCTCAAGGAGCTGGAAAAACCCGGCCGCGACCCGCGCCCCGAATTCAAGACCGCCGCCTTCGCCGAGGGCGTGGAAGACATCCGCGACCTGCGCCCGGGCATGGTGCTGGAAGGTGTGGTGTCGAACGTCGCCGCCTTCGGTGCCTTCGTCGACCTGGGCGTGCACCAGGACGGCCTCGTGCACGTCTCGGCGCTGTCGGAGAAGTTCGTGAAGGATCCGCGCGAGGTGGTGAAGGCGGGCGATATCGTCAGGGTGAAGGTGATGGAGGTGGACATCGCGCGCCAGCGGATCGGGCTGTCGATGCGATTGAGCGACGAGCCGGGACAGGCGCGTAGCAGCCGCGCCAGCGATGCGCGCGAACCTTCGCGCGGCGGCGCGCGCCCGGAGCGCGGCGGAAACGCCTCGCGCCCGCACGATGCGCGCGGCGCGGCCCCCGTGGCGGGCTCCGCGCTGGCCGATGCCTTCGCCCGCGCGCGCGGCAGGTGAGCGTGACGATGCCGCTTCCCCTCATCCATCCCGACCACGATCCCCGGCCCGAACCGCCCGAGGCACCGCTGCCGTCGGACTGCTGCGACAGCGGCTGCAACCCCTGCGTGCACGACAGCTACGCCGAGGATCTGGCGTACTACCGCGAACAGCTCGCGGCGTGGCTCAAGCGGCACCCCGAAGCGACGGGGCGGGCGTAGGTCGGCCCTGCGCGGCCGACGCTGCGTGGCGGTGTGGCAGAGCGTACGTCGGGCGTAGGTCGGCCCTACGTGGCCGACGCTGGCGTCGGGGCATACCCTCGGTGCCTCACTCGAAGCCGTTGGCGAACAGGATGCCGCCCTTGAGCGCGACGCTTGCGCTGGCCGTCTTCGGGCCGCCGGAGCCGGTGTTGCCGTTGTCGTTGATGCCGATGGTCAGCGTGCCGATGGCGGTGAAGCCGGCTGTCGTCAGGCTGACCTGAGCGCTGCCGAAGTAGGCGTTGAGATTGGCCAGCGTGCCCTGGAAGCTGCGGGTCGAGCCGCTCCCGGAGGCGGTAACGCCGCCGCCGCTGGTGCCGTTGACGGTGACGGCCGCCGGCGCGCTCAGGGTGACGGTGAGCGCTCCGCCGCCCGCATCCACGTCGCTGAAGGAAACGCCCGAAACCGCCACGGTGCCGGTATCGGGCAGGCCCATCAGCGTCGGCGCGGCGACGCCCGGCGCATCGTTCACCGCCTGGATCGCGATGCTGAGGTTTCGCGTGGCGCTCTGCGCGCCGCCGCTGCCGGCATGGCCGTTGTCGTTGATGGCGATGCCGAGCGTCACGCTGCCGGTGGCGTTGGGCGCGGTGAGATAGCGCAGGTTGCCGGCGGCGATGAAGGCATTGAGCGCAGTGAGTGTGCCGGTCAGCGTACGCGCCGTGGGCGTGCCGCCGACGCTGACGCCGCTGCCGGCGGTGCTAAGGCTGCCCGCCGGCACGGTGAAGGTGGCGGTGAGCGATCCGCTGCCGGCATCGATGTCGGAGAAGGAAATGCCGGAAAGCGAGGACGTCACGTCTTCGGCCAGGGAGATGCTGGCGGGCGCGGAGATGCCGGGGGCGTCGTTGACGGCGGTGATCGTCAGGGCAAGGCTGCGGCTTGCGCTCTGCGCGCCGCCGCTGCCGGTGTTGCCGTTGTCGTTGATGACGATGCCGAGCGTCACGCTGCCGGTGGCGTTGGCTGCTGTGGTGTAGCGCAGGTTGCCGGCGGCGATGAAGGCATTGAGCGCAGTGAGTGTGCCGGTCAGCGTACGCGCCGTGGGTGTGCCGCCGACGGTGACGCCGCTGCCGGTTGTGGTGAGGCTGCCCGCGGGCACGGTAAAAGTGGCGGTCAGCGATCCGCTGCCGGCATCGGAGTCGGCGAAAGTGATGCCGGCAAGCGGCGAGGCCACGTCTTCGGTGACGCTGACCGATGCCGGTGCCGTGATCGACGGCGGCTGGTTCGGAGAGGCTATGGCCACCACGCAGCTGGGGGATTGGGCGGCGATGCGGGTGTTGATGGTGGTGACCTGCACCGGATGGATGATGCTGGCGTTGGGTTGGCCGCAGCCGTTCATGTGGCAATAGCTCATCAGCGTGCCCTTGGGTGCGCCGGGTGCCGGGCTGGTGGGGCAGGAGGTGGTGCCGGTGTAGCAGCCCGATTCGCCCGAGAAGCACCGGTCGAGCGTCGAGACGGCGCTCGGGAACGCACCGGAGGTATTGGTGCAGTGGGTATGGCTGAGCCCGAAGTTGTGGCCCAGCTCGTGCGCCACCAGCGATACGTCATCGGCCGCCGTGGCCCCCGCGTACTTGTACACGCGGTTGACGCTGTAGTGACCGTAGATCTGCCCGCCGTAGTTGGTCCCGGTGGCGGCGCAGTAATCATTGCCGGACACGAGCCAGGCGATTCCGTTGGCGCTGTAGGGAGCGGCCGACTTGCCCGAGATCATCAGCGCGAAGGCGCGCGGGTAGCTGGCGTAGGGGTAGTTGTTTTTCCAGTAGAGCCCGAACTCGTTGAGCTGGTCGAGCGTGTCGGAGCCGACTTCGGAAGGGTAGGGATCGGTGATGGTGGACGGGCGCAGGATCTGGCTGCCGATCTCCAGTTTGATCTTGGCCCCGCCCGCGCCCGGCTCCATCTCGTAGATCGCGCTCATGCCCGCCACCAGCGCCGCCATGTAGTTTCCTGCGCTGGTGGTGTTGTTCGAAAACTTCTGCTGCAGCAGTTCGTTGTCGGTGTCGATCGCCAGCGTCACCTTGCGCGTGGCGACCTTGGGCGTGGCGGCAGCGGTGGGCGCATGCAGCGTGAGCGCCTTGCGCCAGGAGGCATCGCCTTCCAGGCCGCCGAGACAGTCCGCTTCGGGCAGGCTGCCGTCGGGCAGCGCCGCTTCGGTGGAAATGCCGGAGAGGGTGAGCCCGCCGTCCGCGCGCGGCGTCACATCGAGTCGGAAACTGCCCTCCTCGCCCAGCAGCAGGCCCTCGCCGTGCGAGAGGCCGGGAGCCAGCGACAGCGAAAGGCGTTCGCCCGCCCGCACGCCGACGAAGTGCACCAGATTGCTGCGCGGCATCGGCTCCAGTCCGCGCGCCGTGGCGACCCAGAGCTGCGCGTCGGGCGCATAGACCTCCAGGCGGCGCAGGTTCCAGTCGCCGCCGGCCGACGCACTGTCGTCGCGGTGCAGGGTGATGCGGGCCTCCTGGTCGGGAGCGAGCGCGCGCAGCCGGGTGAGCGTCGTGGCATTCAGCTGGCGCTCGACCGTGATCGCCGGTTCCGTCTGCGCGGACGTCGCCGATGCGCCGCCGAGTGCGAGGAGCAGCGCCAGCGCGCTGCCGAAGCCGATTCGTGTCGTGGGCATGTCATCCTCCTTGCGCTGCGCCAGCGCCGCCGGCCGGCAGCCGCCGCAGTCTATCGGTCTCGGGAAAAAAACGGTCGCGCACCGCGACGGACGCGCGCAATGCGCCGGCGGGCGGCGCGGTCAGAACCCGTAGCGCAAAAACCCCCCGTCCACCGCGATGCACTCGCCGGTGACGTAGCTGGCCGCCGGCAGGCACAGGAAGGCGACCGCGGCGGCGACTTCCTGCGGTTCGCCGATGCGGCCCATGGGCGTGCGCGCCAGTACCTCCTCGCGGTATTCGTGCGAGGCCAGCGCCCCGGCGGTGCGGCGGGTGCGGATGTACCAGGGCGCGACCGCGTTGACCCGGATCCCGTCGCCCGCCCATTCGCAGGCGAGGTTGCGGGTGAGCTGGTGCAGGGCCGCCTTGCTGGCCCCGTAGGGCGCGCCGGTGCGCACGTGGGTCAGGCCCGAAACCGAGCCGACGTTGACGATGGCGCTGGCCGGATGCCGGCTCAGCAGCGGGTGGGCGTAGCGGCAGATCTCGAACGCGGCGAACAGATTGGTCTCGAAGATGCCGCGCCATTCTTCTTCGCCGTAGTCCATCGCGGCGCGCGAGACGTTGGTGCCGGCGTTGTTGACGAGCAGGTGCAGATCGCCGCCGCCGTCCTCGATCCAGTCGAACAGCGCCTGCCGTTCCGAGGCGATGGACACGTCGGCGGCGAGCGCCAGCACGCGGCGTTCGGGGAACTCCTCGGCGAGGTCGTCCTCGACGTCGCCCAGCGTCTGCGCGTCGCGCGCCGCCAGCAGCACGTCGGCACCCAGCCCGAGCAGCTCGCGCGCGACCGCAAGCCCGATGCCGGCGCTGCCGCCGGTGATGAGGGCGGTCTGGCCGTCCAGTCGCCAGCGTGGGTCGGTCATGCGCATCTCCGGTGCGGGGCGGCGATAGGATATAGCCAGTCTGTTCCGGGAGTCCCGCATGTCGCCTCGTTTTTTCCTTGCCCTGCTGCTGGCCGCCCCGGTCGCGTGCGCCGCAGCGTCCTGCACCGAGGTGGACGGCTGGAACGCCGGTCGCCGCGGTGCGGCCGCCGATGCCGCCTGTACCGCCGATGCCTATGCCGAGGCTTTTCGTCTGGGCGAATCGCTGGCCGCGTTGAAAACCCGGCGCGAGGCGCTCGATGCGCAGGCCGCCAGGCTGCCGGATCAGGCCGGCGCGCTGCGCCGCCAGCAGCGCCAGATCGACGTCGACATCGAAGCCATCCACGGCGTCGCCACCCTGCGCGGCTGGCCGGTGCAGACCCTCAGCCGGGAATCGGGAAGGAAGGACACGCCATGAGCATTCGACTTGCGGGCCTCGCGGCGCTGCTGCTTGCCAGCGCCCTGCTGCCGGCCTGCGGCAGCAGCGAGCCTCCCCCGCCGCCCAAGGACGAGCACAAGGCGCTGCAGCGCGCCATCCAGGAGCCGATCGACAGGGCGCGCGCGGTGGAAGGGCAGCTGCAGGAGCAGCAGAAGGCGAGGCAGCGGCAGCTGGACGCGCAGGAGCAGTAGGGCAGCGCCATCCGGGAGTCGGGGAGCGCCTCGGAGCAGGCCTCGAACCGCCATCCCGGACCTCGCCGGGGTGGCGGTGAGGGCTCCGGCACCGCGAGGCGTCGGGTGCCGAGCGGCGGCGGAAGCGTCAGTTCGCCGGGGCTTTCTTCACAGCCGCTTTTTTCGCGGCGGTTTTTTTGGCGGGGGCCTTTTTCGCGGCGGACTTCTTGGCCGGTGCTTTCTTTGCCACCGCCTTCTTGACCGCCGTTTTCTTCACTGCCGCCTTCTTCGCCGGGGCTTCCTTCCTGGCCGCGGCCTTCTTCGCGGGTGCCTTCTTCGCCGCGGCCTTGCGGCCGAATCCCTTGCGCGCCGGCCTGCCGGTCTCTTCCATCAGCTGCTGGACTTCGGCCAGCGTCAGCGATGCCGGGTCGCGGTCCTTGGGGATCTTGCCGTTGAGCTCGCCATCGGAAAGATAGGGCCCGAAGCGGCCGTTGAGCACCTGGATCGGCGAGCCTTCGAAGGTCTTGATGATCCGGTTGGCGGCGATTTCCTCCTTTTCGCGGATCAGGAACAGGGCACGATCCAGATCGATGGTGTAGGGGTCGTCTTCCTTCTTGAGCGAGGCGTAGGTGCTGCCGCGCTTGGCGAACGGCCCGAAGCGGCCGACCGCCACCGTCACCTCGTCCTCGCCATCGGTGCCGAGCGTGCGCGGCAGCTTGAACAGCTCCAGCGCCTCGGGCAGGGTGATGGTGTGGATGCTCTGGCCGGGGCGCAGCGAGGCGAAGCGCGGCTTGTCCTCGTCTTCCTTGGTGCCGATCTGCGCGAACGGCCCGTAGCGGCCCAGGCGCACGGTCACCGGCTTGCCGCTGGTCGGATCTTCGCCCAGCACGCGCGCGCCGGTCGCCTCGGAGCGGTCCACGCTGTCGGTCTTTTCGTTCACCAGCGCCTTGAACGGCTCCCAGAAGCGCGCCATCAGCGGCACCCAGTCCTCCTCGCCGCGGCTGACCGCGTCCAGCTCGTCCTCGAGCTTGGCGGTGAAGTCGTAATCCACGTAGCGGGTGAAGTGGCTGGAGAGGAACTTCGCCACCGCGCGGCCGACGTCGGTCGGGCGGAAGCGGCGCGCGTCCAGCAGCACGTATTCGCGGTTGAGCAGGGTCTGGATGATGCTGGCGTAGGTCGACGGGCGGCCGATGCCGTATTCCTCCAGCGCCTTGACCAGGCTGGCTTCGGAGTAGCGCGGCGGCGGCTCGGTGAAGTGCTGGTCGGCCAGGATGGCCGACAGCGGAACGCGCTCGCCCTGACGCATCGCCGGCAGCTTGCGGCCCTCGTCGTCGTCGTCGGCGCTGCGCGTGTCCTTGCCTTCCTCGTAGACGGCCAGGAAGCCCGGATCGACGATCGTGGTGCCGGTGGCACGGAAGCCATCGTCCGGGCCGGCGGCCAGCTCGACGCTGACGGTGTTGAGCGTGGCGGGAATCATCTGGCAGGCCACGGCGCGCTTCCAGATCAACTCGTAGAGTCGCGCCCCGTCCGGATCGAGGAAGCCGGCGACGGATTTGGGCGAACGCAGCGCCGAGGTCGGGCGGATCGCCTCGTGCGCTTCCTGCGCGTTCTTGGACTTGGTCTTGTAGACCGTGGCGGTCGCGGGCAGGGCGTGTGCGCCGAAGTCGCGCGCGATGGTCTGGCGCAGTTCGTCGACCGCCTCGGCCGAAAGGTGGGTGGAGTCGGTACGCATGTAGCTGATCAGGCCCACCGTGCCCTCCGCGCCCAGCGCCACGCCCTCGTAGAGCTTCTGCGCCACGCGCATGGTGCGACTGGTGGAAAAGCCGAGCTTGCGCGCCGCTTCCTGCTGCAGGGTGGAGGTGATGAACGGAGGTGCCGGGCGGCGCTTGCGCTCCTTGCTCTCGACCGATGCGACCTCCAGCGCGCCGCCGGCCGCGGCCAGCAGCCGGGTCCGCGCCGCTTCCGCCGCGGCCTCGTCGGTCAGGTCGAACTGCTCGAATTTCTTGCCGGCAAGCTTCACCAGACGGGCGCTGAACGGCTGTGCCGCATGCGCGAGCTGCGCCTCGATCGTCCAGTACTCGCGCGAAACGAAGGCTTCGATTTCCTCCTCGCGCTCCACGATCATGCGCAGCGCCGGCGACTGCACGCGCCCGGCCGAGAGGCCGCGCTGCACCTTGCGCCACAGCACCGGCGAGAGGTTGAAGCCCACCAGGTAGTCGAGCGCGCGGCGCGCCTGCTGGGCGTTGACCAGGTCGGTGGACACCGCGCGCGGGGTCGCCATGGCCTCCTTGATCGCGCGCGGGGTGATCTCGGTGAACACCACGCGGTGCACCGGCTTGCCCTCGGTCAGGCCGCGCGCCTTCAGGATTTCCTCGATGTGCCAGGAAATCGCCTCGCCCTCGCGGTCGGGGTCGGTGGCCAGATACAGCGTATCCGCGCCGCGCGCCGCCTTGGCGATGGCATCGACATGGCGCTCGTTCTTGTCGATCAGCTCGTAGCGCATGGCGAAGCCGGCATCGGGATCGACCGCGCCTTCCTTGGGCACCAGGTCGCGCACGTGGCCGTAGGAAGCCAGGACCTGGAAGTCCTTGCCGAGGTACTTGTTGATGGTCTTCGCCTTGGCGGGCGATTCGACGATGAGGAGGTTCTTGGGCATTGAGTTTGTTGTTGTTGTAGCGGCGCGTCGGCCGGCAATATGCCGCGTGCCTGGGTGGGGTTCGTGCGTCTAGTCAAAGCATGCGGCGTGCCGGCCTGTCAAGCGGCTGCGCCTTGCATGCTGCGCGATGTCGGGTCGCCGTGCTGCATGGCCGGCGTGCCGGCGGCACGCCCGATCGGTGTGTGGAATGCCTCAATGGCACCAGCTCGGAAGACGGTCGATGCCGGCCTTGTTGGTGCAGTACCAGGTGTTGTCGATGGGATCGAGTTCCGCCAGGAACTGGCGTTCGACGTTGCCGATCGCCGGCGGCATCCAGATCGAGATGCCGCAGAATCCCTCTTCGAACTCCCCGATCACGATGCGGTTGATGCCGGGCGCGGCGTAGCTTTCCGGTACGTCGAAGCCGGCGCTGGCGTTGTCCGGGCAGCGGCCGTCGACGAGGACGGATTCAGCGACGCTCGCGCGCAGCGGCGCAAGCGCGATCTCGACCTGGGAGAACTGCGCGCGCGTCAGGTACTGCTGGTAGGCCGGCACGGCAATGGCGGCAAGGACACCGACGACCATCAGCGCGACCGCCAGGATCATGCCGACGACCAGTGCGATGACGCAGCCGCCGAGGCTGCGCCGCTGCCGTTCGGGATGCTCGGTATAGGCCCAGCGGTCGACCACGAAGGTGCCGGCGACCATGTCGTGCAGCGCCTGTTTCCGGTCGGTGAAGGCGGCCATCAGGAAGCCGATGTAGAGCGTCAGGTACGAAAGGCTGGCGGCGAACCAGCGCCCGAGCGCGTGGGCGGGCGTGAGCCGGTTGCCGTTGCGGTCCACCACTTTGATGCCCAGCGCCTGCTTGCCCAGCGTGGCCTGGTGGCGGGAGCTTTCCATCAGCGTGTAGTAGGCACCTGCCGCCGCGTAGTAGACGAGGGTGAATCCGAGATAGGCGGCGAGCACCCAGCCCGGCGGATCGTCCGAGTCCAGTGCCTGAAGGCGCTCGAATCCTCCGACCACTCCGGCGATGATGATGACGATGAACAGCAGCGCGTAGAAGCCGGCACCGAGGATGAGCTGGTCGAGAAACAGCGCCGCCCAGCGCTTGAGGAAGCCGGCCTGGACGACGTCCTCGAGCTGGCGGCTGCCGACGATGTGACCCGGGTCGATCCACTGGTCCGACATGGCATGTGATCCACTGTGAAAGGGGCGGATCGTGCCGCCCCGGTTGATGGTGTCGCGGTCTGCGGCGCGCGGCCGCGTATCAGTGCACGGGCTCGCCGTCGTCCTGGAACATGAGGCTTTCCATCCACGCGAACGCCTCCTCCTGGCCCGGCTGATTGAACAGCACCATGAGCACGACCCACTTGAGGTCGTCCAGGTCGATCTCGTCCTGGTCCAGCGCCATCGCCCGCTCCACCACGTGCTCGTGCTGGGCGGCATCGATGATGCCGTTGTGGCACAGGAACATCAGGAAGCCGCGGCAGTCCGCGTCCAGGCGCTCCAGCTCCGGCCCGGCGTACAGCCGGATCGGCGTGTCGCGCCGGATCTCCCCGGTCGGCGCGAACTGGACGCGCTGGTCATCCAGCGCCTCGAGCCAGTCGAACGCCTTGCTGATTTCACTGGGGCTGAAGCCTGCCTGGATCAGGCCGGCCTGAAGCGTGGTGCGGTCCCTGACGGCGTCGGGATCGTCGTAGAAATAGTTCTCGAACAGATAGAGAAGTACGTCCAGCAAGGTCTCTTTCATCCATCCTCTGCCTGCGCCGGGTGGTGGCGCGTCCCGGAACCTCCGTGGTGGCGCAGCGCGTAACGCCCGTGTGCCGCCGCCACCCGCCCGTCCAGTTCCATGAGAATCAGCATGGAGGATAGGGTTTCGACCGTCAACCCGGTGCGCTGGGCGAGCACGTCGATGGGCACCGGATCGTGGCCCAAGGCGGCGCGCAGGCGGCGGTAGTCGGCGTCTTCCTCCGGCCCGGCCGCGGCGGTCGCGTCGCCGGAGCTGGCGGTCGGGCCTTCCGTGAGCCTGCCGCGCAGCGCGGTGGCCAGCTCCTGCGCCCTCGGCCCGATGGCCTCGATGATCTCCTGCGCCGTTTCCACCAGCGCCGCGCCTTCGCGGATCAGCCGGTGACAGCCCTTGGCCAGCGGGTTGTGGATCGAGCCGGGCAGGGCGAACACCTCGCGGCCCGATTCCGCCGCCTCGCGCGCGGTGATCAGCGCGCCGCTGCGCTGGGCCGCCTCCACCACCAGCGTGCCCAGCGTCAGGCCGGCGATGATGCGGTTGCGCATCGGGAAGTTCTGGCGCTGGGCCGGCGTGCCGGGCGGGTACTCGGTGACGATTGCGCCCTGCGCCATGATCGCGTCGGCGAGCGCGCGGTTGCGCGTCGGGTAGACCAGATCGGGCCCGGTGGCGACCACCGCGACCGTCGCCTGGCCGACATCGAGCGCCGCGCGATGGGCGGCCGCATCGATGCCGTCGGCCAGTCCGGAGGTGACGACCAGCCCGGAGCGCGCCAGAGCGCGGGAAAAGTCGCGGGCGTTGGCGATGCCGCCGTCGGTGGGATTGCGGCTGCCCACGATGGCGATTTGCGCAAACCAGAGCCATTGCGGGTCGCCGGCCACGAACAGCGCCGCCGGGGCGCGCTGGGCGCGCCCCAGAAGCGTCGGGAAGTCGGCGCTGTCGCAGGTGATGAGGTGATGATTCGGCGAGGCGTCGAGCCAGGCGCGATCGGCGGCGAGGGCATCGGTATCGGGGGCATCGAACCACTGGATGGTGATGTCCGGTGCGCCGGCGGCGCGCAGCTGCGCCGCATTCGCGCCGACCACCGCCTGCGCCGATCCGAGCGAGGCCAGCAGCCGCCGGGTTCCGGTGCCGCCCAATCCGGGCGCGCGGATCAGGCGCAGCCAAGCATCGATCGCGTCATCCGCCATGCCGTGCGTCCGTCTTGCAGCGCCGCGGGCGAGAGGCTCGCCCGCGGCGGTGGATATGGCTCAGTAACGGTCCGGCGCATCGAGCCGGTCGCCGAGCTGGACGGGGCGGATGCCGTCCATGACCAAGCCGTAGCTGACCTTGTCGAAGGTGCGGAAGATCATGACGTGGCCGGCGAATTCGTCCGGCAGGCTGACCTTGTTGCGGTTGAGGTTGGCCTCGATCCGCTGCGGATGGCGAATGTCGTCGCGCACCCGCTCGCCCTGGTGCCAGATCGAGAACACCTGGCCGTTCTCCAGGCCTTCGCGTGCGCCGGCGGAGATGGCGACCACGTCGTTCCGGCCGCCGAAGTGGAGGTGATCGGTAACCGCAAGCACGCGTGCATTGGCTGGAATCCCGGCCGGAGCGCGCGGGTGGAAGCTCAGGTCGTAGGGGAAGGCGTCAAAGGGCATCAGCAGGTCGCCCTTCTTCACCTCGTGCCCGCCGGGGACGATCAGCACGGTGGCCGGGTCGCCGCTGCGGGTGACCTGGCCCTGCGCGATTTCGTTGACTTCCCAGCCGAGGAACTCGAAGCGCTTTTTGGTGATGTAGTGGTGCGCCCAGCGGATGCTGTTGCTGGTCGGCTCGGCGCCGCGCTCGGCGCTCCAGGCGTCGTTGCGCAGGACCGGCTCGCGGTCGGGGTGCTTTTCGGTGGCGATCGGCATCATCGCGTAGCGCACCGTCGGGCGAACGATCGAGACGCGCGCGCCCGGCTCCAGGTTCTGGCCGCGCACGTAGACCACCTGGCCTTCGGCGCTCATCAGCCGGCTTTCCTCGATCCCGAGCACGTAGGGCAGGGCCTTGTACTGGTCCTCGTCCAGCACGTGCTGGTTGGTCAGGAAGTCCTGCACCTCCGACAGCGGCACCGCCGGGATCGGCAGCGCTTCGGCCCGCACTTGCGGCGAGAGGCGGCTGACCGTCAGCGCCGGCTGGCCGCGGCCGCGGCCCAGATAAGCCAGGCTCAGCACGTCGCCCGGATAGATGAGGTGCGGGTTCTCGATCTGCGGATTGGCTTGCCAGATTTCCGGCCAGAGCCAAGGCTCGTTGAGGAACCGCTTGGCGATGCCCCAGAGCGTGTCGCCCTTCACCACAACATAGGTGTCGGGATGGTCGGCGCGCATCTGCAGGGCGAGGGCACCCGTCGCGAAGGTCAGCAACGCTGCCGCGGAAACTGCAAGAAGTTTTTTAAGCATGGCTTCCATGTACCTGATTCCCCAAGCAGGTTTGTCCCCTGACTTGGGCTTGAATATAACGGAAAACCGTGAAGAAACGAAACAGGGGGCACGGACCTGCGGTAGCGGGCGGTCAAGTCGGTACAATGTCCGGTGCAGAACTGCCCGGAGCGGCGACTGCCGCCTTGATTCCTTCGGGCCAGGAGCCCATCTTTCCTTCATGGCCAAGCTCACCATCCTCGAATTCCCCGATCCGCGCCTGCGCACGGTCGCGCGCGCGATCGATCCGGCCGAGTTGGACGACGCTTTTCGTGCCCACGTCGCCGACATGTTCGAGACCATGTACGAGGCACCGGGCATCGGGCTGGCCGCGAGCCAGGTCGACGACCACCGCCGCTACATGGTGATCGACGTGTCCGAGGCGCGCGATGAGCGCCGCGTGTTCGTCAACCCGCGCATCATCGCGCGCGAAGGCGAGCAGGTGTGCCAGGAAGGCTGCCTTTCGGTGCCGACCATCAATGCCGACGTGACCCGCGCGGCGTCCATCGTGGTGCAGGCGCTGGACGAGTTCGGCTCGCCCTTCGAGCTGGCGGCCGAGGGTCTGCTGGCGGTCTGCATCCAGCACGAGATGGACCATCTGGAAGGCAAGCTCTTCATCGACTATCTCTCCCCGCTCAAGCGCGACATGGTGCGGCGCAAGCTCTCCAAACTGCGCCGCAGCGCGGCCTGAAGGCCGCATCACGAGGTTTTCCGGCGCGCGGCTTGCCCGCGCGTCGTCGTTTCGGAAGGAATGCGATGACGCTTCGACTGCTGTTCGCCGGCACGCCGGAATTCTCCGTGCCTTCGCTGCGCGCGGCGCTGGCCGGTGGCGAGGTGCTCGCGGTCCTGACCCAGCCCGATCGCCCGGCCGGGCGCGGACGCCAGCCGCAGATGAGCCCGGTCAAGCAGGTTGCGCTCGAACACGGATTGCCGGTGCTGCAGCCTGCGTCCCTGCGCGAGGCCGAGGTGCAGGCGCAGCTGGCGGCACTGGAGCCGGATCTCCTGATCGTCGTGGCCTACGGCCTGATCCTGCCGCAGGCGGTGCTCGACATCCCGCGTTTCGGTGCCTGGAACGTGCACGCCTCGCTGCTGCCGCGCTGGCGCGGCGCGGCACCGATCCAGCGCGCCATCGAGGCCGGCGATACGCAGACGGGCGTGTGCCTCATGCAGATGGAGAAGGGTCTGGATACCGGCCCGGTGCTGCTGCGCGCGGACACGCCGATTTCGAACACGGACACCGGCGGCAGCCTGCACGATCGCCTCGCCGCGCTGGGCGCGGACGTGCTGGCCGAAGGCCTGGCGCGCCTGGCCGCAGGCGAACTGCCTTCGGCCGAGCCGCAGGACGCGGCGCAAGCCAGCTACGCGCACAAGCTCGACAAGGCCGAGGCGCGGCTCGACTGGGCGCAGCCCGCCGCGCTGCTCGAGCGCCGCATCCGCGCCTTCAACCCGTGGCCTGTGGCCGAGGTGCAGCTTGACGGCGAGCGCCTGCGCCTCCATCGCGCCGCGGCCGTCGACGGCCATGGCGAACCCGGTTCGGTGCTGGCGGCCGGACGCGACGGCATCGTGGTGGCGTGTGGCGAAGGCGCGCTGCGGTTGGACGTGTTGCAGCGCGACGGCGGGCGCGCGATCGCGGCGGCCGACTACCTCAACGCGCGTCCGGGCCTGCGGCGGTGAGCGCGATGACGGGAGCCCTGCCGCGTGCCCTCGCGGCCGAGGTGATCGCGGCGGTGCGCTTCGACGGGCGTTCGCTCAAGGCGGCATTGCCCGATGCGCTGGCGCGGCTGCACGATCCGCGCGATCGCGCGCTGTGCGAGGCGATTTCCTTCGAATCCGTACGCTGGCTGCCGCGCTACGAGTTCTGGCTCGCGCGGCTGCTCGATCGCCCGCTGCCGGCGGCGGCGCGGCGCGTCCACGGCCTGCTGCTGGGCGGCCTCGCGCAGCTCGACGCGATGGGGCTGTCCGACTATGCCGCGATTTCAGCGACGGCCGAGGCCGCGCGCACGCTGCGCCAGCCGCGTCTGGTGGGCCTGGTCAATGCGGTGCTGCGGCGTTTCGTGCGCGAGCGCGAGGCGCTGCGGGCCGCCCTGGCGTCCAGCCCCGAGGCCGCGGCCGCGCACCCGCGCTGGCTGCTGGATCGGCTCGCGGCGGACTGGCCGCAGGACAGCGCGTGCATCCTCGAGGGCAACAACACCCAGGCCCCGATGTGGCTGCGGGTCAATGCCCGCCGCACCACGCGCGAGGCGTACGCAGCCTTGCTGGCCGCAGACGGTATCGACGCGGAACCCGCGGTCTCGGCCTCGCAGGCATTACGCCTGGCGCGGCCGCTCGCGCCCACGCGCCTGCCTGGCTGGAGCGTGGGTCTGGTCTCGGTGCAGGATCTCTCGGCGCAGCGCGCGGTGCCGCTGCTGGACGCCCAGCCCGGCGACCGCGTGCTCGACATCGGTGCCGCCCCCGGTGGCAAGACCGCGCAGATCCTCGAAACCTTCCAGGCGCTTGGCGAAGTGGTGGCGCTGGATATCGACGCCACACGGCTGGCGCGCGTGGAAGGCACGCTGGCGCGCCTCGGGCTTTCGGCGCGCTGCATCCAGGGTGACGCGGCGCGGCCCGGCGACTGGTGGGACGGGATGCCGTTCGATCGCATCCTGCTCGACGCGCCCTGCTCGGCCACCGGCGTCATCCGCCGCCAGCCCGACATCAAATGGCACCGGCGCGAAGAGGACATCGCGGCACTGGTGCGGCGGCAGGCGGAGCTGCTGGACGCGGCCTGGCCTATGCTGCGCCCGGGCGGGCGTCTAGTCTATGCGACCTGTTCCGTGCTCCGGGACGAGAACGACCGCCAGATCGATGCCTTCCTCGCACGCACTCCATCTGCCCGCGCAATCCCGCCGCCCGATGGCCTCGGCCGTCGCGCCGGCGCGGGCGCGCAGCGCTTCCCGCAGCGCGAGGGCGGCGACGGGTTCTTCTATGCGATCCTCGACAAGGATCCTGCTGACGGCGCTGCTGGTCCTGACGCTGGCCGGATGCGGTGACGAGCCACAGCGCGCCAGCATCAGCGCGGCGCGCACGGTTTCCGGGCCGGACGGGCTGGTGCTGGAGGTGACCCAGCGCATCGAGCTGTCCGAGACCATGCACGCCGCGCTCGACCACGGCATCGCGCTGCGCCTGGTCTATCGCATCGACGCTTGCGGCCACCTGCGCCAGCGCGCACTGTGGCTGCGCCACGCCCCGCTCAAGCGGCAGTACGAGCTGCAGCGCGAAGGCGATGCCGAGATTCGCGGTTTCGCCCGCCTGCCGCTGCTGGCCGCGGCGCTGGACCGGGTGCGCCTGCCGCTCGATCTTCCCGGCGATGAGCGCTGCGCCGGATCGGTGCAGGTGCGGCTGGATCAGGCCGCGCTGCCGACGCCGCTGCGCTTTCCCGCCTTCGTCGAGCCGGCGCAGTGGCGGCTTTCTTCCGCGCGCTTCGCCTGGGAGGCGCGATGAGCACCTCGCGCCGCGCCCGCGCCGTTCGGATCACCGTTGCCGTGCTGCTGCTCACGGCCCTGCTCGCCGGCCTGTACCTGGTCGCCGGTTCCCAGGGCCTGGGGCCGCGCTACGCGCGCTGGTATCCGGCCGTGTTCGCCACCACGCTGGGCGCGCTCGCCGTGCTTTCGATCGCCATCGCACAGCGGCTGTGGCGGCTGCGCCGGCAGCTTGCCCGCGGCGAGCCCGGCGCGCGCCTGACCCGCCGCCTGCTGCTCCTGCTGGTGCTTCTGGCGCTGCCGCCGCTGGTGCTGGTCTACGGCTTCGGCGTGCGCTTCATCGGGGCGACGGTGGATTCCTGGCTGCCGGCGAACAACGCCGACGCGCTGGCCGACGCGCTGGCGCTGGGACAGCGCTATCTCGATGACCGCATCGCCGAGGCGCGCGCCGCGACCGAGCGCAGCGCGCGGGATCTCTCCATTCCCGGTGCCGAAGGGCTTGATGCGGCGCTGGAAGACGCGCTCGATGCCAGTCATGCGCGACAGATGGCGATATTCGAGCCGGACGGCCGCGCGCGCGCGGTGGCCGCGGCCGATCCGGCCCTGCTGCTGCCCGAACCGCCGCAGGACGAGGCGCGCCTGGCGCTGCGCAACCGCGCCCTGTACGCCGCCACCGAGCGCGACGGCGACGGGCTGCGCATCCGCATCCTCGCCGCACTGCCGGGCGACCGCATCCTGCAGGCGCTGTACGAGCTGCCGCCCGAGGCCGCGGCGCAGGCGCTGCGGGTCGAATCCGCCGTGCACGCCGCTTCGCGCGCGCAGTTCCTGCGCGAATCGCTGAAGCTGGCCTTCATCCTGATCCTGAGCCTGGTTCTGCTGCTGTCGCTGTTCGCCACGGTGCTGGCCTCGTTCGGGCTGGCGCGACGCCTGGTGGCACCGATCGCGCGCCTCTCCACCGCCACGCGGCGCATCGCCGAGGGCCATTTCGACGCGCGGCTTCCCGAGGGCGAGGACGACGAACTGGGCTTTCTGGTGCAGTCGTTCAACCGCATGACCCGCGAGCTGGAGCTTTCCCGCGCGAGAGAGCGCGCCAGCGCCGAGGAAAACGAGCGCCAGCGCGCCTTCCTGGAAACCGTGCTGGCCCATCTGACCTCCGGCGTGCTCGTCGTGGATGCGGACCTTCAGTTGCGCAGCATGAACGCCACCGCGCGCCAGATGCTCGGGCTGGCTCCCGACCAGAACACGGTCTGGCCGCTGGCCGAGCTGCGCCGCATTGCGCCGCAGGCGGCGGGCCTGGTCGGAACGCTGCTCAAGCGCCTGCGCGAGGGCGCCCGCGAGTGGCGCGAGGAAGTGACCCTCGACGGCAGCGGCGCCGTACCGCGGGTGCTGCTGCTGCGCGGCGCGCGGCTTCCCGGCGAGGGCGCGGTGGCGGTGTTCGACGATGCCACCGTCATCGACCGCGCCCA
The DNA here is from genome assembly GCF_037203605.1 of Denitratimonas tolerans. Taxonomy (NCBI): domain Bacteria; kingdom Pseudomonadati; phylum Pseudomonadota; class Gammaproteobacteria; order Lysobacterales; family Lysobacteraceae; genus Denitratimonas; species Denitratimonas tolerans. The sequence goes on from NZ_JBBDHC010000013.1 coordinate 73,866, forward strand.
GCGCGACGCGGCCTGGGCCGAAGTGGCGCGCCGCCTGGCGCACGAGATCAAGAACCCGCTCACGCCGATCCAGCTGGCGGCCGAACGCCTGCGCCGCCGCGTGCTGCCCAAGCTGGAGGAAGACGACGCCCAGGTGCTCGATCGCGCCACCCACACCATCGTGACCCAGGTCGATGCGCTCAAGGCCATGGTCAACAGCTTCGGCGATTACGCCCGTCCGCCGAGCCTCGCCCTCGCACCGCTCGACCTCAATCGCCTGGTGGGCGACGTGCTGGACCTTTACGAGCACGACCAGCGTCTGAGACTGGTGCGCGCCCTCGCGACGGACCTTCCAGCCGTGCGCGCCGACGCCGGCCGCATCCGGCAGGTGCTGCACAATCTCGTGAAGAACGCGATCGAAGCCTGCGCCGAGCGCCCCCGCCCCGGCATCGAAGTGGCGACGCGTCGCGTCGAGGAGGGCGGGCGCGAGTTCGTCGAACTGAGCGTGGCCGACGACGGCCCCGGCCTGCCGGAAGGCTTCGACCTGCACTGGTTCGAGCCCTACCGCAGCACCAAGCCGCGCGGCACCGGCCTGGGCCTCGCGATCGTGGCGCGCATCGCCCAGGAGCACGGCGCGCGCTTCGAGGCGCGCCGCCGCGCCGAGGGCGGGGCCATGTTCATCCTGCGGCTGCCGACGGGCTGAGGCGGGATCGTGACTCCGGGGCGGGCCAGCGCGCCGGAGAGGTGGTCGCCGTGGAAGTTGATCGGCGCGGAGACGCCGTACTCGGCCGGGCGCAGCAGGATTCGCTGCAGGAAGGCATCGGCGATGGCGTCCTTGAGATGAGGACGCCATCAGGCTTGTCTTCGGGGAGGATGTGCCGGAGGCCGCCGTCCAGCTCGCCACACAATCGCGTGGAGCACTTGCCGGGGCATACAATATTTTATATGTTGCGCACATGGCCGCTCCCAAGCCTATCGAGTTCCGGGGCAACTCCCTGGATGATCTTCGCGCCTTTCCTCTCCCGGTCAGGCGCGAGGCGGGGCATCAGCTCGATCAGGTGCAGAACGGTCAGGAGCCGGACGACTGGAAGCCCATGAGCACCGTGGGCCAAGGCGTGGAGGAGATCAGGATTCGCGATGCGACCGGGGCGTTCCGCGTCCTCTATGTCGCCAGGTTTGCGGAGGCGGTCTATGTGCTCCACTGCTTCCAGAAGAAAACGGAAAAGACGAGCAAGACCGATCTGGATGTGGCTGCAAAGCGTTACCGCGACGTGTTGAAGGAACTGCGCCAATGAGCAAACAACGATTCGCCAGCGTCTGGGATGCCATCGAGAACACCCCGGAGGAGGCGGAAAACATGAAGCTGCGTTCCGTCCTGATGGCGGCGCTCAAGCAACACATCGCCCGCAGCGAGATGACACAGGCGCAGGCCGCCCAACTCTTCGGCGTGACCCAGCCGCGTGTCTCGGACCTGATGCGCGGCAAGATCAACCTTTTCGCGCTGGATGCGCTGGTGAACATGGCGGCAGCAGCGGGTTTGCACATCGAGATGCAGGTGCGCGACGCGGCTTGAACCGCTAAACCAACCCCAACTCCACCGCCAGCCGCGCCAGATCGCGATCATTTCTTGCGCCGAGTTTTTCCAGCAGCCGGGCGCGGTGGGCGTAGAAGGTCTTGTCGCTGATGCCCATTTCCACGGCGGCGGCCTTGGGGATGAAGCCTCGCACCAGAAGACCCAACACCTCGCGCTCGCGCGGCGAAGGCTCGAAGCGCGAGGCCGCCACCGCGTGATGCGATGAAGGCCGCACATCGCAGCTCAGATAGCGCCCGCCATCGAGCACGCCTGCGATGGCGGCAATCAGTTCCTCCGAACCCGCCGCCTTGGTGACGTAGCCCTGCGCGCCCAGCGCAAGCGCCTCGGCCACGAAGGCCGGGTTGTCGTGCATCGACAGCACGATGCAGCGCAACGCGGGAAACCGCTCGCGCGCATCGCGCAGCAGCGCCATGCCCGAGCCATCGGCCAGGCTAATGTCGGTGATGAGCAGATCGGGTTCGAGCGTTTGCAGCAACGCCAGCGCCTCCAGCCGCGACGCGGCTTCCCCGGCCACGCTCAACGCGCCATCGCGCTCAATCAAGCGCTTGAAACCCTCGCGCACGATGGCGTGGTCGTCTACCAGAAGAATCTTGGTCATGTGGCGAGTGTCGCAGATTGGTTTGGGTTGCGGGCAAGAAAGATTCTTGGCGCTCTGACACCAAGAAATTTTCTTATTGTGTTGTGCTTATGTTGTGTCGAAACATTCAACGCCGCCGTGCCGCAGCGAAAAATGGAGTATCACATGGATAAGGTCGGAGAAGTTTACAAAGAAAAGAAACACGAATTGGTTAAATCTTCACACGGAGATGGGATCAATTACCGGATATTCTATGGCGACGTGAACTGGACAGGTGATCCAGACGACGATATCCGCGCCTTTGTCGTATTCGTTCAATACGGCAACGAGCCTAACTGGGAAACCGCACTGCAGAAAACAGCATCGGGCCGAAAACAAATCGCGCTGAAGATGCCCGCCCACATCCTCGAAGAGGACTTCGACATCGTGGCGTCTGCCTGTATGCGTCTGCGCCACCGTGTAAGAACAGAGGGGGTTTGATCTGTCATGCCCATCTCCAAGCGAACTTTACTCATCATCCTGGGCAGTGCGGTATTCGTGGTGTTTGGACTGCCGCTATTTGCCCTTATGGCAATTCTCGTAATTGGACTCTTCACTGGCACCACGCCAGGCGATAAGCAACTCCCTCAGGGTGCGGTAACGGATATACCAATCACAACTACTGATCTTCTCGGCAGAAAACTGATTTGCTCTTCCACCAAGGGCCCTAGCTTATATGAAATCACCACCGCCATTCCACCCAGTAGAAGATTCGAATTAGTTACCGGAGGGGTCGACCAAAAAGCAATTCGGAACTACGCCAGAGGAGCCTACTCCATTTCTAACAATATTCTGAGACTCGACTTTCATGAGTCCGGAATTGATCTTGGACGGCTACCGATAGAGGCCCAAAAAGTGGAGATGTTGCGCATGCAAAACGGGGACTGCACGCCCTTGGATACAGGAAGTGCGATCTATTGCATCAGTTCATCGATAAGAAGCGATCAAGCCGGATTTCTGTTTGAAGGAATAAGCATGACATCACAGGAAATAACGATATCGGCAAAATATTTCAGCAAATACTCGTCGGGTCGCGAAAAAAGTCCGCCAGAAAAACTCATCTGCCACGATTCAGCGTCACGACAACATCAGCTCACACCACGCCTCGACCATGGAGTTTCAGAAGAAGCCTGTATTCGCGAACTCTCGGAAGATATCCGCCCTGACAGTGACAACCGCGATGCGTTGCAGAGTTATGTCATCAGAAGATGCCGACAACCTGAAGCCGCTTTGTGCGCGCATCGCAAGGTCAAGGATTTTCGTGCAGGTATTCCCGATGAAACCCCGATATCCGTAGCCATGCTCGACGAGTGGGAACACGAATGCGGCATGTCATCCGACTGAGTGGGTGCTTTGCCCACCTCGGAATCTCGCTTTATCCTGCAACAACTTTCACAAACGTAATTTCGGCCCACGGCCACCACTGAATGCGCCTAACCACGCCCATATCCCCTCCCACCGCTACCCCTCTACCCACATGGCTGTGGGTAGTCATCGCCATTGCGGCAGATCAGATATTCGGAATCGGCAAGCTCAGTTTCTGGCACTGGAACATCGCGGCGGGGCTGTTTTTCGCCTGCCTGTGGCTCGCACCGAAGCGGGCGTGGTGGTGGATGGTGCTGTTTCTCGGGTTGAGCCGGTATCTGTATAACCTGGGAGAGTCCTGGGAACGACCGGATGAATGGATGGACATTGCCAGGCTGGACAGGTTTTCCGGCAAGGCGTTGTGGTTGTCCTTCATCGGGGACTGGGGCGATCTGGTGGCCTGTCTGCTGCCGGTCGCGTGGTTGCGCCGCGTGTTACCCGATGTTCGCAGTGTGTCCACGCCCGAAGGCACGGCATGGCTGCATCTGGTGGTGTTCGCGGCGGCGTCGCTGCAAGCGGGCACCGATCTCGCCTACGTGGTGAGTGATGGATGGGTGGCGGATGTGCGCGCCAGCGCCATCGTCGATCCGGTCGCCATCACGGCGCAGAACGCCCTGCCGCTGCTCGCCACATTCGGATTGAAGAACCTGCTGGGCTACTTTCTCGGCACCATGCTGGCGGTGCCGTTGGTCGCATGGCTGGTCGAACCTTCGCTGCGGCGTGGATCGGCGAAGGTGGTGAAGGAGGCGCTGGTCTGGATGGCACCCGTGGCACTGGTGTTCGTGCTGCTATCCAAGGCCATTCCGAACGCGAACCTGATCGAGTTCATGCGCCTGTTGCTGCTGGTGGCGGTGGTGGTGTTCGCAGCACGGCATGGCTGGCGCGGGGCGGTGATTTCAGTGCTGGCGGTGAGCTGCGTGCTGGCGGTGGAGGATCACCTGGCTGCCGAAACCTCGCACTCCATCATCTGGATGCAGTTGTTCGTGGCCATTTCCGGGGCGATGGCGTTGATGTTCGGGGCCAGTCTTGATCATCTGCGTCTGGCGCTGGGCGAGTTGCGGCAGACGCACTTGCGCGAGCAGGCGATGGCGCGGGAGCTGGCGGATGCGGTGGGCCGCAATGTGCGTGCAACGGAAGTGGAGCGCGGGCGGGTAGCGACGGAGCTGCACGATTCGGTGGGTCAGAGCATTACCGCGCTGCAGACGCAGTTGAAGCTGGTGGAGCTGGATGCGCCGGCACAGAACGCGCCGTGGATCAGTGGATTGCGCAGTCTGGTCACTGACATGCGGCTGGCGCTGGGCGAGGCCATCGAAGCTCTGCGGCCTTTGGCATTGAACGAATTGGGGTTGTTCAAGGCGATGGATCGCGGCAGCATCCGGCAGCAGGCCGAACGTGCAGGCTTGCGCTTTTCGCTTGATACCCGCGATGCCGGTGCGCTGACGGCATTGGACGAAGCGGCCTCGGTGGCCGCGTATCGCATCGTCCAGGAGGCGGTGAACAACGTGGTGCGCCATGCCGGCGCGACGCAGGTGCGTGTGCGCCTGAACCTGTACTGGCGGCGCGGTGAGCCGTGGCTGGTGCTCGCGGTGGAGGATGATGGAAAGGGTTTTTCTCCGACTGCGAAGTCCGGCAACGGCCTGCGCAACATGCGGGATCGTGCACTGATGCTGGGGGGTGGAGTGCGGATCGGTGTGCGGCAGCAGAACGGGACGCGGGTGCGGGCATGGCTGCGGGCGCAGGCCTGAACCTGGGGATGCGTAGCCGGTGATCTTGGCGCGCGAGTCTTCGCGGAATATCGTTGCGACCGAGCAGCTGCACATCTCTCGGTCGAATGATCAGTGAGCATCGCCCGCGCGTGGCCAGGTCGCACCAAGCTTTCTTCGAGCCATTTTTCATCAGGTCCGGGCATGGTGGGGCTGGTAGATCCGATGCGCGTCGAGGTCGCCAAAAGGGAAAAGGCGCAGCCTTGCGGCCGCGCCTTTTTCGTCCAGCACCTGCGAGCCGGAAAGGCCTACATCGCCTTGATCAGCTCGTCGGCGAACTGCGAGCACTTCACTTCCTTCGCGCCTTCCATCAGGCGGGCGAAGTCGTAGGTGACGGTCTTGTTGCCGATGGCCACGTCCATGGCGTGGATGATGGCGTCGGCGGCTTCGTTCCAGCCCATGTAGCGCAGCATCATCTCGCCCGAGAGGATCACCGAGCCGGGGTTTACCTTGTCCTGGTTGGCGTATTTGGGCGCGGTGCCGTGGGTGGCTTCGAACACGGCGTGGCCGGTGACGTAGTTGATGTTGGCGCCGGGCGCGATGCCGATGCCGCCGACCTGCGCGGCCAGCGCGTCGGAGAGGTAGTCGCCGTTGAGGTTGAGCGTGGCGGAGACGTCGTACTCGGCGGGGCGCAGCAGGATCTGCTGCAGGAAGGCGTCGGCGATGGCGTCCTTGATGACGAGGCCGGCACCGGGCTTGCCCTCGGGGATGATGTGCCAGGGGCCGCCGTCCAGCTCCACCGCGCCGTAGTAGTCGCGCGCGACCTTGTAGCCCCAGTCGGCGAAGGCACCCTCGGTGTACTTCATGATGTTGCCCTTGTGCACCAGGGTCACCGACTTGCGCTTGTTGGCGATGGCGTAGCCGATGGCGCTGTGCACCAGGCGCTCGGTGCCCAGGTAGGAAACCGGCTTGATGCCGAGGCCCACCTGCACCGGCAGTTCGCGGTGCGGGCCGCCGATGCCTTCCAGCGCCTTGAGCCAGCCGTTGGTCTTTTCCTGCGAACCGAAGCGGATCTTGCCGGCGACCTGCGGGAACTCGCGCGCGAGGAAGTCGAGCACCTTCTGGGCTTCGGGTGTGCCGGCGGCCCATTCGATGCCGGCGTAGATGTCCTCGCAGTTCTCGCGGAAGATCACCATGTCCACAAGATCCGGGCGCTTCACCGGACTGGGCACGCCCTTGAACCAGCGCACCGGGCGCAGGCAGACGTAGAGGTCGAGCATCTGGCGCAGGGCCACGTTGAGCGAGCGGATGCCGCCGCCGACCGGCGTGGTGAGCGGGCCCTTGATCGAGACCAGGTAGTCGCGGCAGGCCTGTACGCTGGCGTCGGGCAGCCAGGTGCCGAACTGGTTGTTGGCCTTCTCGCCCGCGAAGATTTCCATCCAGTGGATCTTGCGCTTGCCACCGTAGGCGCGGGCCACCGCGGCGTCGAGCACGCGCACCGAGGCGCGCCAGATGTCCGGGCCGGTGCCGTCGCCCTCGATGAACGGGATGATCGGATTGTCCGGAACGCTCAGGACGCCGTTCTGGATGGTGATCTTTGCGCCGCCTTCGGGCGGGTTGAGTACGGGTTCGGCCATGGGATTCTCCGGAAGTGGCGTATCGCGGCGCGCCGCGAGCGAGGGTCCAGCGCCGGCTATTGTCGGAGATCGGGCAGGCGCTGTCATGCACGCTCCTGAATGCGGCGATGCGGAGAGGCGACATGCCGATCACAGCGTTCCCAGGCCCTCGGCTTCGCCATTGGTGCCCACGCCCAGGAGGCGCAGGGTATTGGTGGTGCCGAGGTGGCCCATGTGGTCGCCGCTGGTGATGAGCACGCGATCGCCTTCGGCCAGCGCGCCGTGCGCGAACAGCGCCGCGACCGCGCGGCGCGCGGCCTGGCGCGGCGGGTTTTCGCCGCTGTCGAAGTCGATCGGATAGACCCCGCGCATCAGCGCCATGCGGTGGCGCGCGCCTTCGTGGCGCGAGAGGCCGTAGATCGGCGCGTTGGAACGGAAGCGCGAGAGATGCTGCGCGGTGCCGCCGGATTCGGTCAGCGCCAGGATCGCGCGGACCTTGATGTGTTCGGTCAGGTACATGGTCGCCAGCGCGATGGCCTGATCGGTGTGGACCAGGCCGCGCGGAGCCTTTTCGAAGTCGGTGTCGTGCTCGAACTGGCGTTCGGCACCCAGGCAGATGCGCACCATGGCTTCCACCGCCTTGACCGGATGGTTTCCCGCCGCGGTTTCGGCGCTGAGCATCACCGTATCGGTGCCGTCGATCACCGCATTGGCCACGTCCAGCACCTCGGCGCGGGTCGGGATGGGCGAATCCACCATCGACTGCAGCATCTGGGTGGCGGTGATCACCACGCGGCCGCGATCGAGCGACTCGCGGATGATCTTCTTCTGCAGGCCGGGCAGCTCCGCATCGCCGATCTCCACGCCCAGATCGCCGCGCGCCACCATCACCACGTCGCTGGCGTCGATGATCTCGGTCAGGCGCTCGATCGCCTCGGCGCGCTCGATCTTGGCGACCAGGTGTGCGGAACTGCCGGCTTCGCGCGCCAGCCGACGTGCTTCGGCCATGTCGGCCGCGCTGCGGCAGAACGACACGGCCAGGAAGTCCACGTCCAGCTCCGCCGCGAGGCGGATGTCGGCGCGGTCCTTGTCGGTGAGCGCATCGAGCGACAGGCCGCCGCCAAGGCGGTTGAGTCCCTTGCGGTCGGAGAGCTGGCCGTCGTTGATGACGGTGGTGCGGATGGTGTCGCCCTCGATCGCGTCCACCTGCAGGGACACCAGCCCGTCATCGAGCAGCAGCACGTCACCCGCAGCCACATCGTTGATCAGGCCGAGGTAGGAGACGCCCACGCCCGTTTGATCACCCGGCGCGGCGTTGGTGCGGGCGTACAGCGCGAACGGCGCGCCGGCGGCGAGCGACACCCGGCCTTCCGCAAACCGCTCGATGCGGATCTTGGGACCCTGCAGGTCGGCGAGGATGCCGACTTCGCGCCCGGCAGCGGCGGCCGCCGCGCGCACGCGCGCCACGCGGGCCGCATGATCGGCGCGGTTGCCGTGGGAAAAGTTGATCCGCACCGCGTCCACGCCCGCCGCCACCAGGGCCTCGAGCGCGCCGGGTGCGTCGGTGGCGGGGCCGAGCGTGGCAAGGATCTTGGTGCGGCGCAGCTGTCCGGGCATGAACATGTCTCCTGTTGGTCGAGGGGTCGTTGATGGCGCAGGCACGCTACCACCGTGGCAGGCAGCGTGCGCGCCGCGGCCGGACGCGCGGGCGACTTGACCGGGGTCAAGCGCAGCGGCCTGCAACCGGCTAGGCTTTCAGCCCTGAGGGCGGCGTGGATGACCGCCCGATTCTTCAGCCTGGAACCGGACAACCCACATGAGCACAGCGGCATCCAATCCCATCCCCGGCACGATTCTCCTGGCCACCGACCTTTCCGCACGCTGTGATCGTGCGCTGGACCGCGCCGTGCAGCTGGCGCGCCAGTGGCAGGCTCGGCTCGTGGCCGTGACCGTGGTCGATCCCGGCACGCTGTCGGAAACCCGCGTGCGCGCCGCGCCGCCGCCCTCCTGGGGCGGTGACGGCGACGGGCCGGTCGCGCGCACGCTGCGCCAGCTTCGCCGCGATGCCGCCGCGACCGACGTGGATATCGTGGTGCGGGTGGAAGAAGGCAGGGTCAACGAAACCCTGGCACGGGTCGCTGCCGAGGAGGGCGCGGGTCTGATCGTGACCGGCATCGCGCGCAGCGAATCGCTCGGACGCACGGTGCTCGGCTCCACCGTCGACTGGCTGGCGCGCCATGCCACCGTGCCGGTGCTGGTGGTGCGCGACCGCACCCGCGGTGCGTATCGGAACATCGTGCTGGCGAGCGATTTCTCGCCGTCGGCGCGACTTGCGCTGGAGCGCGCGGCCGGTCTTTTTGCCGGCGTGCCGATGACGGTTTTCAATGCCTTCGAGGTGCCGTTCCTGGGCATGATGGATCCCAAGGCGCAAAGCGCGATCGCGCAGGGGCGCGAGGCGGCCACCCGCGAGGGGCAGGACTTCCTCGCCGCGGCGACGCTCGATCCCGCGCCGCGCGAGGCGATCCGGCTTCACGTCGAGCACGGCGAGCCGGTGCGGCTCACCTACGAGTACGCCCGCGACCACGAGGCCGACCTGATCGTCCTGGGCACGCACGGCCGCAGCGCGCTGTTCGACATCCTGATCGGATCGATCGCCCGCCGCATCCTGGAAACCGCCGCGACGGACATTCTGCTGGTGCGCAATCCTGCGGCGGCGCACTGAAGCGCTCCGCGCACCCGGATGGCAGATCGGACGCTGCGGATTCAGCGCGGCCCGCGCGGCCGCCCCTGAGGTGCTGCTTGGCGCGCCGCCAGCACCTTCGCCGCAGCCTCGCGCTCGGCCTGCAGCTTGCGGTAGTTGTTGAATCGGCACGGATCCAGGGTGCCGGCCGCAAGCGCGGCGCGGACCGCGCAGCCGGGTTCGGCATCGTGGCGGCAGTCGCGGAAGCGGCAGCCGGTGGCGAGCCCTTCGATGTCCTCGAACACCCGGTCGGCCACGTCCTCCCCGCCGGTGAGCTTGAGCTCGCGCATTCCCGGCGTGTCGATCAGGCATGCGCCCTGGGGCAGGGTCATCAGGGTGCGATGGGTGGTGGTGTGGCGGCCACGCGAGTCGCGCTCGCGCACCGCACCGGTACGCATCCTGCTGCGACCCATCAGGGTGTTGGTGAGGGTGGACTTGCCGGCTCCCGAGGAACCCACCAGCACCACGGTGCGGCCGCTGCCAAGCCAGGGGGCGAGGGCGGCGACGCTGTCGGGCTCCTTGGCGTTGACGCTCACCACCGGGACGCCGCCGGCCTCGATGTCGCTGAGGCGTGCACGCAGCGCGCCGGCGTCATCGCAGCGGTCGAGCTTGGTCAGCACCAGCACCGGCTCCGCGCCGCTGGCGCGCACCAGCACCAGGTAGCGTTCCAGCCGGCGCGGGTTGAAGTCGCCATCCAGGCCGGTGACCACCAGCACGGTGTCGATGTTGGCGGCGATCGGCTGCACCTTCAGGTGTTCACCGGCCGCGCCGCGGCGGAACAGGCTGCTGCGCGGCAGCACCTCGATGATCTGGTCGCGTTCGGCCTCGAGCCGCACGAAGTCGCCCACCACTGCGCGCTGCTCGGCCGGAAATCCGGCGCGCGTCCACGGCGCGGGCGACTGCGCCGGAAACTCGCGCTCGCCGTCGCAGACGCGAAAGCCGGTGCGATGCTGCTCGCTCACGCGCACGACGCGCCCCGCGGGTGCCTGCGCGAAGGCGCGCGCGGCCGGCAGATCCTCGCGCCAGCCCAGGCCGGCGAGATGCAGCAATGGATCGCGCCCGGTCGCGGTCATTGCGGTTCACCCATCGCCTGCACGCGGCCGGCCGCGGTGATGCGATGCGTGGCTTCGTCGCGGTTCCGGGCCATCTGCACCCGTGGCCCCAAGGGAACGCCGCGATACGCGGGAATGTCGTGACTCAGGCGCGCATACGCGAAACCCTGCTTCGGCGCGTCCGGCCACAGGCGGATGTCGCCCTCGGGCTGCGCGCGCGCGGCGTCGGCCAGCGAAGGCGAAAAGACGGCCTGCAGCCGGCCCGTTTCCAGCATGTGCTTCTGAATCTGCGCACCGTGCACCAGCGCGAGGATGGCCAGCAGCGCGAGAGTGATGCGACCACCCCGCCGCAGCCGGACCCAGGCCAGCGCCGCCGCGCCGCAGCCCAGCGCGGCGAAGCCATAGCCGTACTGGTTCGAAGGCACAGGCAAGGCCAACGCCGGCGCGAGCGCCAGCGCTCCGCCGGCAAGCCAGACCAGCCACAGCCTTGGCGATGCGCGCCACAGGGCGATGGCGAAGGCGGCAAAGAGAAGGGCGTACAGGGCCAGGCGCTGCGGTGATGCCAGTGCCAGCACGTGCACTTCCGATACGCCCAACGCCCACGGAAACAACTGGTACATCGCCCAGCCACGCGGCACCGCCGCCCACGCCGGATCGTAGGTCGAATCGTGCGGTGCCGCCGTCAGCACGGTCAGCCGCAGCGCCAGATACGCGAGCGCGACGGCAGCGCTGGCGAGCGCCGCCGCCAGCCAGGTGCGCCGCAGCCGCAGCACCAGCGCGCCGAGCCCGAGCAGGGCGGGAATGGAGAGGGCTGCTTCCTTGGACAGCAGCGCGAGCGTGGTGGCAAGCGCGGCAGTGACGGCGGCGATGAGCCATGAAAAGCGCCCCCCACGTCGACCCGTATCTTCATCACCGACGACGGCGGTGGCATCCAGCCGCTGCAGCGTCGCGACGATGCCCAGCCCCAGACCCACCCACAGCAGATCGGCCAGGCAGCCGACCCAGCCGTGCACCCAGGCGGCAAAGGGGCTGAGTCCGAACGCGAGCGCCGCGCCCGATGCCACGCCGTTGCGGCAGCCGGTCCCGCGCAGCACGCGCGCCAACAGCAACGCATTGAGCGTGCCCAGCGCGACGAGGACCGCATGGAACAGGCGCGGCGTATCGAACAGCGCGTGCGACAGCAGCAGCCAGAGATTGAAGGTGAGCGGTCGGAACTGAAAGCTGCGCCAGTCGGAAAAGGACTCGAGCGGCAGATCGCGCCAGTGCTCGACCGCGGCGCGCGCGCCCCACTGCAGCTCGTCATGGCTGAAGTAGCCGGGATTGAGCCACAGCGCCGCCTGTGCCGCGACCAGCGCGAAGGCCAGGGCGAGACGGCTGCGCCATCCGTCGAAACCGCCAATTCCTGTCACCGGCACTCCGCGTCCCATCTTGTCGGGCGACATTGTCGTTCAAATCGTGCGGCCACGCCGGGGAAGCGGTCGCGCCCGCACGCTCCGCCTTTGTTGCGCAATCAGCCACGAACCGGCGGCACGCGCGCGCTAGAATCCGGTTTCTCGCCTTTCATTTTCCAGAGCCAGCCCATGTCCAGCCAAGACGCCTTCCGCCAGGCCGCCCTCGATTACCACCGCCAGGATCCGCCCGGCAAGATCAAGGTGACCCCGACCAAGGCCATGGTGACGCAGCGGGATCTCGCGCTGGCCTATTCCCCCGGCGTGGCACATGCCTGCGAGGAAATCGTCGCCGATCCGTCCGCCGCCTCCGAGCTGACCGCGCGCGCCAACCTGGTCGCGGTCATCACCAACGGCACCGCGGTGCTGGGCCTGGGCAACATCGGGCCGCTGGCCGGCAAGCCGGTGATGGAAGGCAAGGGCGTCCTGTTCCAGAAGTTCGCCGGCATCGACGTGTTCGACATCGAGGTCGACGAGAACGACCCGGACAAGCTGGTCGAGATCATCGCCAGCCTGGAGCCGACTTTCGGCGGCATCAATCTGGAAGACATCAAGGCACCGGAGTGCTTCATCGTCGAGCGCAAGCTGCGCGAGCGGATGAAGATCCCGGTGTTCCACGACGACCAGCACGGCACCGCGATCATCGTCGGCGCGGCCGTGGTCAACGCCCTGCTGGTTGCCGGCAAGCGCATCGAGGATGTGAAGCTGGCCACTTCCGGTGCCGGCGCGGCCGGCATCGCCTGCCTGGACATGCTGGTGGCGCTGGGCATGAAGCCGGAGAACATCCTGGCGGTGGACCGTGAGGGCGTGCTCTACACCGGCCGCCCGCACCTGGATCCGGACAAGGCGCGTTACGCGCGCGACACCGACAAGCGCACGCTGGGCGAAATCGTCGCGGGGGCCGACATCTTCCTGGGCCTGTCGGCCGGCGGCGTGCTCAAGCCGGAGATGGTGGCGTCGATGGCGGAGAATCCGATCATTCTGGCGCTGGCCAATCCGTATCCGGAAATCCTGCCCGAGGACGCGCGCGCGGTTCGCGCCGACGCGATCATCGCGACCGGCCGTTCGGACTATCCCAACCAGGTCAACAACGCGCTGTGCTTCCCCTACATCTTCCGCGGCGCGCTGGACGTGGGAGCCACCACCATCACCGAGGAAATGAAGCTCGCCTGCGTGCACGCGATCGCGGCGCTCACCCGCATGGAGGCGACCGACCTGGGTGCCGCCTACGGCGACGACGCTCCCTGCTTCGGGCGCGATTACCTCATCCCGCGCCCGTTCGACCCGCGCCTGATGGAAATGCTGGCACCGGCCGTGGCGCGCGCGGCGATGAGCTCCGGCGTGGCCACGCGCCCGATCGAGGACTTCGGTGCCTACCGCGACAAGCTCAACCAGTTCGTGTTCCGCAGCGGCATGGCGATGAAGCCGGTGTTCTCCCAGGCGCGCGCCAACCTGCAGCGCGTGGCCTACGCCGAGGGCGAGGAGGAAACCGTGCTGCGCGCGGTGCAGACCGTGGTGGACGAGGGCCTGGCGCGGCCGATCCTGATCGGCCGCCCGGCGGTGATCGAGGCGCGCATCGGGCGTCTGGGGCTGCGCATCCGCCCCGGCGAACACTTCGACCTCACCAACATCGACGACGACCCGCGCTTCAACGAATACTGGCAGCTCTACCACGAGATCATGGCGCGCCGTGGCGTCACGCCGGCGGCGGCGAAGGCCGTGGTGCGCTCGCGCGCGACGGTGATCGCGGCGCTGATGCTGCGCCGGGGCGAGGCCGACGCGATGCTGTGCGGCGTCGTCGGGCGCTACCAGAAGAAGCTGGCCTACATCCTCAACGTGCTGGGCCGCGATCCGGGTGTGTCGCGCACTGCGGCACTGTCGGCGGTGATCAACGACAAGGGCGTGTTCTTCTTCGTCGACACCCACGTCCAGGTCGATCCGAGCGCCGAGATGATCGCCGAGGCCGCGCTCCAGGCCAGCCTGCGGCTCAAGCTGTTCGGCATCGAGCCCAAGCTGGCGCTGATTTCACACTCCAATTTCGGCAGCCGTGACGATGCCGGCGCACAGAAAATGCGCGACGCGCTGAAAATGATCCGCAAGCGCGCCCCCAATCTGGAGGCGGAAGGCGAGATGCAGGTGGATGCGGCGCTGGATCCCGTGATTCGCGACCGCCTCTTCCCGAACTCACGGCTCAAGGGGCGCGCCAACCTCTTCGCCTTCTCCGACCTCAGCACGGCCAACACCGCCTACAACCTGGTGCGTTCCATGACCGACGGCGTTGGCCTCGGGCCGATCCTGATGGGCGTGAACGGCTCGGCCCACATCCTCACCCCGGCGGCGACCGTGCGGCGCGTGGTCAACATGACCGCCATCGCGGCGGTGGACGCGCAGATCCGCACCGATCAGGCGGCGCAGATGACGGCGGATTGAGCGGCGGTTGAGCGCCGGGAAGATCAGCCCGCGGATGCGGGCTGGCGGTGCGGGATGCGGTCCGGGCCGAGCATCTTTTCGATGCGCATGAACACCTCCGAGCGCGAAAACGGCTTCTTCATGAAGTCGTCGGCACCGATGCGCTGGGCGTAGAACTGCTCGGTGGCCAACTCGTTGCCCGAGATCATGATGACCGGAATGCCGCGCGTCACCGGATCCCGGCGCAGGCGGCGCAGCGCCTCGAAACCGTTCATGCCTGGGAGCACGATGTCCAGGAAGATCAGGTGCGGCGGGGTGTTGCGGGCGACCTCCAGACCGGTTTCGGCATCGGAGGCCTCGCTGACCTCGTAGCCGTTCTGCGTCAGCATGCGGCGCAGCATCAGCACGATGGTGGGCGAGTCGTCCACCACCAGGACGCGAACGCCTTCGGCGGCCGGCGAGCGGTCGTGCTGGCGACGCTCGCGCCCGCGCGGCGGTCCGCTCGGCGGCGCGGGCGGCACCTCGGGAACCTCCGTGGCTGCCGGTTCCGGTGCGTCGGTCCCATCCCGTTCTGGCGACGGGACGGTCGCGGGCCGTGGCTCGGCCTTGCCGAACAGCCTGATCAATCGATTGAAGAGTCCCATCCGTCCCCCTGCAAACCTGTTTTCCATCCCGATATCGGGCGTTTTCCGCACGACCCCTCGTGCTGCGGCGAATTGTCCGGCACGCCGCGCGCCACGCCTCAGGTTTCTCCGACGTCGCGCAATTGCCAAGCGCTTCCCGCGAGCCAGCGCAGCCGCTGGCGCAGGATCTCGCCCGGCAGCGTCGTGTCCACTTCCAGATCGATCACCAGATCCTTCTGCCGCGCGCGCACTCCGGCATCCGGGTCGACTTCTCCCAGGCGCGGATCCACCGCGTCCGGGTCGTCCTGGCGGTCGCGCCAACGCTCGAAGAGTGCCGGCGAAGCCAGCGCTTCGCGCAGCTCGCGCGCAAAGGCCTCGGCACCGTGCGCCTGGAAGGCGAGCTCCGGATCGCTGCCGCGCGCGGCGGATGGATTGGGCAAGGTGATGAAGAAGCGTTTGCTCATCGGGTCTGTCTCAACGAGGCGACAAAACGATTGTGCTCGCCGGAACCGGGGATTGCGAGTCCATCGGCCTGCGCGGCAGGGTCCCATCCTGCCAGAGGCGCTGCCGTTCGCCTACCCGCACGGGGCAGGTCGGGAGCAGTGGGCCGATCCGGACGCGCACGCCGGCACGCACTTGCCTGTACGCTCACCCGCTTTCCTGTGGCCCCGTGGGATGACGCCATGCCTGCTCCAATCCGGATTGCCCTGTGCTGCCTTGCGGCGGCCTTCTCGCTCGCCGCCTGCCAACCTGCGGCACCCGACGTGAGCCCGCCCGCAGCGCCCACCGTGAGCCAGCCTGTCGCCGCCGCGGCGGACGAGGAGCTGCGCGCCTACCAGGGCGACGTTCCCGGTGCCGCGCTGCTGGTGATCCACGACGGCGAGGCCGTCGTGCGGCGCGGATTCGGTCTGGCCGACCTGGAAACCGCGCGTGCGGTGACGCCTGCCACCGCGTTCCGGCTGGCCTCGATCAGCAAGCAGTTCACCGCTACGGCCGTCCTGCTGCTGGCGCAGGATGGCGTGCTGTCGATCGACGATCCGGCGCGGCGCTGGCTGCCCGAGCTGCCGGCCTCGGCCGACGCCGTCACCCTGCGGCACCTGCTCAGCCACACCAGCGGCCTGCTGGACTACGAGGACCTGATGGATCCGGCCGACACCCGGCAGGTACACGACGCCGACGTGCTGGATCTCGTTTCACGCGAGAACGGCGGCTATTTCGATCCGGGCACCGGCTATCGCTACAGCAACAGCGGCTACGCCCTTCTTGCCCTGATCGTGGAGCGCGCCAGCGGGCAGCGCTACGCCGATTTCCTGCGCGAACGCATCTTCCTGCCGCTGGGCATGGATTCGGTGGCTTTCGAGGACGGCCGCAGCCAGGTGCCCGAGCGCGCCTTCGGCTACAGCTTCATCGACGAGGCCTGGCAGCGCACCGATCAGAGCACCACCAGCGCGGTGCTCGGCGACGGCGGAATCTACGCCTCGATCGACGATCTGGCGCGCTGGGACGCGGCCCTTTACGACGATCGCCTGCTGCACGACCCCTGGCGCACGCTCGCCGTCACGCCCGCCACCGCGACCGACGAACCGGACGTGGCCGGCTACGGTTTCGGCTGGCGGCTGCAGGATGGCCTGCAGTGGCACTCGGGCGAAAGCATCGGATTTCGCAACGTCATCCTGCGCTGGCCGGCGCAGCGCCTGACCGTGGTGCTGCTGACCAATCGCAACGATCCGGAGCCCTATGCCCTGGCCCGCCGCGTCGCCGCGCGCTGGCAGTAGCGCGCGGTTCGGCCGCGTGCGGCTAGAATCCCGCGGCCTGATGAATGAATGACTCCTGCCGGCGCGGTGCCGCCGGCGCTCTGCTGGAATGACCCCATGAAAGAAAAACACGAGATAGTCGGCAACTGGCTGCCGCGCTACACCGGCGTGCCGCTCGACCAGTTCGGCGAGCACATCCTGCTCACCAATTTTGGCGGCTACGTCGATCACTTCGCCCGCATGACCGGCGGTGATGTGGTCGGGCGCGACCGCCCGATGCCCAGCTGCACGTCGGACGGCATCACCATGATCAACTTCGGCATGGGCAGCCCCAATGCCGCCACCGTGATGGACCTGCTCTCGGCCATCGCGCCCAAGGCCGCGCTGTTCCTCGGCAAGACCGGCGGGCTCAAGAAGAAGAACCAGCTCGGCGACCTGATCCTGCCGATCGCCGCGATCCGCGGCGAGGGCACCTCGCACGACTACCTCCTGCCGGAAGTGCCGGCGCTGCCCGCGTTCGCACTGCAGCGCGTGGTGTCCACCACCATCCGCGATCTCGGCCACGACTACTGGACCGGCACCGTCTACACCACCAACCGCCGCGTCTGGGAGCACGACGAGGCCTTCAAGGAGCGCCTGCGCCTGATGCGCTGCATGGCGGTGGACATGGAAACCGCGACGATCTTCGCGGCCGGCTTCGCCAACTCGATTCCCTCCGGCGCGCTGCTGCTGGTGTCCGACCAGCCGATGATTCCGGAAGGCGTGAAGACGGAGGCCAGCGATACGGTGGTCACCAACACCTTCGTGGAACGCCACATCCAGATCGGCATCGAATCGCTCAAGCTGATCCGCCGCCGCGGAAAGTCGGTCAAGCATCTGCGCTTCGATTGACGGCAGGCGGAACGCGGGGTGCCTGTTCGCCCGGTGCGCTTGTCGCGGACAAACCCGATCCTTCCCGCAGCGGCCATCGCGGACAAGGCCGCTCCTGTGATGCCGCAGGTCGGGGCTACGTTCCCGACGCGGTGCTCGGCGCGCCGCAGGATGTTCAACGCCCCGCAGCGTCGGCCGCGTAGGGCCGACCTACGTCGCATGGCGGTGCTGGCCGCAGGTCGGGACTACGCCCCCGACGGGGCCACGCGGGATCAGTGCAGCAGCAGCGCCACCAGGCTCAGGAACAGGCCCATGCTGCTGATGTCGGTGGCGACCGACAGGAAGATGGCCGAGGCGGTGGCCGGATCGGCACCGAGGCGGCGCAGCACGATCGGGATGGCGCTGCCGGCGAGGCCGGCGAACATGCAGCTCACCGACAGCGCCACGAAGATGGTGCCGGCCAGCCACAGCGGCGATACCTGATCCTGCGAGCGCGCGACGAAGTAGAGCGCGGTGCCGGCCAGCACGCCGCTGATCGCCCCGTTCAGGAGGCCGAGCCAGGCTTCCTTGGCCAGCACCTTCCACGGCGGGGTTTCGCGCAGTTCGCCCAGCGTCATGCCGCGAATGGTGACCGCCAGCGCCTGCGCGCCGAGGTTGCTGCACTGGCCCGACATCACCGGCAGGAAGGCGGCAAGGATGACGAGTTGGTCGATGGTGGCCTCGAACATGCCGACCACGGTGGCCGCGCCGAAGGCGATCAGCATGTTGAGCAGCAGCCAGGGGTTGCGGAAGCGGAAGCTGCGCTGCCAGGGCGTGGCCAGACGCTCCTCCTTTTCCACGCCGACCATGGCACCGGCCTGTGCGGAAATCTCGAAGGCCTGCTGCTCGAACAGCGCCTGCCCCTTGACCACGCCCAGCAGCCGGCCGGCCGCGTCGCAGACCGGGTAGATCGGGAAGTGGCGCTTGACCACGGCGCGCATCGCGTCCACGAATTTCTGTTCGGGATGCAGCGAGAACGGCTCGCGCAGCATGATGTCCGCAAGCGTGGCACCAGGGTCGGCGAACACCAGTTCGCGGAAGGCCACCACGCCCACGAGGCGGCCGTCGGCTTCGGTGACGAAGACGTAGACGACCATGCGCTGGCGCACGATCCCGCGCAGGGCTTCGATCACGCTGCCGGCGCTGGCACCGGGCGGGAACACCGCCGGCGGTTTTTCCATCAGCCGTCCAACGGTGCCTTCGGGATAGGTGTGGCCGACCAGCCACAGCGGCTCGCGCCCGAACGGTACCGCACCCGCGATCCGTTCGCGCCGCGCCGGCTCGAACTCCTCCAGCACCTCGACCGCGTGGCCGATGTGCATGCGGCTGAGGACATCGGCGATCCGGGCATCGGGCACGGCCTTGAGCAGGTCCGCGCCGCTGCGCGGATCGAGTCGTGCGACCCTGGCTACCAGATTCTGGATGTCGTCCATCGCGGCCCCCGAGAATGACGCGGCAACTCTAGCCGATGCGGGCTTCAGCGGGTGCGCCGGCCCAGATCGCGCAGCACCTCGCGCGCTGCGTTGCGGCCGGGCAGGCCGGTGACGCCGCCGCCCGGATGGGTGCCCGAGCCGCACAGGTAAAGCCCGGCCAGTGCGCCGCGGTAGTTGCCCTGTCCCAGCAGCGGACGCGCGCTGAAGAGCTGGTCGGCACCCAGCGCGCCGTGGAAGATGTCGCCGCCGATCAGGCCGAACTCGCGTTCGAGATCCAGCGGCGAGAGCGCGCGGTAGCCCAGCACGCTGCGCGCGAAATTGGGCGCAACCCGATCCACGGTGTCGATCATGAGTTTCGCCACGGTGTCGCGGTGGGTATCCCAACCGCCTTCGACCTCGGGACTGACGTGCTGGCAGAACAGGCTGGCGACGTGCCGGCCGGGCGGCGCGAGGCTGTCGTCCAGGGTGGAGGAAATCACCAGTTCCACGATCGGCTCGCGCGCCCAGCCGGGATTGTGCTCGCGCGATTTCGCATCGAAGTACGCGCGTTCCATGTAGGCCAGCGAAGGCGCGATCAGGATGCCGCTCTGGTGGTGCGGCGCGAGCGCGGTGCCGGGCGCGGCGGTGAAATCCGGCAGCTCCGACAGCGCCACGTTCATGCGGAAGGTGCCCGAACCGCAGCGGTAGCGCGCGATGCGCTCGCGCAGCTCGTCCGGCTGGGCCTCCTGCGGCACGAGGCGCTGATAGAGAAGCTTCGGGTTGACGTTGGAAATCACGCAGCGCGCGCCGAATTCGCGCCCGTCCTGCAGCACCGCGCCGGTGGCGCGTCCCGCCTGCACCCGCACCTGCGCCACCGGCGCATCGGTGTGGATCGCCACGCCGCGCGCGCGGCACTCGGCCGCCATCGCCTGGGTGATCGCACCCATTCCGCCAATCGCGTGGCCCCAGACGCCCTGCTTGCCGTTGACCTCGCCAAAGACGTGGTGCAAGAGCACGTACGCGCTGCCGGGCGTCCAGGGGCTGGCGAAGTTGCCGACCACCGAATCCCAGCCCAGCGCGGCCTTGAGCGGCTCGTAGTCGAACCAGTGGTCGAGCATCTCGCCGGCGGATTTGGTGAAAAGATCCAGCAGGTCGCGCCGTCCCCGCATGTCGAGCCGGCGCAGCTCGCGCGCCACCTTCCACGAGGCCAGCCAGTCGGCCAGCACGAAGCGGTCGCTGAGGTTGGGCGGGGTGCGCGCCATCAGTTCGCGCAGCACCGCCACCACGCGTTCGAGCATGGCATGGTATTCGGTCAGACGCTGCGCATCGCGCGGCGCGACGCGCGCCAGCTGCGCCGCGCCTTCTTCGCCGCCGAGGCGGAATGCGCTGCCGTCGGGCAGCGGCAGGAAATTGGAATACGGGCGCTCGACCACGCGCAGGCCGTGCTGGTGAAGACGCAGGTCGGCGATCACCTGCGGATTGAGCAGGCTCACGGTGTAGCTGGCGGTGGAGTTGCGGAATCCCGGATGGAACTCCTCGGTGACCGCGGCCCCGCCCACGTCACCGCGCCCTTCCAGCACCCTGACCGACAGGCCGGCGGCGGCGAGGTAGGCCGCGCAGACCAGGCCGTTGTGGCCGCCGCCGATGATGAGGGCGTCGCTGGTGTCCATCGCGCAGGTTCCCGTGGAAAAGACCGCGATTATCCGCGCCCGCCGCGCTCGCGTCTTGCCCCTGGTCGAACCGGGCTGCGAAATCAGCCGGGCGCGGATACGATGCGCGAGGCCGACGACACGCCGAGGAACGATGCCCTTCACATTGCCCGCATGGATGCAGGACTGGTCGGCCCTCGGGCCGCCGGCCCTGAAGATCGTCCTGATTTTGGCGATCACGCAGCTATTGCGCTGGGTGTCGCGCCGGCTGATCGCGCGCACCGCGCTGCCGCCCAACGTGCGCATCGCGGTTCGACGGCTCACCAGCTTCGTCGTTTTCTCCGCGGCCAGCCTCATGATCCTGGACGTGGCCGGGGTCTCGGCCACGGTGCTGTGGACCGCCTTCACCAGTTTCGCGGCGGTGGGTGCGGTGGCGTTCTTCGCGGCCTGGAGCGTGCTGTCCAACATCTTCTGCTCGTTCCTGATCCTGACCACGCGCGCGTTTCGCGTGGGCGATCTGGTAGAGCTGCTGGAAAATGGCGAGAAGCCCGGCCTGCGTGGGCGCGTGCTCGACGTGAACCTGATCTACACCACCCTGCAGGAAACCGACGGACAAGCCGCAGGTACGGTGCTGCAGATTCCCAACAGCCTGTTTTTCCAGCGCACCCTGCGGCGCTGGCGCGGCGCGATGCCGCCGCTGCCGGCGGAGTTGCCCGGACGGGCGGAGCCGGCGGGCGACAAGGCGGCCTGATCCTTCAGGAACCTCTGCCCATGTCCGAAGCCGACCGCCGTCCCCTGACCACCCGCAGCGCGCGCTGGGCCACCGCGCTGGCGCGCGCGCTCTCGCGCACGCCGATCACGCCCAACCAGATTTCCGTGCTCGGCATCGGTTTCGCCCTTGCCGGCGCGGCGCTGCTGTTCTACTGGCCGATGCCGTGGGGCTTCGTCGGCGCGGCCGCCTGCGTGCAGCTACGCCTGCTGTGCAACATGCTCGACGGCATGGTGGCGATCGAGGGCGGCAGGCAATCGCCGGTGGGGACCCTCTACAACGAGCTTCCCGACCGGATCGAGGACGCGCTGCTCCTGGTCGCGCTCGGACACGCCGCCGGATACGACGCGCTCGGCTGGCTGATGGCCCTGCTGGCCGCGCTCACCGCGTATATCCGCGTGACCGGCGGCAGCCTCGGCTTTCCCCAGGACTTCCGCGGCCCGCAGGCCAAGCCGCACCGCATGGCGGTGATGACCGCCGCGCTCGTGATCGGCGCGGCCGAGCTGCACTGGCGTGGCAGCAGCCACGCGCTGCTCGCAGGCGGCCTCGTGATCGCCTTCGGCAGCGCGCTGACCTGCGTGCTGCGGACCCGCGCCATCGCCGCACAGCTGCGGGCGCGCGGCTGATGCTGGCGCGCCTGCTGGTGTTCCTGGCGCGGCTGCTGTTCGGTGCCTATCCGCGCTGGATCGGAACCCGGCCCGAGCCGCGCCAGCGCATCTATTTCGCCAACCACGGCAGCCACCTGGATACCGTGACGCTGTGGGCCGCGCTGCCGCCCGAACCGCGCCGACGCACCCGTCCGGTGGCGGCGAAGGACTACTGGGGCGGCGGCCTGCGCGCGGTGATCGCCCATCGCGCGCTCAACGCGGTGCTGATCGAGCGCCAGCGCAAAAATCCCGAGGATGACCCGCTCGCGCCGCTGCACGACGCGCTGGCGCAGGGCGATTCGCTGATCCTGTTTCCCGAGGGCACCCGCACCCCGGATGAAACTCCGGGCCGCTTCAAGTCCGGTCTCTACCACCTTGCGCTCGCGCATCCGGAGGTGGAGCCGGTGGCGGTCTACCTCGACAACGCCCGCCGCAGCCTGCCCAAGGGCAGCCTGCTGCCGGTGCCGCTGATCTGCACGGCACGATTCGGGCCGGTGGTGCGACCGGAGGCCGGGGAGTCGAAGGATGACTACCTGCTGCGGGCGCGGGCGGCAGTGATGGAGCTGGCATGAACGATTCGATGATGCGGGGAATCCAGGTGCTACTGCAGCGCGCGCCGGTCGAGTTCTGGCAGGTGATGGGTGGAATCCTCGTGCTGCTGGTGGTCGCCAGCGCGATCGCCGCCGTGCTCAAACGGCGCAGGCCCGGCGCGACGGTGGACAATCTCGTGGCGCGGATCAACGCCTGGTGGGTGATGGTGGCGGTGCTGGGCGCGTGCTTCCTGCTCGGCAAGGTGGCCACCCTGGTGCTGTTTGCCATCGCCTCGTTCCTGGCGCTGCGCGAGTTCGTCACGCTTACGCCGACGCGGCGCGGCGACCACCTGGTGCTGGTGCTGTGCTTCTACGTCGGCATTCCGCTGCAGTATTTCCTGATCGGGATCGACTGGTACGGCCTGTTCGTGATGTGCATTCCGGTGTACGGCTTCCTGCTGCTGCCGGCGGTGTCGGCGCTGGCCGGCGACACCGAGGACTTCCTCGCGCGCAACACGAAAATCCAGTGGGGACTGATGCTGACGGTGTACTGCATCAGCTACGCGCCGGCGCTGCTGCTGCTCGACATTCCCGGCTACGAGAACGGCAACCTGCTGCTGCTCCTCTACCTCCTGCTGGTGGTGCAGCTTTCCGATGTCCTGCAGTACGTGTTCGGCAAGCTGTTCGGGCGGCACAGGCTGGCACCGGAGGTGAGTCCGTCGAAAACCGTCGAAGGACTGGTCGGCGGCGGCCTGTCGGCAGCCGGCGTGGGTGCCGCGCTGTGGTGGATCACCCCGTTCACGCCGCTGCAGTCGGGCCTGATGTCGCTGCTGATCGTGGCCTGCGGTTTCCTCGGCGGGCTGGCGCTCTCGGCGGTCAAGCGCAGCCTCGGTGCCAAGGACTGGGGCCGGATGATCGAAGGCCACGGCGGCATGCTCGACCGGCTGGATTCAGTGAGTTTCGCCGCGCCGATCTTCTTCCACGTGGTGCGGTACGTGTTCGCGTGAGTGAACCGCGCCGGTCGGGCGGGATCGCTCAGCGCCGCATCCGCGCCAGGATGCCATCCAATTCGTCGTGGCTGTGGTAGCTGATGACAAGCTTGCCGCGCCCGCCGCGGCCCGATTGCAGGCTGACCTTTGCGCCGAAGGATTCGGACAGCTCGCGCTCCAGTGCGGCGACGTTGGCGTCGGGCCGCTGGGTGGCGGGCTTCGCGGGCGCGGGAACGCCTTTTTGCAGCGCCTGCACGCGGCGCTCGGTTTCGCGCACCGACCAGCCTTCGGCCGCGGCCTGCTGCGCCAGCGCCAGCGCCTGCGGCGGCGGCAGGGTGAGCAGGGCGCGCGCGTGGCCCATTTCCAGCGCGCGGCGCTCGACCATGGCGCGGATGGCTTCAGGCAGTTCCAGCAGGCGCAAGAGATTGCTGACCGAGGCGCGCGAGCGGCCCACGGCTTCGGCGGCCTGCTGGTGGGTGAGGCTGAACTCGTCGATCAGGCGCTGCAGCGCGAGGGCTTCCTCCAGCGGATTGAGGTCCTCGCGCTGGATGTTCTCGATCAGCGCCATCGCCAGCGCGGTGTTGTCCTCGATCTCGCGGATCACCACCGGCACATCGCGCAGCGTGGCAAGCTGGGCCGCGCGCCAGCGGCGCTCGCCGGCGATGATCTCGTAGCGCCCGGCACCGATGCCGCGCACGATGATCGGCTGGATCAGGCCCTGGGCGCGGATCGACTCGGCCAGCTCCTCCAGCCGCTCCGGGTCCATGTGGCTGCGCGGCTGGTACTTGCCAGGCTGCAGCTTCTCGATGGGCAAGGTGGTCATCCGCTCGCCCGCCGCCGGCGCATCGGCCGCTACGGTCTCGCGGATCAGGCTGGACAGGCCGCGCCCGAGCGCAGGTTTCTTTGTTGCCATCAGTGTGCCTCCGGGCGATGGGTGTGCTGGCGCTCGCGCCCGATGATCTCGCCGGCCAGGCCAAGGTAGGCGACGCCGCCGCGCGAGCCGCGGTCGTACTCGACGATGCTCTGGCCGTGGCTGGGGGCTTCGGCCAGGCGCACGTTGCGCGGAATCACGGTGCGGTAGAGCTTGTCGCCGAAGTGGCGCTGCAGTTCGGCCGACACCGCGCTGGTCAGGCCGGTACGCACGTCGTACATGGTGCGCACGATGCCTTCGATTTCCAGTGTGGGATTCAGGCGGCGGCGCACCGCCTCCATGGTGTCGGTGAGCGCGGCGATGCCTTCCAGCGCGAAGTATTCGCACTGCATCGGCACCAGCACGCTGTCGGCGGCGGCAAGCGCGTTGAGCGTGAGCAGGCTCAGCGACGGCGGGCAGTCGATGATGACGTACTGGTAGCCGCGTGCCACCGGCTCCAGCGCGAGCTTCAGGCGACGCTCGCGCTCGGGCAGGTCCATGAGCTGCAGCTCGGCCGCGATGAGGTCGGTGTTGCTGGGCAGCAGGTCGTACTTTCCGGCGGTGGGGCGGATTGCGGCCTGTGCGTCGGCTTCGCCCAGCAGCACCTCGCAGCCGGAGGGGTGCGCCTCGCGCTTGTCCACGCCCGAGGCCATCGTGGCGTTGCCCTGCGGGTCCATGTCGACCAGCAGCACGCGCCGGCCGGTTTCGGCCAGCGCCGCCGACAGGTTGACGGCGGTGGTGGTCTTGCCGACTCCGCCCTTCTGGTTGACCACTGCAATGATGCGCGACATGGAGGCGTTCTATCCGGTTTTTTCGACAATGATCAGGTGCCGCTCGGCATCAAGCCCCGGCACATGGAGTGGATGGGTGGCCAGATGGCGGTAGCCGTCCGGCAGCGCGGCGATTTCCCCGGTCGGAACCCGGCCCTTCATCGCCAGCAGCCGTCCGCCCGGCCGCAGCAGGTGTCCGCCGAGCGTCAGGATACCGTCAAGCGGGGCCAGGGCGCGCGCGATGAGCTGGTCGTGCTGGCCCGATTCGGGCACGTCTTCGGCGCGGCAGGCGTGCACCGACACGTTGGCAAGCC
The DNA here is from genome assembly GCF_037203605.1 of Denitratimonas tolerans. NCBI lineage: Bacteria > Pseudomonadati > Pseudomonadota > Gammaproteobacteria > Lysobacterales > Lysobacteraceae > Denitratimonas > Denitratimonas tolerans. The sequence continues at coordinate 99,664 of NZ_JBBDHC010000013.1, forward strand.
CGAGCTGGCGCACCGCTTCGCGCAGGAAACGGGCCTTCTTGCCGGCCGTTTCGGCCAGACTCACGCGCAGGTGCGGGTCGTTGATCGCCAGCGGAATGCCCGGCAGGCCGGCACCGGTGCCGATGTCGGCCACGCGCCCGGCGACGAAAGGCGCAATGCTGAGCGAATCGAGCAGGTGCCTGGACACCATCTCGGCCGGATCGCGGATCGCGGTGAGGTTGTAGGCGCGGTTCCACTGCGCCAGCAGCCCGAGATAAGCAAGCAGGCGCTCGGCCAGTCCGGGCTGTGACAGACCCATCGCCGCGAGGCCGGATTCGAGCGTGGGCTGGAGGTGGGACAGCGGATTCACGGCAATCTGCGGAAGGCAGGGCGGGGCAGTATCCTCAGCCGGCACCGCGCTGACAATCGCCGGGAACGGAACCTGCCGGCGCGATGCCGGCGCGGGGAGCGGTCAGGCGGTCGCGTCCTGCCGCAGGTTGCAGCGGGTCACGCGCAGGCCCAAGGCCGCCAGTCCGTCGTTGAGTTCGCGCTTGAGTCGCGCCGCGATCGCCTCGGTACTGCCGTCCCCGTCGCTTGCGGCCAGGGACGAAAGCGCCTCGCGGGCGCGCTGCGCCACCAGCGAATCGACGTCGTCGAGGGCATTGCCCGCGCGCTGGGGTTCGAGAATCTGGTAGTAGACCGCGGCGCGCGCTGCGGCTTCCCCATGCACGGGAACTTCGACCTGATGGCCGACCAGCCGCACGCGGTGCGCCACGCGATCCAGCACCGGCACCGTGAACCGCAGGCCCGGGGTGAGGGTGCGGGTGTAGCGGCCAAAGCGATGCACGGTCAGCGCGGTGTCTTCCGGGACGTAACGCAGTCCGGTAAAGGCGAGCAGCAGCGGCAGGAGCAGAAGGAGTTCCATGGCAAGAAGTGTGATCAGTTTCTCATTTCTTTCAGATGGTTGGCGAATCTTGCTGGATCGGAATCTAGCACTATTTACAAAAGTTTTCGGACGCACCAACTATTCTCGCCGCCGCGGTTTAACTTGCGGTTAACAAAACCGTCGGGTGGGGCATCTATCGTCACGCCGTTCATCCCCCGGAGTACTTCCATGCGCAGCGGCAACCCCGTCCTCAGCGACTCGACCTTCCTCGACCTGGGCAGCGGCGCGGTACTGTCGCGCCCGGCCGACGCGATGACCCTCAACGGCACCATCGCCAAGACCGGCATCCTGCTTTTCCTGACCGTGCTGACCGCGACCTTCGCCTGGACCCAGTCGGTCACGGCGGCCGGCCCGACGGCGGCCGCGCCGATGTTCCTCTGGGGCGGCCTGATCGGCGGCTTCATTCTGGCCATGGTGACCATCTTCAAGAAGACCTGGGCCCCGGTGACCGCGCCGCTTTACGCGATCCTGGAGGGCTTCTTCCTGGGCGCGATCTCCGGCATCTTCGCGCACCTTTACGAAGGCATCGTGATGCAGGCGGTGATGCTGACCTTCGGCACCCTGTTCGCACTGCTGTTCGCCTATCGCAGCGGGCTGATCCAGGTGACCCAGAAGTTCCGCGCCGGCGTGGTTGCGGCCACCGGCGGCATCATGCTGATCTACCTGGCCACGATCGGCCTCGGATTTTTCGGCATCAACATCCCGTACATCCACGAGTCGGGCCTGATCGGCATCGGCTTCAGCCTGGTGGTGGTGACGGTGGCGGCGCTGAATCTGGTGCTGGACTTCGACCTGATCGAGACGGGGGTGCAGCAGGGCGCGCCGAAGTACATGGAGTGGTTCGGCGGCTTCGCGCTGCTGGTGACGCTGGTCTGGCTCTACATCGAGTTCCTGCGGCTGTTGTCCAAGCTGCGCGACTGATTGCGGGTTCAAGGCTGACGGGGAAGGCGTCGTACGAGGGTGCGGCGCCTTTTTCGTTTCCGGGGGCGGTGTCGCAGGGTTTCGACCGCCTCGGCGGCGGCCGAGTCACTTCTCTTTACTCCGGGCATCCTGCCCTACGCCCCTTCGGGGCCGGCTTCGCCGTTCGCGCCGCTCCTGCGGCGCAGTGCCTGCTTTCTCTTGGACAAGCAAGAGAAAGCAGGTCGGCCGCCGCCGAGGCGGACGAAAGCCTGCGAAAGCGCACAACCGAAACCGAAAGAAGCCGCTCCCCGCCGGCGCTAGAATGCCCTCTTGCCTCACCTCAGAGCCATCGCCATGAGCCAGTTCCCCGTCCGCCCCCGCCGCATGCGCCGCGACGACTTCTCTCGCCGGCTGATGCGCGAGAACCTGCTGAGTACGAACGACCTGATCTGGCCGGTGTTCGTGCACGAGGAGAAGGGGCGCGCGCCGGTGGGATCGATGCCGGGCGTGGAGCGGCTTTCGATCGACGAGCTCCTGCGCGAGGCCGAGTCCGCGCTGGCGCTGGGCATTCCGCTGATCGACCTGTTCGGCGTGCCCGATCCTTCCGCCAAGACGGCGGACGGGCGCGTGGCCTGGGACGAGAACGGCATCGTGCCGCGCGCGATCCGCGCGCTGAAGTCGCGCTTTCCCGAGCTGGGCGTGATGAGCGACCAGGCGCTCGATCCCTACACCACGCATGGCCAGGACGGGCTGATCGACGACTCCGGCTACATTCTCAACGACGAGACGGTGGAGGCACTGGTAAAGCAGTCGCTGGCGCACGCCGCCGCCGGTGTGGACGTGCTCTCGCCTTCCGACATGATGGACGGACGCATCGGAGTGATCCGCGCTGCGCTGGAAGCGAGCGGCTTCATCCACACCCGCATCATGGCCTACAGCGCCAAGTACGCCAGCAGTTTCTACGGTCCGTTCCGCAGCGCAGTGGGCAGCGCCGGCAGCCTCGGCAAGGGCAACAAGTACACCTATCAGATGGACCCGGCCAATTCCGATGAGGCGCTGCACGAGGTGGCGCTGGATCTGGCTGAAGGCGCGGACATGGTGATGGTCAAGCCGGGCCTGCCGTACCTCGACGTGCTCTACCGCGTGAAGCAGCAGTTCCGCCGCCCGACCTGCGTGTATCAGGTGAGCGGGGAGTACGCGATGATCAAGGCGGCCGCCGCGAATGGCTGGATCGACGAGCGCATGGTGGCGATGGAGGCGCTGCTTGCGTTCAAGCGCGCCGGCGCGGACGGCATCCTCACCTACTTCGCGCCCGACGCCGCGCGTTGGCTGCGCGAGGCATAGCGCCAGCGTCGGCCGCGCAGGGCCGACCTGCGCCCGGCGGAGGGTTGCGGTGTTCCAATGCGCCAACCTCGGGCGGTAGGTCGGGGTTACGCCCCCGACGGAAGGCTCCGTGCGCGAAGGTCTTCCACGATCTCGCCACTCTCGAGGGCTTCGGCGTCGTGCGCAGCGTCGCGCCAAGTTTCGGCCAGCGCGTCGCGCTCCCATTCGCGCATCGACTTCAGCGCCAGCAGGTGGCGCGCGTAGTCGGCCGCCGCGCCTTCCAGCGCAAAGCCGTAGCTCTGCCAGCGGAACGCGATCGGCGCGTAGAACGCATCCACGACGCTGAAGCGCGGGCCGGCGAGGAAGGGGCCGCCGAAGCGATCGAGGCCCTGGTTCCACAGCTCCTGCAGCCGCACGAGGTCGGGCGCGATGGCGCGGCACGCTTCTTCATGCAGGCGCATGCGGATGCCCACGCTCATCGTGCACCAGCGGCGCAGTTGGCCGAAGCCCGAGTGCATTTCGGCCGCAGCGCTGCGGGCAAAGGCGCGCGCGGCGGGATCTTCCGGCCAGACCTGCGGGTGCGTTTCGGCCACATGGCCCACGATGGCCAGCGAATCCCACACCCGGATGTCCCCGTCGTGCAGGCAAGGCACCTGGCCGGAGGGCGAGAAGCGCAGGAAGCGCTCGCGGCTCGAGCCGGACGCCCCTTCCACGAAGCGCTCAAGGCGTTCTTCGAACAGGATGCCGGCTTCGCGCAGCAGCACCCAGGGGCGCAGCGACCAGGACGAGTAGTTCCTGTTGGCGATGTAGAGTGTGTACACGAACGTTCTCCGCTATACGTGAAGCCATCTTAGAAGCATCGGCCTTGGGCCGCAGGCACGCCATGACAAGCCCCGTTTCCACCCCGATCGCCGAACTGGTCCCGACGCTGGAGCGGCTGCGCCAGGCGCAGGCGGCGGCCACGCCCGACTTCGCGCAGCGCCGCGATGACCTGCGCCGGCTGCGCCGCGTCTTCAAGGCGCGCATGGACGAGATGGTAGCCGCGGTCAGCGCCGACTTCGGCGGCCGCTCGCGGCACGAGACCCTGCTCACCGACGCGATGACGGTGCTGGCGGAAATCGACTACACCCTGCGGCACCTTCGGCGCTGGATGCGCCCGCAGCGCAAGTCCGTGGACTGGCTGTTCCTGCCGGCGCGCGCGCAGGTCCGCATCCAGCCGCTGGGCGTGGTGGGGGTGATTTCGCCGTGGAACTATCCGGTGAACCTGGCGCTGATCCCGCTGGTTTCTGCGATTGCGGCCGGCAACCACGTCTACCTCAAGCCCTCCGAGCATGTTCCCAACACCAGTGCCTTCCTGGCCTCGCTGCTGGCCGAGGTGTTCCCGACGAATCGCGTTGCCGTGGCGCTGGGCGGCGCGGATGTGGCCGCGGCGTTCTCCGCGCTGCCGTTCGACCATCTGTTCTTCACCGGCTCCACCGCCGTGGGCCGCCACGTGATGGCCGCCGCGGCACCGAACCTGACGCCGGTGACGCTGGAGCTGGGCGGAAAGTCCCCGGCGATCATCGCGCCGGGCTATCCGCTGGCGACCGCGGCGGCGCGCATCGCGACCGGCAAGTGGCTCAACGCCGGCCAGACCTGCATCGCACCCGATTACGTGCTGGTGCCGCGCGAATCGCGCGATGCCTTCGCCGAGGCGCTGCGCATCGAGATCGCCTCGCGCTACCCGCAGCTCGACGCCAACCCCGACTACACCCGCATCGTCAACGAAGGCCAGTACCGTCGCCTGCGTGCGCTGCTGGATGAGGCGAAGGAGAAGGGCGCGAAGGTGCTGGCACTGCGTGAAATCGATCCGGCGCGGGCTGACGCCGAGCGCCTGATCGCGCCGACCCTGGTGCTCGATCCGCCGGCCGACAGCCGCCTGATGCGCGAGGAGATTTTCGGGCCGATCCTGCCGCTGGTGGGCTGCGATTCCGTCGATGCCGCAATCGATTACGTCAACGCGCGCGAACGCCCGCTGGCGCTCTACCACTTCGATCTGGATCGCGCCCGCATCGAGCGCGTGCTGGATCGCACCATCGCCGGCGGTGTGTGCGTCAACGACACCATCCTGCATATCGCCCAGTCGAGCCTGCCCTTCGGCGGCGTCGGACAAAGCGGCATGGGTGCCTATCACGGCCACGAGGGTTTCCTGGCCCTGAGCAAGCGCAAGCCGGTGTTCTACCAGTCGCGCCTGAGCAGCATGGCTCTGTTCAAGCCGCCCTACCGCGGCCTGGCCGACCGGCTGGCGAAGTTCCTGACGCGCTGAGGCGCGTCAGTTCCACTTGTAGAGCGTGTAGTACACCGGGCCGATCGGGCCGTCGTGATCGCTGCGATCGAGCAGGCCGTCGCCGTTGGTGTCGAGCAGGGTGTAGGTGATGCCGGCCGAAGTGGTGACTTTCACCATCGTCAGGCGGCCGTTGTCGCGGTATTCCTGCACGGTGTCGCCGTTCTCCTGGCGGCGAATGGTGACCGCCGGGGCGTTGGACACGTCGTCTTCGGCGCGGATCTTCTTGGGCAGCGGGGCCTGGGCGTCCGCCTTGGGCGGCGCATCCTGCGCCGGAGCGGGGTCCTGGGCCCAGGCCGCAGGGGCGGCAAACAGCGCGAGGATCAGCAGGCTTGCGGTTCGCATGGCGGTTCTCCGTGGCGGGCGTCCAGCATACCCGCAAGAACGCCGGCCGCGCCTGAATCCGGGCACCGCATCGCTGTTGCCGCGGCGCGCCCGTACACTGGCGGCATGAAGAAGCTCGTGCTGATCGACGGATCCTCTTACCTCTATCGCGCCTTCCACGCGCTGCCGCCCCTGACCGGCCCCGACGGCAGTCCGACCGGCGCGCTGTTCGGCGTGGTCAACATGCTGCGCGCCACACTCAAGGAAAAACCCGACTTCGTCGCTTTCGTGGTGGATGCGCCCGGTCCGACGTTCCGCGATGCGATGTATCCGGACTACAAGTCCAACCGTCCGCCGACGCCGGACGATCTCAAGGTGCAGGTCGAGCCGATGCTGGCGATCGTCGAGGCGCTGGGCTTCACCATCCTGCGCGAGCCGGGGGTGGAGGCTGACGATGTGATCGGCACGCTCGCCGTGGCGGCGGCGGGGCAGGGCATCGAGGTGGAGATTTCCACCTCCGACAAGGATTTTGCCCAGCTCGTCGCCCCCCGCATCGCCCTGGTCAACACGATGAGCGGCAGCCGTACCGCCAGCGATGCTGATGTGGAAGCGAAGTTCGGCGTGCCGGCTTCGCGCATCGTGGATTACCTCGCGCTGATGGGTGACGCGGTGGACAACGTGCCGGGCGTGGAGAAGTGCGGGCCCAAGACCGCCGCCAAGTGGCTGGCGCAGTTCGGTTCGCTGGATGAAATCATGGCGCGCGCCGACGAGGTGGGTGGGAAGGTCGGGGAAAACCTGCGCGCGGCGCTGCCGCGCCTGCCGCTCAATCGCGAGCTGATCACCATCCGGACCGACGTGCCGCTGGCGGTGGGCGTGACCGATCTGGGCCTGCGCGAGCGCGATGTCGCGGCCCTGCGTGCGCTGTATTCGCGCTACGGATTCAACCAGGCGCTGCGGGAGTTGGACGCGGGCAACGTCGGCGCGGCGCTTCCCGACGTGGGCGAGAAGGAGCCGGGGCGGGCGCGCGGCGCGGGTTTTGCGGGCGCGCCTGTGCACGCAGCGGATGGCGTCGACCCGTCGCTTGCCGCGCCGGGGCGTTACGAAACCGTGCTCACCCGCGCGGTGCTGGACGGCTGGGTGGAGCGCCTGCGCGGCGCACCTCTGATCGCGCTGGATACCGAGACCGATTCGCTCGATCCGATGCGCGCGCGCCTGGTCGGCCTGAGCTTTGCGGTCGAGCCCGGCGAGGCCGCCTATGTCCCGCTCGCGCACGATTATCCCGGTGCGCCGGCGCAGCTGTCGCTCGATGAGGTGCGCGCGGCGCTGCGCCCGCTGCTCGAAGATCCCGGCATCGCCAAGCTCGGGCAGAACGGCAAGTACGACCTGCACGTGCTGCGCCGCCACGGCATGGCGGTGCGGGGCTACGCCCAGGACACCCTGCTGGAAAGCTTCGTGCTCGATGCCAGCGGCGGGCGACACGATCTGGATTCGCTCGCCCAGCGCCATCTGGGCTATGCGACCGTGCGCTACGAGGACGTGGCCGGCAAGGGCGCGCGTCAGATTCCCTTTTCGCAGGTGGATCTCGACGCGGCCACGCGCTACGCCGCCGAGGACGCGGACATCTGCCTGCGGCTGCACCAGGTGCTGGCGGCGCGGCTGCGCGCCGAGCCGGGACTGCGCGCGGTGTACGAGGAGATCGAGATGCCGCTGGTCGACGTGCTGACCAAGATCGAGGCCCACGGCGTGCTGATCGACGTGGACGAGCTGCGCCGGCAAAGCCGCGACCTGGCCTCGCGCATGCTGGCCGCGCAGACGCGCGCCTTCGAACTGGCCGGACGCCACTTCAATCTGGATTCGCCCAAGCAGCTCCAGGCGCTGCTGTTCGACGAGCTGAACCTGACGGTCACCGCCAAGACGCCGACCGGGCAGCCCTCCACCAACGAGGATGCGCTGGAGGCGATTGCGCATGAACACGAGCTGCCGCGGCTGATCCTGGAGTATCGCGCCCTGGCCAAGCTGCGCGGCACCTATACCGACAAGCTGCCGGAGATGGTGAACCCGGAGACCGGACGCCTGCACACCAGCTACCACCAGGGCGGCGCGGCGACCGGGCGGCTGTCGTCGAGCGATCCGAACCTGCAGAACATTCCGATCCGCAGCGAGGACGGGCGCCGCATCCGGCGCGCCTTCATCGCACCATCGGGGCGGCGCATCGTCGCCTTCGACTACTCCCAGATCGAGCTGCGCATCATGGCGCACCTGTCCGGCGACGCCGGGCTGATCGCGGCCTTCGATGCGGGGCTGGACATCCACCGCGCCACTGCGGCGGAGGTGTTCGGCGTGGCGCTGGAGGCGGTGGAACCCAACCAGCGCCGCGCCGCCAAGGCGATCAACTTCGGCCTCATCTACGGCATGGGCGCGTTCGGGCTGGCGCGCCAGCTGGGCGTTTCGCGCAGCGAAGCGCAGGACTACATCAGCCTCTACTTCAACCGCTACCCGGGCGTGCATGCGTTCATGGAGCGCACCCGCGCGAGCGCGCGCGAACGGGGCTATGTGGAAACGGTGTTCGGCCGCCGCCTGCAGCTGCCGGAAATCGCCTCGCGCAACGCCAACCAGCGCGCCGGTGCCGAGCGCGCCGCGATCAATGCGCCGATGCAGGGCACCGCCGCCGACATCATCAAGCGCGCCATGCGGCGGGTACACGACTGGCTGCTCCCGCACGACGACCGCGCGCGCATGATCATGCAGGTGCATGACGAACTGGTGTTCGAGTCCGACGTGGAGTTCGTCGAGCCCTTGATCGAGTCGGTTCGAGGCCTCATGCAGGATGCGGCGGATCTGCGGGTAGCGCTGATCGTGGATGCGGGTGAAGGCGAAAACTGGGACGAGGCGCACTGAGTCGGCGCGCATGCCGGGGTGCGAAACGACGGCCTGCGCTTATGCCGTTTCAATCGTTTGCATTATCCGCGCGATACTGTGCGATAGAATGCAAAATTCCATGCAAGCCCATGACTTCCGGCACATTTGTGGGATTTGTGGCGCGCCAATGAATGCGTACTGAATTAGACCAAGGTTGCATGTGAAACTCAGGGAACCTTCAGGGTGTTCTGTTAATCTATGCACACGGTGGACGCAACGCCACCCGTGATCCACCTGCCCCCCCTCGGGTGGATCCGCTGGAAGCCTGGCCCCTCCCCTGGCCCTCTTCCAGCCCGGCCCCGCAGGTCCCTCCCCTGGCCTGCGGGGCTTTCTTTTGTGGCTCCCGAAAGTGCATGGGTTTCCTCGCGGCGTGATGACGCCGGCTGCGGCAGGAGCGGCAGGAGCGGGGGCATCCCACGGCATGAAGCGGCTCGCCGGGAAGCGGCACAAAGCGGGCTACACTGGAAGGCCTTTCCCAATCCGGTGCGCATCGTCATGCAGAGCTTCCATCCGCCCCGCCGCCTCCTGCTCGGTCCCGGCCCCTCGGACGTTCCCCGGCGCATCCTCGACGCGCTGGCCCGCCCCACCATCGGTCATCTGGATCCCGCCTACGTCGGCATGATGGAGGAGCTCAAGACGCTCCTGCGCTACGCTTTCAAGACGGCCAACCCGCTCACCATCCCGGTGTCCGCGCCTGGCTCGGCCGGGATGGAGGCCTGCTTCGTCAATCTGGTGGAGCCGGGCGATACCGTGATCGTGTGCCGCAACGGCGTGTTCGGTGGCCGCATGCGCGAGAACGTGGTGCGCGCCGGTGCCAGCGCCGTGATGGTGGATGACGAGTTCGGCAGGCCGGTCGATCCGGAGAAGGTCGAAGCCGCGCTGCGCGCCAATCCGGGAGCCAAGGCGCTGGCCTTCGTCCACGCGGAGACCTCCACCGGCGCGCGGTCGGATGCGGCCACGCTGTGTCGCCTCGCGCGCGAACACGGGGCGTTGTCCATCGTCGATACCGTCACCAGCCTGGGCGGCTGCGAAGTGGACGTGGATGGCTGGGGTGCCGATGCGGTGTATTCGGGCTCGCAGAAGTGCCTGTCCGCGCCGCCCGGCCTTTCGCCCGTGACTTTCAGCCCGCGCGCCACCGAGACGGTGAAGGCGCGCAAGGTTCCGGTGCAGAGCTGGTTCCTCGACATGAGCCTGGTGATGGCCTACTGGGACGGTACCGGCGGGCGCAGCTACCACCATACCGCGCCGATCAACATGACCTACGCGCTGCACGAATCGCTGCTGATCCTGCACGAGGAAGGATTGGAAGCCGCCTGGGCGCGCCATCAGGCCAACCACGAGCGCCTGCGCGCAGGCCTGCAGACGATGGGGCTTGCGCTGCTGGGCGATGATGACGGTGCGCGCCTGCCGCAGCTCAATCCGGTCGTGGTGCCCGAGGGCGTGGACGAGGCCGGCGTGCGCCGCGCGCTGCTCGACGACCACGGCATCGAGATCGGCGCGGGCCTGGGGCCGCTGGCCGGCAAGATCTGGCGCATCGGCCTGATGGGTGCCTCCAGCCGCCCGGAGGCGGTGGATCGTCTGCTGGGTGCGCTGGCGCAGGCGCTGGGGCGCAGCCGGTAGGCGACTGATTCCGCCCGACGCCAAAAGATTGGCGCATCTTGATGATCTTGCGCAGGCGCGCATGCACGCTCTCGATCGCGTTGGTCGTGTAGATCACCCGCCGCACGTCGGGCGGGAACGCGAAGAGCGGAATCACGCGCGACCAGGCGCGTCGCCAGGTCGCGATCGCGGTCGGGTAGCGTTCGCCCCGGGGGCTGGCCTCGAATGCGTCCAGCGCGGCCTCGGCGGTCGGTGCGGTGTAGAGATCGGCTTGATCGCCGCCGCCAGCGCCTTGCGGTCCTTCCAGCTCGCAACCATCTTCCGCACGCCATCGCGGGACTGTCCGGCTCGCGCATGGCGGCGCTGGCTTCCGATGACGGCTTTTGCCTTGCGCGCGTGGGCTACCCGCAGGATGAGGCCGATACGCTGTGCGTCGCGGCCGCCGACTTCTTCGACTTCGTTGCCCGGCAGAAGCAGCGTGGCTTCAAGGGAACCGGGCGCGCCGTGTCGTTGCATGAAAGCATCGACATGCGGATGCCGACGACAACCTTCACCCTGTTCTGGGTCGATGGCGTGGGGTATTGGCTGATCCCGGGCGGCGAGCCGCTGCTCAACAATCGCGCACTGGTGGATCTGATCCGGGGAATTCGCGTCGCCGCAGACAAGTTCACTCCGCTCGGATGAGCGTTTCGCGCGCGCCGCGGATCGTGTGGAGCGCGACGGTCAGCGCGCCTCGCCGCGCAGTTCCCGCACCCGTGCCTCCAGCGCCGCCGCGCTGGCCAGTTCCGGCGCGATCGGTTCGCCCGCGGCCAGCTGCACGCGGGCGCGAAAGCGGCGCGGCAGGCGCATGCGGTGCAGGCGCGAATCGCGTCGGCTCCACATGCTTGCCCACATGCCGCGCAGCGCCATCGGAATGACCGGGACCGGGCGCGTTTCAAGGATGCGTTCCACGCCCTTGCGGAACGGCGCGATTTCGCCGTCGCGGGTGAGCGCGCCTTCTGGGAAGATGCAGACCAGTTCGCCCGCCGCCAGCGCGGCATCGATTTCCGCGAAGGCGCGCTCCATCAGCGCCGGGTCTTCCTGGCTGCCGGCGATCGGGATGGCGCGCGTGGCGCGGAACACGATGTTCATGCCGGGCAGATCGAAAATCCTGTAGTACATGACAAAGCGCGTGGGCCGCGGCACCGCGCCCAGCACCAGCACCGCGTCCATGAAGCTGACGTGGTTGCACACGATCAGCGCCGCTCCTTCGTCCGGCACGTGCTCCAGCCCGTTCACGTCGAGCCGGTAGAGCGCCTTGGCCACGAGATAGGCGACGAAGCGCGCGATGAACTCGGGCACCAGGGTGAAGATGTAGATCGCCACCAGCGCGTTGAGGATGGCGGTGCACAGCAGCAGCTGTGGAACGTTCAGACCCAAGTGCAGCAGGAGGATCGCCAGAATCGCCGCGGTCACCATGAAGGCGGCGTTGAGGATGTTGTTGGCCGCGATCACGCGCGACAGCCGCTCGCGCGGGGTGCGCTGCTGGATCAGCGCATACAGCGGCACGGTGAAGAAGCCGCCGGCCATTCCGATGGCGAGAAGGTCGATGCAGATGCGCAGGTTTCCCGGTGCGGCGAGGAATTGCTGCCAGCTCAGGCCGGTGACGTCGGCCATGCCGGGGCGTGCGAAGTAGAGGTCGATGCCGAACACCGTCATGCCCAGCGCACCCAGCGGCACCAAACCGATTTCCACCGTGCGGCGCGAGAACACTTCGCACAAGAGCGAGCCGGCACCGATGCCCAACGCGAACAGCATCAGCACCAGCGGTGCCACGCTCTGGTCGCCGCCCAGATACAGGCGGGTGTAGTTGGGCAGCTGCGCCAGGAACACCGAGCCGAAGAACCAGAACCAGCTCACCCCGAGCACCGAGTTGAGCACCGCGCGATGGTCGCGCAGGAACATCACGTTGCGCCAGGTTTCGGTGACCGGGTTCCAGTTGAGCTTCAGATCCGGTGCGGTGGCGGTCGCGCGGGGAATGCCGCGCGAGGCCAGCCAGCCGGCCACCGCAATCAGGACCAGGGCCGCGCTCACCAGCGTCACGCCGCGGTCCAGTCCCATCAGCCAGCCGCCGGCGAGGGTGCCCAGCAGGATCGCGAGGAAGGTGCCGGATTCGACCAGGGCGTTGCCGCCGACCAGCTCTTTCGGGCGCAGGGCCTGTGGGAGGATCGAATACTTGAGCGGGCCGAAGGCCGCGCTCTGCGCGCCCATCAGGAACAGCACGCCGAGCAGGAAGGGCAGCGAACCCAGCCAGAAGCCGACGCCGGCCAGCCCCATCAGGATGATCTCGGCCGCCTTGATCCAGCGGATCGAGCGCGACTTCTCGTACTTCTCCGCCCACTGGCCGGCGTTGGCCGAGAGCAGGAAGAAGGGCAGGATGAACAGGCCTGCGGCCAGGTTGGAGTAGAAGTCCACCTGCGTGCTGGACAGCTCCGAGATCTGGAACGCGATCAGGATGATCAGCGCATTCTTGAAGACGTTGTCGTTGAACGCGCCCAGCGCCTGGGTGAGGAAGAAAGGCGCGAAGCGGCGGCGGCGCAGCAGGTCGAACTGGGAACCAGCCATCGGACAGGCCTGTGGAAAGGTGGCGCATGATGACGCGGGTGCGGCCGTCGATGCCAGTCGCCGATGCCGTCAGCGCCGCTTCATTCGTTGCCCGCACGGGGCGAACGATCACCCGGCGCGCCGGCCTGCGATAATGCGCACTTCCGTTCCCGACCCGAGACCGCCATGAGCCAGCAGACCGTCCTCAACGCCACCCACCGCGCCGCCGGCGCGCGCATGGTCGACTTCGGCGGATGGGACATGCCGATCCACTACGGTTCCCAGGTGGACGAGCACCACCAGGTGCGTCGCGACGTGGGCATGTTCGACGTCTCGCACATGACCGTGATCGACCTGCACGGCCCGCGCACGCGCGACTTCCTGCGCCATCTCCTGGCCAATTCCATCGACAAGCTCAAGGTGCCGGGCAAGGCGCTGTATTCGTGCATGCTCAACGAAAAGGGTGGCGTGATCGACGACCTGATCGTGTATTACCTCGCCGAGGATTTCTTCCGCATCGTCTCCAACGCCTCCACCCGCGACAAGGACCTGGCGTGGATCGAACCGGTCGCCGCGAGCTTCGACGTGCGCGTGGTCGAACGCCCGGATCTGGCGCTGATCGCGGTGCAGGGGCCGAACGCGCGCGTCGCCGTGTTGGCGCAGGTGGCCGAGGCCGATCGTGCCGCGGTGGCGGCGCTGGGCAAGTTCGCGGCGATCGACGTCAAGGGTTCGCAGGGCGAGGCGCTGTTCGTCGCGCGCACCGGCTACACCGGCGAGGACGGCTTCGAGATCGTGCTGCCGCAGGGCGCGGCCGTAGCGCTGTGGAACCGCCTGGCCGAGGCCGGGGTGAAGCCGGCGGGCCTGGGCGCGCGCGACACCCTGCGCCTGGAGGCCGGCATGAACCTCTACGGTCAGGACATGGATGAAACCGTCTCGCCGCTGGAGGCCGGCCTGGCCTGGACGGTCGCGTTCGACGAGGGTCGCGACTTCATCGGGCGCTCCGCGCTCGAGGCGCAGAAAAGCGCCGGCGTGCCGCGCCGCATGGTCGGCCTGGTGCTGCAAGACAAGGGCATCCTGCGCCACGGCCAACGCGTGGCGACGGCGGCGGGCGACGGCGAGATTCTTTCCGGCACCTTTGCGCCGACGCTGGGCACCTCGATCGCCTTCGCGCGCATTCCCGCCGGCGAACCCGGCGAGGTCGGCGTCGACATCCGCGGTCGCATCGTGCCGGCGCGCATCGTGAAGTACCCGTTCGTGCGCGACGGCAAGCCGGTCGAGTGACCACTTCGGCATTGCCGCCGCTTACAATTCCCACGCCTGTTTCCGGCCGCGCAGCGCGGTCCCTTTTTCCAGCGGAGTCTGTCATGAGCGAAATCCCCGGTGACCTGAAGTTCCAGCGTTCCCACGAGTGGGCGCGGCTTGAAGAGGGCGGTCGCGTGACCGTCGGCATCTCCTTCCACGCGCAGGACCAGTTGGGCGACGTGGTGTATGTCGAGCTGCCGACCGTGGGCGACCACGTCGAGCAGGGCGCAGGGTGTGCGGTGGTCGAGTCGGTGAAGGCCGCCTCGGACATCTATGCGCCCGTATCCGGCACCGTGGTCGCGGTCAACGAGGCCTTGGGCGATGCGCCGGAGACCATCAACGCCGATCCCTGGGGCGAAGGCTGGCTGTTCGCGCTGAAGATCGACGACGCGGCGCAGCTCGATGGTCTGCTCGGACCCGACGACTACGCCCAGGCGATGGAAGAAGACATGCACTGATCGTCGTCTTCATGGCGCGTGATCGATCGGCCGCCTTCGGGCGGCCGATCGCGTTGCAGCGACGGGTCACGATCCGATTCGGGTGCGCGGGCACGCGCAAACACGCGCGAAGTTTCGCGCACTTTGCCTTGTGCAATGCGAAAGCCACGACGAATCCGATGCTCGCGTGATGGCGCTGTGCGCGTGCTGTGCAACGTGTGCATGCGGGCTGCACGCACACGCGCTGTGCGTGGTGTGGTGAAGAACGCGTCGGCATCGACGTGATGCGGTGAGAGCCGCGCCATGCAAGGGTTTGTTTGTGTGTCGGCATGGTCTGATGTGGCATCGCCGCACGCTGTTTCGCAGCCGCATGCGCTGCGTCCTGGCATCGAACAGCGCGTGCTTTTCGCCCCGTGAAAAACACATCCAGGACAGCGCGTGCATGGCGCACTGCATCTTCTTGTTGACAGCCTCGCTGTTGATGCTTAGGTTTCGCGCAACCTTGCACTTCAGGCGCGGCGTTGAGTGGAACCACAGCACAGCGGAAGCATCGACAGGTCGATTCCTTCACGCCGCGTTTTGCGGTCCTCGGCAACTTTCCCCTCAGCCAAGCCAAGGTCGTTTGCGCGACCGTCCTGGAGCACGAGGACATCACGCCCGCATGCGTATGGATGCGGGCGTTGTTGTATGCGGCGAATGCCGCCTCACCCACCGGGTAATTGACGATCCACCAACGAAGATCGATCCACTGACGAGGAGAACCTGAAGATGGCAACGAAGAAACCTGCAGCGAAGAAGGCGGCTGCCAAGAAGGCCCCGGCCAAGAAGGCGGCGGTGAAGAAGGCCCCGGCCAAGAAGGCGGCGGTGAAGAAGGCTCCGGCCAAGAAGGCGGC
>NZ_JBBDHC010000014.1:0-90449 GCF_037203605.1 Denitratimonas tolerans
GGGGGAAAACTTCGGGGACTTCCTCATGGCTCTATCCTCTCAAGGGAAAGAGCCTCCGGGAAAGTCGGGGCGGTTCAGTCTTCTTCGAGAAGCGGCGCTTGTCCTGAGAGCAGATAACATGACTGCTGGGCGGGATCGATGCAGCAGCGCAGCAACCAGGCTGCGTCGAGGCGTAAACCTAGGGAGCCCCAAGAATGGCTGGCCAGTCAGGCTGCAATATCAACTGTGCCACTTCAGTGGGTGCCTCGCTCAACCAGCGGTGTGCATGCGAAGTAGTCGACGTCTTGCGGCTGCACGAGTCGATCCGGGCCGCCTTCTCGGAGTCCATGTCTGACCCGGCCGTTCACGCACATCTGTTCTCTCGGTACGCCCTGTTCGTCGACCGTGCGGCGTTGGACGCCATGGGGCGAGTCGCGGCGGCGCTCTTCGAAGTTGCAGAGAATCCACGATACCGCGAGCGCGTCCTGCAATGGGCCCCCGACATCGCAACCCATTACCCGGGTTCGGCGGGTGGCGTCCTGGGGCTGGACTTTCACCTGACCGTCGACGGCCCGCGGTTGATCGAGGTCAACACCAATCCAGGCGGGCTGCTCCTCAATGCCGTGCTGCTCGATGCCGTGAGATCTTGCGCGCCGGCTGCGTGGACCACCTGGACCACGGCGACGGAGGCCCATAGCGCGGCTGTAGCCGCCTGGCTTGACGATGCCCGGCAGCAGTCGGGCCGCGCGCCGTCCCGTGTGGCCATCGTGGACAGCGCCCCGCGGGAGCAGTTCCTCTACCCCGAGTTCGAGCTGTACGCGGACGCATTCCGGGAGCACGGCGTGGACTGCGTGATACGCGCGCCCGAGGATCTGAGGTTCGGCCCGGAGGGGCTTGCAGATGCCGACGGCCCGATCGACATGGTCTACAACCGGTTGACCGATTTCGCGCTTGAGGAAGCTTCGCATCCGGACCTTCGTCAGGCTTATCTCGCAGGGGACGTCGCACTCACCCCGCATCCGCGTGCGCACGCGCTGTTCGCCGACAAGCGCAACCTGGCGGTGCTTGGAGACGCGGCTTTGCTCGGCGGGTTTGGGGTCGATGCGGGTTTGACAGCCCTGCTGGCCGAGGTGATCCCGACAACGGTTGAAGTCGTCCCCGGAAACCGGGATGCGCTGTGGGCAGCGCGCAACGGCTACTTCTTCAAGCCTGCAGCAGGGTTCGGCAGCCGTGGCAGCTATCGGGGCGACAAGCTCACCCGGCGAACGTGGGAGTCGATGGCGTCGGCGACCTACATCGCACAGGCCTTCGCGCCACCGAGCATGCGGATCGTGCATGGGGGCCAGTCGCTCAAGGCGGACGTGCGCTGCTTCGCGTCCGAGGCGGGTGTCCTGTTGTTCGCGGCCAGGCTGTACCAGGGCCAGACCACGAACATGCGCACCCCCGGTGGTGGATTCGCAGCGGTGCTCACGTCGTCACGGATCGAGGAGTGATTCCCCACCGGAGCCGACCCTTGGGGCGTGTCGTGGCTACAGCCAGGCGAGTGCCGATTCAGCCAGTTCGCGCTCCTCATCGATCGCGACGTTCCATATGCTCGGCCCGCCCCCGCGGTCGATCCGCGTGGCTCCAGCATCGTTGACGTCAGGTGCCAGCGCCAGGCCGAGCCAGGCCAGTCGCGCGACGATGCGAGCCCGCAAAACCGGCGCGCGATGGCCGATGCCGCCGGAAAAGACGACATGGTCGAGACCGCCAATTGCCGTGGCCATGGCCGCGATGGACTACGCAATCCGGACTGCAAAGAGCTCCACGGCAAGCTGGGCCTGCGGGCCGGGATCCGTCAGCAACACGCGCATGTCGCCATGGCCGGCGATTCCGGCAAGGCCTGCACTGCGGTACAGGCCGTTTTCAAGCGCCTGCGCATCCAGGCGTTCATGCCTCAGCAGATACAGCAACGCGCCGGGATCGAGATCTCCGGAGCGGGTAGGGCTCGGGATTCCACCCAGCGGAGTGAGCGCCATGGTGGTGTCGCGGCTGCGGCCGCCCTCGACGGCGCAGACGCTGCAGCCACCCCCCAGATGCGCGAAGACAGCGCGGCCCTTCAGGATTCCAGCGTCGTGGCTGGCCACTATGCGGAGCGCGGAGGCAAAGGCGAGTCCATGGAAACCGTAGCGGCGGATGCCCAGCGCATCCCATGCTTCAGGGACAGGCAAGCGCCGGCTCCAGGGTGATGGTGCCGAAGGGTCCGCATCACGAAACCGAAAGGTTCTGACCACCCAAACCAATTGGTCGTGATCTGGTCAACGACACTATGTGGCCATTGTCAAAGGGGAAGCTCTTCTGGTGCCCTCCTGATGCGTATGCCGGCAAGTTGAGTGAGGGAAGTTAGCGGGTCAGCCTCCAGCGCCTTCAGCCTCGCTTGGACCTCCTCAACGGGAAACTGGCCAACCTGTCCGGTCACGTAGATCACGTTCCAGAAGATGCGCTTGAGAGACCCGAACAGTCCTTCCCATCGATAGCGAAGTGCCGAGTGGCCGTACAGCACATAAGGAAGGATGTCGAAAGCGCACAGGGCTGGCAGGTAATGCTGTGGAGCATCCTCCGACTGCTCTCCCTTGCGGGCTAGGGCCAAAAGCGCAATGAAGGCGTCAAGTGAGCGCAGGTTGCGCAGTCCCAATGCGTTCTTGCGATCGAGTGGTGAGTGGTTGTAACCGAACCGTTCTGGCTCCCCGTCCAACAACAGCACATGGCGGACGCTCGCGGAGTGCTCGATGATGCGGTGGAGGCGTGGAACCGGTGGGCACTCGACCGCCAATAGTTCCCACAGTGGCAGGTCCCGCCAGTAGTCAAGCCGCACGGCCCCTGCTGACCTGTTCGACACGTGAGCCACGGTGTCCTCACTGGGCAAGGCCTTTCCCTCGCGCCAGCGCTTGTACTTGTTGGACACCACCTTCTCGCCCAGCTCGTCGTAGGGCCGGCGCCCATCAATGCGTGCTTCCAGCAACGTTGGAGACTGCGTTCCGAAGTGGTGAGCCAGAGCGCCATAGCAGACAGTTCCGCGCACACGCTTTACCGCGTCCCGGTGGGCTTTTGCATCGAACGAATCGCTGTGCGTCATCGGCATGCGCCATCGTCGGTCAGCTGTCCACTGTTGTCACGCTTGGTCCGGGGTATGGTTTTTCTAAAACCCATACCCTTTGAGCCATAAGTGGACCGATGCCATGATCGAGGCACAGGGGCCATCCGCGACAGTCCGGGACATGATTCGATCAGCAGCCATATATTCGCCAGCAACTGCCGGAGCGGATTCGGCACCACCCCAATGCTTTGAAGACTTCGAGCAACGCTTGGTGCGCGCCTTGGGCGCGACAATCGGCGGAGGGCAGCTCACTCGTGCATTGGGATATCCGTCACAGGATGCGTTCCGCAAGGCGCATCAGCGCGGGCGCTTGCCGGTGGACACCTTCGAGTTGGATGGCCGGCGGGGGCGTTTCGCCACGGCCACAGACATCGCTGCTTGGCTTTGGAAACAGAAGCGTGCGGTGGCGAGCGACAGGTCGCTGCAGGGAGGTGCGTCTTGACGAACTGACCTGCCGCAGCCGATTCGGCTGCATATTCCAGGCGCAGAAATGAAAACGCGCCGGGGGTAACGACCCCGGCGCGCTTCGGGCTATACGACCAACCCTTGCTCGTTATCGTCCCTCGGCTACCCAGCTGCTGTCAAGCCTCTCTGAGGCTCGCCTGAACCCAATCCACGATCCGCCGGAGTGGCAGCCGCTCCTGGGTGGCGGATCGCTGTGGGAGAGTGGCATGAAACAAGACAAGCTGGTGACGGCCGTGCGCCTGATCCTGACCACGTCCGCCAGTAACCGCCAGATCGGGCGGGATGTGGATCTAGCCTACAACACGATCCGCCGCTACCGGATGCTGCTGGAACAGCATGCGTTGACATTGGATGATGTGGAAGCGCTGAACGAGTCCGCGCGCCAAGCGCTGTTCAATCGGCGCGGGGCGGCTCAAGGCGAAAGGCGCGTCCCGGACTGGCCGCATATCCACCGGGAACTGCAACGCAAGGGCGTGACCCGCACGCTGCTGTGGCTGGAGTATCGGGATGAGGATCCGGACACCTCGTATGAACTGAGTCGCTTCAATGACCTGTACCGCGCATGGGCAGGGACGCAGGCGCTGTCGATGCGGCAACAGTACGATCCGGGGGAACGTGGTTGGGTCGACTTCTCGGGCACGCTGATGTCGTGGGTGGACCCGGCCACCGGCGAACAGCATCGGGCGGAAATCTTCGTGGCTGCCACGGGGGTTGCGGGGCTGCTGTTCGCCACCGCTGTGCCGTCGCAGCGCGTTGAACACTGGGTCGAGGCGCATTGTCGGTGGTACCACTTCGCAGGTGGTGTGCCGCGGATCACGATCCCCGATAACCTGAAGTCCGCCGTCACCAAAGCAGGTTCCGAACCGGTGTTGAACCCGTCGTATCTGGCGATGGCCCATCACTACGGCACGGTGATCCTGCCGGCGCGCAGCCGTCGCCCTAAAGACAAGGCACTCGCCGAGGGTGGCGTGCTGGTGTTCCTGCGCTGGGTCATTGCTCGCCTGCGCAACCGGGTCTTCCACTCACTTGATGAACTCAACACGGGGATCGCCGAGTGCATTGATCTGATCAACGACCGCACGATGCGCCGATACCGCCAGAGTCGCCGGGAGCGCTTCGAGCAAATCGATCGTCCCGCGCTGTTGCCGCTGCCGGAGCGCTACGAGTTCAGCGAATGGGTGGGGCCGGTTCGCGTGCCGCCGGACTACCACGTGTCCATCCATGGCCACTACTATTCCGTCCCGTACCGTCTGGTGCAACAGCAGATCCATGCCCGCTGTACTCCGAACGTCATTGAGATCATCAGCCATAACGCGCGGGTGGCCTCGTACGCCCGCTCGGAGGTGATCGGCGGGAAGACGACGGATCGGGCGCACATGCCCGACCATCACCTGGCATGGGCCGATCACACACCCGAGCGGTACCTGGGCTGGGCGCAGGGCATCGGACATCGGGCGCTGGCGGTGGTGCAGTCGCTGCTGGAGGGGGCACGCCACCCCGCGGCCGCTCTCAATTCGTGCGGCAACCTACAAAAGACCGCCCGCACGCATGGCGCGGAGCGGTTCGAGCTGGCCTGTGGCCGGGCGCTGGCGATCAAGTCACCGACGGTGAAAAGTGTTCGGTCGATCCTCCAGAACGGTCTTGAGCGCCATGAGAGGGCGCTTGCGATAACGCCCGCCTTACCGAGCCACGGCAACGTCCGCGGGCCGAACTACTACGCCAATCCAGAGGTGGCACATGCTGATTAACCCCACACGTCAAGGGCTGGTCATGCTCCGGATGCCTGGCATGGCCACGGCCTATGAGGAGCAGCTCGACAACCCGTCACATCAGTCGATGTCGTTCGACGACAGGTTCGGTCTTCTCGTGGATGCGGAACTGGCCATGCGTGAGAACCGCCGCGTCGCGCGCCTGTTGAAGTCAGCGAAACTCAAGGCCGCCAACGCGGTGCCAGAGGACATCGACTTCTCCGCAAGGCGCGGCATCGACAAGCGCCAGATCATGGATCTGCTGATGTGCCAGTGGATCGAGCGGGGCCAGCATGTGGTCCTCACTGGGCCCACCGGCACCGGTAAGACCTGGCTGGGCTGTGCGCTGGGGCGGGAAGCAACCCGCAAGGGGTTGTCAGTCAACTATCAGCGGATGCCGCGGCTGATGGAGGACATGGAGGTAGCGCATGCCGATGGGAGCTTGCCGGCGTTGCGCACGAAGTTGGCCAAGGCCCGGCTGCTGATTCTGGACGATTGGGGTGTCGCACCCATCACCGCCCGGGGTCGGCAGAACCTGCTGGAAGTGATTGACGACCGCATTCCGGGCGGCTCGGTGCTGATCACATCTCAGCTGCCCGTGAAGACCTGGCATGACTATCTGGGCGAACCCACTGTGGCCGATGCCATCCTGGATCGTCTTCTGCACAACAAGCACGCTATCGAGTTGAAGGGCGACTCGATGCGCAAGCACGCGGCTCGTTGACCTGATCACCGTTCCCGGCGAACGCCGGGAACGGTTGTTCTGACCGCGATAACGATGGGTCGGCGTTGACTGGTCGCCTCTCGAAGATGTGCATGCACGGCAGGCGGACGTCTCGTTGGAACATCGCGCACCACTTCGTCCCACGGATCACTCAGGCAGCCCAGGCCGACCGCATGACCTCGTAGAGCGCAGTCCGGGTCTTGTTGTCTTCCATCGAAGGGCTAGCAGCTCATGCAACGGCAAGAGCCCCCAGGAAGAGACTGATCCGGGGCATCCCGGCGGCTCCCGGCGAGGTCAGTGTCCCCGCGCATGAATCGAACCACTGCAGCAGGCGCACCAGTCCCTGGGACACGCACTGTCGTCGGGGCTGCGCGATCACCAGCCGTGCCAGTGCGGCAGTAAAAGCAAGTACAAGCGGTGCCATGGCCGAGAACTGGAACGCGCCTTTTTCCTGTAGCCCTCTCGACGCTTCAGCGGAATTGTATAACCCCATCATCCTCAGGTAACCTGCGCGGCCATGACCCGCCTGCATCCCCGCTTCTTGTTGCCGCTCCTGCGCGTCCTCGTTCTGGGTGTGCTTGCGCTGGGGTTGGCCGTCCAACCGGTGATGACAGCCGCCGGCGAGATGTATGAGCTCGCACACGACCCGTCGGGCATGCACAGCCACGGCCCGCATGCCAACGATCTGGGCGCGGAGCTCACCGCGACAGGTGCGCACGATCAGGATGGATCGGAGACCTTGCACGTGCTTCTGGATTTTGCACATTGCTGTGGCGCCGCCGCGGCCGTAATGCCTGTCCTGGAGTCCTTGTCTGCTCTTCCGGTAGCCGGTCGGCTGGTGATTGAGAAGGCGTCGCCCCCACCGATCGTGCGCCTAGCGAGTCCGTTCAAGCCTCCGATCTTCGGATGACCGCGCCGTCGGCCTGATGCCGACTCCCGTCAATTCGATTCATCGGAGCAACCCCCATGCGTTTGCGATCAGCGGCCCTGGCCGCGTTCGTCGCCGTGTGTGCCGTGGCATTCCCCACGCACGCCGCCGACCCCCTCACCCTGGACGACGCTTTCCTTCGCGTTGCCGATACACACCCCGATCTGCGCCTGTTTGGCGCCCGCCATGAGGCCCTGAAAGCCGAACTGGATCGCTCCTCGTTGCGCCCGGCGCTGGTCGCTGGAGCCGAGGTCGAGAACGTGCTCGGTACCGGCCCGGCCAGCGGCCTGGATGGCGCCGAGATCACGCTGAGCCTCGCCTCCGTGCTGGAGCGCGGCGGCAAGCTCGATGCCCGCCGCACGCTCGCGCAAAGCCGGATCGACGCGCTGGCCATCGAGCGCGAGGCGCAGCGGTTGGATCTCCTGGCCGAAGTGGCCCGCCGCTACCTGGCGGTCGTCGGTGCGCAACGCGAAGGCGAGCTTGCGCAGTTGGACGTCGACCAGCGCGAACGCACCGTTGCTGCGGCGCGCCGGCGTCACGAGGCCGGCGCTTCGCCGGAATCGGTCGTACTCACCGCCCAGGCCGCCCTCGCGCGGTCGGAACTGGATCGCGCGCGAGCCCGGCAACGTCAGGCGGCCGCCCGCCAGCATCTCGCGGCCCTGTGGGGCGAGCGAAATCCCGCATTCGAGATCCTCGGGGGCGATCTGCTCGCCGTGCCCCAGATCGCGGACTTCGCGGTACTCGCCGACTGGTTGCAACGCACTCCCGAGCTCGCGCAGTTCGTCGATCAGCAGCGCATTGGCGAGGCACGCCTGCAGCTGGCACGCAGCGAAGCGACCCCGGACTTCGACTGGCAGGTGGGCGTGCGACGGATGGCGGACGGCGATGACTTCGGCTTGGTCGGCAGTGTCTCGATCCCGCTGGGCACCACCCGCCGGGCACAACCGGGCATCCGTGCCGCACGCGCCGAGTTGACAGCGCTGGAAATCGAACGGGAGGCCGTGGGGCTGTCGCTCTACTCCACCCTTGCCGAGGCGCATGGCCGCTTCGGGGTGGCCCGCCTGGAAGCACAGCGGCTGGGTGAGGACGTGCTTCCACGTCTGGCCAAGGCCGAAGCAGCGGCCGCCACCGCGTACCGCGCAGGCGCCGCCAGTTATCTGGAGTGGTCGAGCCTGCAGGCGGAGCGCGCCGCCGCACGGCAGCAACAGCTGGCAGCTGCGCTGGAAGCCCAGCGCGCCCTGATCGAGATCCAGCGGCTGACCGGCCAGGCATTCGTCGCCGGCCCGGGCCCGCAAGACAACCAAGGAGCAACCCCATGAAGCCTGTCCACCTGATCCCGGCATTGGCGCTGGCCTTGAGCCTGGCGGCTTGCAGTGGTGAGCCGGACCAGCCTAGCCAGCCGGCAAACGACGCCCATGCTGACGAGGCCGCCGACCACGGCACCGAGGCCGACGAACACGGTCATGAAGCGGGTGAAATCGCCAGCACGGTCATCCCTGCCGAAATTGCCGAAAAGTCCGGTATCCAGACGCGGCCCGTCGGCCCCGGCGTGATCGCCGACGAGCATGAGGTACAAGGCCTGCTGACCCCGGTAGAGGGCCGTGTTGCGCAGGTCACCGCCCGCTTCCCAGGCCCGATCCGCTCACTGCGCGCCAATGTCGGAGACCAGGTTCGCGCCGGCCAGACACTGGCGACGATCGAGAGCAACCTGAGCCTGAGCACCTACAGCGTCGCCGCGCCGATCTCTGGCGTGGTCGTCGAGCGCAGTGCCTCGGTCGGCGGCTTGGCCGGCGAGGGCGCGCCGCTGTTCGAGATCGCCGATCTCTCGCAGCTCTGGGTCGACCTCCACATCTTTGGCGCCGACGCCCAGCACATCCAGCCCGGCGTGCCGGTGACGGTCACCCGCATGAGCGATGGCGAGACGGTCCGAACCACGCTCGAACGCGTGCTGCCGGGCATGGCCACCGCCAGCCAGAGCACGGTGGCCCGCGCAACGATCGACAACGCCGACAACCAATGGCGGCCGGGAACGGCGGTCAAGGCGCGGATCACGGTCGCGCAGGAGCCGGTGGACCTGATGGTGCCGCTGACCGCGCTGCAGTCGATGGATGGCCAGGAGGCCGTGTTCGTACGTGAGGGCGAGACGTACCTGACCCGACACGTCGAACTCGGTGCCCGCGATGCCACGCAGGTGCAGATCCTCTCGGGCCTGAGCGAAGGCGAGGAGGTGGTCGTCGCGGAGAGCTACTTGATCAAGGCGGACATCGGCAAGGAGGGCGCGGCGCATGACCACTGACGCCGTAGCCCTCCAGCCGGGCCTGCTGGAGCGAATCGTCCGGTTCTCGATCCGACATCGCTGGATGATGCTGGTGCTGACCCTCGGGCTGATCGGCGTGGGCATCTGGAGCTTCACCCGGCTCCCGATCGATGCAACGCCCGACATCACGAACGTCCAGGTACAGATCAACACCGAGGCGCCCGGCTATTCGCCACTGGAGTCCGAGCAGCGGGTTACCTACCCGATCGAGACGGCACTCGCCGGCCTGCCGCGCCTTGACTACACGCGATCTCTGTCCCGATACGGCTTGTCGCAGGTCACAGTGGTGTTCGAGGACGGCACCGACCTGTACTTCGCCCGGCAGCAGGTGGCCGAGCGCCTGCAGCAGATCCGCTCGCAGATCCCAGAAGGACTGGAGCCCGAAATGGGGCCGATCTCGACCGGGTTGGGCGAGATCTTCCTGTACACCGTCGACGCGGCGCCCGGGGCGGCCAAGCCGGACGGCACGCCGTGGACCGCCACCGACCTCCGCACCCTGCAGGACTGGGTCATCCGGCCGCAGATGCGCAACACACCGGGGGTGACCGAGGTCAACACGATCGGCGGCTTCGAGCGGCAGATCCACATCACGCCGGACCCGTCCAAGCTGGTTGCACTCGGCTTCACGCTGCAGGACATCGTCGACGCGGTGGCGGCCAACAACCAGAACATGGGCGCCGGTTACATTGAGCGCAACGGCCAGCAGTACCTGGTGCGCGTGCCCGGCCAGGTCGGCGGGATCGACGAGATCCGGAACATCGTGCTGGACCGACGCGACGGCCTGCCGATCCGGGTTGCCGACCTGGCACAGGTGGGTGAAGGCCCGGAGCTTCGTACCGGCGCGGCCACCCAGAACGGCGAAGAAGTCGTGCTGGGCACAGTGTCGATGCTGGTGGGCTCCAACAGCCGCACCGTCGCGCAGGCCGCGGCGGCGAAGCTGCAGGATGCGAACGCAAGTTTGCCGGAAGGCGTCACCGCGACGGCGGTCTACGACCGCACCGGGCTGGTCGAACGCACGATGCAGACCATCTCGAAGAACCTGATCGAGGGTGCCTTGCTGGTGATCGTGGTCCTGTTCCTGCTGTTGGGGAACTTCCGCGCCGCGCTCATCACCGCAGCCGTCATCCCGCTGGCCATGCTGTTCACCATCACCGGGATGGTGCGTGGCGGCGTGTCGGGGAACCTGATGAGTCTCGGTGCGCTCGACTTCGGGCTGATCGTCGATGGCGCGGTCATCATCATCGAGAATGTTCTGCGGCGGTTTGGCGAGATGCAGCACCGACTTGGGCGGACGTTGACACGCGAGGAACGCAACGACCTGACGGCCACTGCCACGGTCGAAGTCATCCGGCCCAGCCTGTTCGGCATGTTCATCATCGTCGCGGTGTACCTGCCGATTTTCGCGCTGACCGGGATCGAGGGAAAGATGTTCCACCCGATGGCGATCACCGTGGTGCTGGCCCTCACCGGTGCAATGGTCCTGTCGCTGACCTTCGTTCCCGCGTCCATCGCGATCTTCATGGGTAACCGCGTCGAGGAGAAGGAGAACAGACTGGTCCAATGGACGCGGCGGCGCTATGAGCCGTTGCTTGCGTGGTCGCTTCGCCGGCAAAACTGGGTCCTTGGCGGGGCACTGATGCTGGTCGTCGTGTCCCTGCTACTCGCCACACGCCTGGGCAGCGAGTTCATTCCCAGCCTGGACGAGGGCGACCTCGCCATGCAAGCGATCCGCATTCCCGGAACGGGCCTGGAGCAGTCGGTGAAGATGCAACTGGCCGTGGAAGAACGCCTGATGCAGGTTCCGGAAGTCGAGCGTGTCTTCAGCAGGATTGGCACGGCGGAGGTGGCCACCGACCCGATGCCACCCAACGTGGCGGACACCTACCTGATGGTGAAACCACGCGGGCAATGGCCCGATCCACGCAAGCCCAGGGACGTTCTGATCGACGAAATCGAAGCCGCAGTGGCCACGCTGCCAGGCAACAACTACGAGTTCTCGCAACCGATCGAGATGCGGACCAACGAGCTGATTTCGGGGGTGCGTGCGGATGTGGCGATCAAGGTGTTCGGTGACGACCTGGACACGCTGGTCGAAGTGGCCGAACAGGTCGAGGCGGCTGCCAGGCAGGTCGAGGGCGCGGTCGACGTCAACACCGAACAGGCAACCGGCTTGCCACTGCTGACGATCGTCCCGGACCGCGCGGCGCTTGCGCGCTTCGGCCTGAATCCGGGGATCGTGCAGCAGACCGTTGCCACTGCGGTCGGTGGCCAGGTGGCCAGCCAGCTGTTCGAGGGCGACCGGCGCTTCGACATCGTGGTGCGACTGCCGGAACAGATGCGCGTCGATCCGACCGCCCTCGAGGATCTGCCGATCCCCTTGCCCGACGTGGCGAACGCGGACCGGTCGAGCCTGGAACCCAGTTGGGCGAGCGCGCGGACCGTGCCGCTGCGGGAGGTCGCGCAGATCGAGAGCCTGCTGGGGCCCAACCAGATCAACCGTGAGAATGGAAAGCGCCGGGTGGTGGTCACCGCCAACGTGCGTGATCGCGACTTGGGTAGCTTCGTCGAAGAGCTGCAGCAGCGCGTCGGGCAGCAGGTGAACGTACCCGAGGGCTACTGGATCGACTACGGCGGCACGTTCGAGCAGTTGATCTCGGCCAGCCAACGGCTCGCAGTAGTGGTACCAGTGACCTTGGTCCTCATCTTCGGCCTGTTGTTCATGGCCTTTGGCTCGGCCAGGGACGCGGTGATCGTGTTCAGCGGCGTGCCGCTGGCGCTGTCGGGCGGCGTGGCCGCACTGGCTCTGCGCGGTATCCCGTTGTCGATCACCGCAGGTGTCGGCTTCATCGCGCTGTCCGGCGTGGCCGTGCTCAACGGCCTGGTCATGATCGCCTTCATTCGCAACCTGCGCGAACAAGGCCAGTCGCTGGACGACGCGGTCTTCAACGGCGCGCTCGGGCGGCTGCGGCCGGTCTTGATGACTGCCCTCGTGGCGTCGCTCGGCTTCGTCCCGATGGCGCTCAATGTCGGCGCGGGCGCGGAGGTGCAGCGTCCGCTCGCCACCGTCGTGATCGGCGGGATCGTGTCTTCAACGCTGCTCACCCTGCTTGTCCTGCCCACCCTTTACCGTCTTCTGCATCGCGGCGACGCAGCGAAGCCGCAACTGGAGGCCCACTGAGTTGAGTGAAGAGAAGATCGAGATACACGACGCGCACCAGCGCCGGATCCTGTTGATCGTCCTCGCCCTGAACCTCGCGCTTGCCGCGGGGTTCGGGGTCACGGGCGTCGCCGCCGGCTCAAGCGCTCTGATCGCAAATGGACTGGACAATACGTCCGACAGCGCCGTCTACATCATCACCCTGCTCGCACTCAGTCGCTCACAAGCCTGGAAACGGTCGGCGGCCAAAGTGTCCGGCTGGCTGCTGATCCTGTTCGCCGCTGGGATCCTGGTCGACGTGGGCCGTCGGTTCCTGGGTGACGCCGAGCCCATTGGTACGACGATGATGGTGATGGCGCTGGGGGCCGGCCTGGTAAACGCGACATGCGTGTGGCTGCTCAAGAAAATCCGGCAGGCCAATGTGAACGTGCGTGCCGCGACGACCTTCAGCACCAACGATTTCATCGCCAACGCAGGCGTGCTCGTGGGTGGCGGACTGGTGCTGTGGACCGGGCGGGCCTGGCCCGACCTCGTCGTGGGGCTCGCAGTGGCGGCGATCGCCCTGAAAGGGGGCATCGAGATCCTGCAGGATGCCCGTGGCGAAGAGGACGCTTGAGTGCCGACCTAGGATGGCGGGTGGCGCAGCGTGTCGAGGATGGCGCACTGGCCGCGCTCGCCGCCGCTGCAACTGCCAATCACCCGTTCGAGCTCCGAGGCCATCCGCTGAAGGTCGTTTAGCCGGTTCCGGATGTCCAGCAGGTGCCCGCGGGCGAGCCGGTCGACATCCCCGCAGGACAAGTCGTCATCCTCGGCCAAGCCCAACAGGCTGCGGATCTCATCCAGGGAGAAGCCCAGTGCCCGTCCACGGCTGATGAAACGCAGTCGATCCGCGTCGGCGGGACGGTAGTCGCGATACCCGCCCGCCGTGCGCGGCGGCTCAGGCAACAAGCCGATGCGCTCGTAGTAGCGCACGGTTTCGGGATGGCACCCGCTGCGCTCCGCGACCTCTCCAATCTTCATGGGCTTGACCCTGTAGCGACTCCGGGGTTTAGGATCGCCGACCTGGAAGCGGGCCGCAAATCCTCGGACGCCCGCTCGACTTGGAGACATGATCATGAGTGATTCGTGCGGCTGCGGAAGCACGGTGGATATTCGCGCGCTGGAGGCGGGACAGCGGCGCGTGTTGATGATCGTGCTGGCGATCAACATCGCCACCTTCGTGATGATGATCACCGCGGCGATCTACAGCGGCTCGTCCTCGTTGCTGTCGGGTAGCCTCGACAACCTCGGTGATGCGTTGACCTACCTGCTGAGCCTGGCGGTCATCGGCGCCAGCCTGCGCGCCAAGGCCAAGGTGGCGCTGTTCAAGGGGTTGCTGATCCTCGGTGCCGCGGTCGCGGTCGCCATCCAGATCGGCTGGCGTCTGGCCCATCCGGAGGTGCCCATCTTCGAGGCCATCGGCATCGCCGCCGTGATCAATCTTGCGTTCAACGCCTTGTGCCTGTGGTTGCTGACCCCGTACCGCTTTGGCGACGTGAATATGTCATCGGCCTGGGAGTGCTCCCGCAATGACCTGTACGAGGGTGTTGCGGTGCTTCTGGCGGCCGCCGGCGTGTGGCTGTTCGATGCCGGCTGGCCCGATCTGGTCATCGCCGGCGGGCTGTTGCTGATGTTCCTGCGGTCCTCCGCTCGGGTACTCCGCA
This sequence comes from Denitratimonas tolerans, assembly GCF_037203605.1. Lineage (NCBI taxonomy): Bacteria > Pseudomonadati > Pseudomonadota > Gammaproteobacteria > Lysobacterales > Lysobacteraceae > Denitratimonas > Denitratimonas tolerans. The sequence goes on from NZ_JBBDHC010000014.1 coordinate 14,158, forward strand.
TGGCTTGGCGGAGTTACCGGGACGAGGTGAAATAGCGAGTTACTGCCCGTTGTCCGGTCCACGAAGAAGAAATGCTCCGTTCTGACACGTGGCTGGAGCGGCCACGAAAGTCAGCTATGACAGGCAGTTAGCTCACTTTTGGCCGTTTTTTAAACGAATCCCTGCCGACTCTCAAGAATGGCGATCTGGTTGGTACCAAAAGGCCAAATGGCAGCAGCCGCGTTGCCCATCTGATGTTCAAGGGCGCTTGCGCGCCTTCAATCCAGTCGTCCTGCCTGAGAGATCACCGGTCTGCCAGTCCGGCAATGCCGAAGCCGATTCCAAGAGCCGAGTTTTTCAACGGAATAGGCCGGAAGCCGCCATTGGGTGCCGCCGGTCAACGTCGGTGGGCTGGGCATCGACGGCCGGTCCAAGTGGTCAATCTCTTCGGTCTACGCAAGGGCGCGAGCGACGCGTGGAAGTCGGTGTCGAAGGCCACGCCTTGGCGCGCGTGCGGCCAACGCATGCGCGCGGCACGCGCGAAAGCGAGGGCTACCGGCTGGTGCAAGGGTGCGAATGGCACCAAGGCATCCAGTTTCGCGAGCACGGTTTCGTCGAGCGAGCGGGCGTCGTGCAGGTCACCGCCATGTACGATTCGGTGCACCACCACGTCGGGGCTGGGCCACGGCTCCGACAATGCCTCGAGCAGGGTGGCAAGGCGCTCCTGCGCATCCACGCCGACTGGAATTTCGGCCCGGGAGCGCTCGAGCAGACGAGACTGCGCGCCGTGTCCCTCAGTGTTGAACAGATAGGACGCGCCCTTGAGGGTGGACGAGCCAACGTTGAGTGCAAGAAGCCGGCGCGTGGTCACAGGTGTCCCCGAATCATGTTCATGGGGACCGCACCGCCCGGCGCAACAGCTGCGCATTGATTGCCACAACGACGGTGCTCAGCGACATGAGCACTGCCCCAAGCGCAGGTTGCAGCAGGATCCCCCATGCGGCGAGAACGCCAGCGGCGAGAGGGATGGCGACGATGTTGTAGCCGGCGGCCCACCACAGGTTCTGGATCATCTTGCGATAGGTGGCCTTGCTCAATTCGATGATCGCTGGCACGTCGCGCGGGTCGCTGCGCACGAGTACGACGTCGCCGGCCTCGACCGCGACGTCCGTCCCTGTGCCGATGGCGATGCCGACGTCGGACGTGAGCAGCGCCGGAGCGTCATTGACACCGTCACCCACCATCGCGACGCGCTTGCCCTGGGCCTGCAGCTCCTCGATCTTTGCCACCTTGTCCTCGGGCAATACCTCGGCGAAGACGGTGTCGATGTTGAGTTCCTTCGCGACCGCGTTTGCGACCGCCGTGGAATCACCCGTCAGCAGGACAACCTCCAGTCCTTCGTCGTGCAGCCGCTTGACCGCGTCGAACGATTCGGGACGGATGGCATCCGCGATCGCAAATACGGCGAGCACCCGGTCGCCTTCCACCAGGTAGGTTGCAGATTGACCATCGGCTGCCGCTGATTCGGCAGCCCGCCGAAGCGTCTCCGGCGGTTCGACCGCGAGCATTCTCAACAGACCCGGCCCGCCAACGTGAAGCGAGCGCTCTTCGACGACTGCGCGCACGCCGCGTCCCGGCATGGACTCGAAGTCCTGCGACATCGGAACGTCGATGCCATGTTCCTTGGCGCTGGTCATCAGCGCCTGCGCGATCGGATGTTCAGCGTCGCGCTGGACCGACGCGGCCACGCGAAGCACCTCGTCGTCGGTGAGTCCATCGGCGGCAGTGGTCTTCACGACGCGGTGCGAACCGAGCGTGAGCGTGCCTGTCTTGTCGAACACGACCGTGTTCAGCAAACGGGCCTCTTCCAGGCCGCGTCGATCGCGCACGAGCAGGCCGTTCCGTGCGCCAATCGTGGTCGAGATGGCGGTCACCAGCGGGATGGCCAAACCCAGCGCATGGGGACAGGCGATCACGAGCACGGTCACTACGCGCTCGATCGTGAAGCTCCACGGTCGACCGAGGAGTGGCCAGACAATGGCGGTAACCGCGGCGGAGACGATGGCGATGATCGTGAGGTAGAACGCCGCCCGGTCCGCCAGGGCCTGGGCGCGCGAGCGCGACGTCTGGGCCTGCTCGACGAGCCGCATGATACCCGCGAGCGCGGTCTCGTCGCCGGTTCCCGTCACCTCGACACGCAACGAGCCCTGTCCGTTGACGGTGCCGGCGATCACCCGGTCGCCCGTCGACTTGTCCATCGGCTTGGACTCGCCGGTGATCATCGCTTCGTTGACGGCGCTGGTCCCTTCCTTCACGACGCCGTCGGCGGGAATGCTCGCGCCGGGCCTGATGAGCAGCAGGTCGCCGCGCTTCAGTTCCGCGACAGGGACTTCCTTCGCGGTACCGGCCTCATCCAACCGCACCGCCATATCAGGCAGCAGCTTCGCGAGTTCCTTGAGAGCGCCCTGTGCCTGGTTGATCGAACGCATCTCGATCCAGTGGCCGAGCAACATGATCGCCACCAGCGTCGCCAGCTCCCACCACAGGTCCAAGCCCTCGACAACGCCGAGCGTGACCAACGCGCTGTAAAGGAAGGCGACGGTGATCGCAAGCGAGATCAGCGTCATCATGCCCGGCAGGCGATTTCTCAGCTCGTGGTATCCGCCGCGGACGAACGGCGAGCCGCCGTAGAAGTACACGATCGTGCCGAACACCGCCGGGATGTACGCCGACCCCGGGAACTGTGGTGCGGTGTAGTCGAACCAGTGCTGGATCATCCCGCTCCAGATCAGAGTGGGGATGGTCAGCAGCAGCGTGAGCCAGAACTTGTCGCGGAAGCTCGCCACGCTGTGGCCGGCATGCTTGTCGTGCCCGGCATGGACGTCGCCGTCAGCACCCTTGCGGGAATGCGGCGGTTGCCCGCCATGCGCCTGATGATCGTGCTGATGATGGTCGTGTTGCGTCATGGGTCTGCCTTCTTGGATGCACTGATGCACTGGGCATCAGCGGGGAGATAGATCAGTGATTCTGCAAGGGACTGTCTGAAATCGCGATCCCCAATGGTCGGGGCTCCAGCTGCTTACAAGTGCCCCGATCTGGCGATGGCCGTCACCAGCCGCAGCGAGAGCAATGCCGCAGCAGCGAAAGCCACGATAGCCAGGAAAGGCATGTGACCGAACACTTGCGGGCCGTCGGAGTGCAGGCTCAACAGCGCACCACATACATACAGGCCCAAGGTGACCAGGGCCAATGCCAGCCGATTGCCCGTGCGGGCGATTGCCTCCTGCGTCGAACTCAGGCCATGGTGATGTACGGAGAGGGCGGGCCGTCCGTCGCTCAGTTGCGCCTGCCGCAACAGGTCGGTGGCGATCTGGGGCAGCTGGCGGGCGGTGCGGGCCAGCCGCATGGCGAGCGGCCTGTTGCCGCCGGGGCGGCTGGCATCGGCGATCTCGGCGATCTCGGCCGCCTGCGCGGACAGCGTCCCCAGCAGATCCAGATCCGGATCCAGCGCCCGCAGCGTGTTCTCGACCAGGAACAGCGTCCGGATCAGGGACAGCAGGTGGGCCGGAAGCCGGAAGCCAGCGCCCTGCCCAATGCGTGCCACGCGCCAGATTGCCTCGGCAATGGACCACTGCGCCAGCGGACGGCTGGCCATCTCGGCCAGGATCAGGTGGATCTCGCGCACGTGCGAGCGCCGTTCGACCTGCGGCGGGAAGAAGCCCAGGGCGATTGCCGCATCCAGCACGCCCTCGGCATCGTCGGCCGCGATGGCCTCGACCATGCCGCCCAGCGCGAGCCGGGAAGCCGGGTCGAGCACGCCGATCGAGCCGAAATCATGCAGGCACAGGCGACCGTCGTCGAAGAAGAACAGATTCCCTGGATGGGGATCTGCATGGAATACGCCGGCGCCGAACAGCTGATGCACGTAGGCATCCAGCAGCTCCCTCGCCAGCGCGGGAGCGGCCGCTGTTCCGTAGGCGGCCTCGAGGCGGGTGCCGTGGCTTCGATCCTGGACCATCACGTCGCGGGCGGCGTAAGGTTCGACGACGTGTGGCTGGGTGATGCCGGGCAGGGCGTCAAGCACCCTGGCCATGCGACGCATGTTCTGTGCTTCGTGGCGCATGTCGATCTCGTCGCGCAGGAAGGCACCCAGTTCGTCGACGAGCTCGAGCGGGCGGTGCCGCGTGAGCGGCGGCCACAGCCACTGGGCCACGCGCACCGTGCGCCGCAGCAGCCGCAGGTCGGCCTGCACCTGGGCATGGATGCCGGGGCGGGTGATCTTGACGACCACGTCGCGTCCGTCATGCATGCGCGCCGGGTGGATCTGGGCGACTGAAGCCGCGGCCAGCGGCCTGTCATCGAAGCTGGCGAAGAGCGCGTCGACCGGTGCGCCGAACGCCTGCTCGACGCTGCGCCTCGCCTGCTCCGCAGGAAACGCCGGCACATCGCTGTGCAGTCGCGACAGCGCCTCCCGATAGGGCGCCGGCAGCAGGTCCCAGCGCAGGCTCAAGCCCTGGCCCAGCTTGACGAAGGTGGTGCCCAGCCCCACCAGGGTGGTGCTGATGTAGGCGGGAAGCCGATCGGGTGCACGCCGGCGCAGGCGCAGCACGGCGATTCCGAGCTTCAGTCCGGCCCAGGCGATCTGACCTCCGCGGCGCACCGTGCCGGCCATCAGCGCGAGGTCCTGACCGGCACGCTCACGAGGCCTGTCCCGTTTCCGGGCGCAGGACGGTGGCCGGATCGCCGCGACCATCCACTGCCGCCAACTCCGCTTCCGACAACAGACTGCCACGGGACTCGCCGAGGACGCCCGCAGCCGCATCGACCACGTGCGCCCAGGTGCTGCGGTTGGCGAACAGCAGGCCGGGCACGTCCAGCGTGCCGCCGCGGTTGACGAAGCCCAGCGCCGCAGTGGTGGCCGGGCCGGTGTCGAGCCGGCGCAGAGCGCCGAGGAAGGGTTCGGGGCGGGTGTGGGTGACGAATACGCGCGGTCGGCCCACCGGGAACAGCGCCTGGACCGCGCTGTCGGAGTGCACGTACCGCGCCTCCTCCGGATCGCGCGGCGCGCGGAACCGGCCGGGCTCGCCGAGATAGACGATCGCGGCCGACACCCCGCGTTCGGCCAGGCGCGCCTGCGCGCGACGCACTTCCTGCAGCTGGTACGCGCCGGTGGCCACCAGCAGGATCGCCGCCGTCGCCGGATCGCCGGCCAGGCAGGTTGCGCCGGTCACGGCCAGCGCCTCGGCCTGCTGTGGCGTCAGCTCATGCGGCACCGGGCGCTTGGGGACGACCAGGGTGGTGACCGTGCCGCGTTGCGCGTAGGCGTGGGCGAGGGCCGCGGCGGCGCCATTGGCGTCCGGGGGAAACACCACGCGCGAAATGTCGGCCATTTCGCCCAGCAGCGCCTCGGCCATGGTCGGATCCTGGTGGGACTGTTCGTTCTTCGCGTTCTCCCAGGTGTGCGAGGTGAGAACCAGCGGGACGCCAAGCCAGCCGGGCGGACGTCCGGCCTGGGCCTGATGGCGGGCGAAGATCAGCTCTTGGCGCACGGCGCCCAGCATCTTCGGTGCGAACGCCTCGTAGGTGACCACCAGGTTCAGCCCGCCCTTGTTGCCGAGTGCGGCGCAGACCACGGCTTCCTCGTTGAGCGCGGTGATGACCGCGCCGGTTGGCGATTCGGCGACGCCGGGCTCGGGCTCGTGCACCCGGTGCTTCATCGCGTCCAGGGTGCGGTCGAGCTTGTTGCTGCGCAGCTCGTCGGGATTGCCCACGCGCACGCGCAGGCCAGGGTTCGCTTCGGCGATCGCGACGAACTGCTCGTCGAGTGCGGTCATCGGCGAACTCTCGCCGCCGGCGCCGCGGTCGGCGATCGCCGGGACGCGGGGCGGTTCCACCTGGCGATCGGCCAGCGCATGGTCGCGCTCGCGCACCCGCTGCTGGAGATCGTGGCTGTTGAGTGCGGCAACGGCCTGCTCGAGCTCCGACGCGGCCACGAACAGCGCCGCGGCGCCTTCATTGAAGAGCGTGCGCGCCGCGGCATCCTTCGCCGGATTCCCCGGCAGCGGCAAGTTGTGCGAGGCGTTGGTCCCGGCGCCGGGGAAGCCGAAGCCCTTGACGGTTTCGGCGATGCCATAGGGCAGCCGCACGTCGGCGGGAACAGCGGCGCCCGCTTGCAGGCGCGACTCCATCACGTGGATGCCCCACGCGATGCTGGCCGGATCGCGGCCGTCCAGCGCGATCGGATCAAAGCCGTTCAAGCGCAGGTGCCGGTTCAGCCACCGCTCGCCGCCCTGCTGGGTGATCTGGCTGCGCTGTTCGATGCGCCGCCCGTTGAGGATGATGATGGGGCTGACGAGTCCGCTGTCCTCGGCACGCCACCAGCGCGGCGCCCAGTCGCTGCCGCGCTGTTCCTCGAACGCACCGTCGCTGAGGAAGGCCACCAAGCGTTCGTCCTTCAGCGGTGCGTGCACATATTGCAGCTCCGCAAAGCCGAGATAGCCGCCTTCCATCACGCCCCCGGCGGTGTGCGCGTTGACGTGGGAGCCCAGTGGCGACGCCGGCGTCCCGTCCGGATTGAGGGTGTAGGCGTAGAAGTCGCCGACGAACCGGCTCAGCCCCGCGTCGGACCGGTCGTAACGTTCGGCGTGCCGGTCGGTCATGTTGCCAACCAGCACGTTCAGCGCGTCGATGGCGGCCACGCAGTGCCCCTGGCCCATCATCCACGCGCGGGTGACGCCATCCAGGGCGTCCATCAGCAGGTAGCCGGCGTAGGCGGGCACCATGTTGAGGGACCCGCCGGTGTGGCCTTCAGGCGTGGTCTTGAAATCATCGACCTCCAGGGCCGCGCCGTCGGTACGAACGCGCTGGCTGTAGGTCATGTGCGCCACCAGCCACATGCCGGCGCTGGTGACGCGGTCGGCCGCCGCAAGCCGCTGCCAGGCGGTTTGGGCGTCGGGCGTGCGGCCCAAGGCCACCAGCTCGTCCACCATCTGGCGGACCCGAAGCTGGGTGAGCGGGTCATGCCGGATCACGCCGTAGCCGGCAGCCCAGTGGGCGAACGCGGGATCGGCCTGCCGGTGGGCGTCGGCGAGCTCAAGGATCCGCTGGCGCTCGGCGGCCGACAACTGGTCCGCGGTGCAGCAGTTGAGATGCAGGTTCATGGGTCCTCCGGGGAATTGGTCGACGCAGCCATCAGTGTCGAGGCCGCAGCGGCAAGGTCCGCGCCGAGCGCAATCGCGTTCGACGGGTGGGGAATGGTGTCGGTGCTCACGATGCGGGCCAGGCCCGCCTCCTGCAGGCGGGCATAAGCATCGCCCGCGAACACCGGATGGATGGCGACCAGCAGCGGCGGCGGCAGGGACAGCTGGCGCAGGTGCGCGAGGGTTTCCAGGATCGTGTGGCCTGACGACACGATGTCGTCGATCAGCACCGGGGTGCGGCCGGCTACGGCCGCCGGGTCGGGCAGGCTCACGCGCACGTCATAGTCGCCGTGCCGCTCCTTGGTCAGCACCTGCCAGGGCATGCCGGAGCGGGCGGCGATGTCGGCGACCCATTGCTCGCTCTCGCTGTCGGGTCCAATCAGAACCGCGTCGGGGACGGTCTCGGCGATCCAGCGCGCCATGGCCGGCGTTGCCGACACATGGGCCGTCGGCATTTGGTAGAGCGATTGCAGACGCTCGACGCGGTGCAGGTGCGGGTCCACGGTCACCAGCCAGTCGAACGCCTCCTCCAGGAACTGGGCAAACAGAGGGGTGCTGACCGCTTCACCACCATGGAAACGCTTGTCCTGGCGCATGTACCCCAGGTAGGGCGCGATCAGGCCGACCGAGCGCGCTCCGAACTCGCGCGCCGTTCGGGCGGCGAAACGCAACGGGAGGGCCAGGGCATCGGCGTGGCGCAGGCTGGCCAGGATCGCCACATCGGCGCCGGCCAGCGCATCGTCCAGGGTGACCAGCGACTCGCCATCAGGGAAGTGCCGCCAGGCCACGGGTGCAATGCGCGCCTGCATAGCCTGGTTCATGGTGCCGGCCAATGCTGCATCGGCCGGGAAGGGCATCAGTACACGGTTCATGGGACATCTCCAATGACAAAGGGTTGCAATGCCGCTGCGTGCTCTAGGGCGTAGGCCAGTTCTCCCGGCGACTCTGCATGCAGCGTCAGCAGGGGTTGTCCGCGTTCGACCGTATCACCGACCCGCAGGCCGGTTTCCAGGCCTGCGGCGGGAGATGTCGGTGCGCCGGCCAGCTTGGCCAGCCTGGCCAGCCTGCGGTTGTCGATCTCCGCGATGCGACCCGACGCAGCTGCCGGGACGTCGGCGATGAAGGCTGCCCGCAGCGGTTCGCGGAAGCCTCCCTGGGCCTCGCAGATCGCCAGGAATTTGGCCAGCGCGGCGCCGGAATCCAGCACGCTGCGCGCGCGCTGCAGCCCGGTGCCGGCGCTGCTGCCCGGTGCCATGTCCAGCAGCGCCGCCGACAGCGCAAGCGCGCGTTCGCGCAGGTCGGCCGGTGCGTCGGTGGCGTTGCGCAGCACCTTGAGCACATCGTTCGCCTCGAGCGCCGGGCCGATGCCCCGACCCACCGGCTGGGTGCCGTCGGAGCGATGGATGGCCAGCTGCAATCCAAGCGCGCTGGCGGTGTGTGCAAGCCGCGAGCCGAGGCTGTCGGCCGCAGCCTCACTGCGCACCTTGGCGGTCGGACCCACCGGCATGTCGATCAGCACGTGGGTGGAGCCCGCCGCGATCTTCTTCGACAGCACGCTGGCGACCAGTTGGCCGTCGCTGTCGAAATCCAGCGGCCGCTGGACCCGGATCAGGATGTCGTCGGCCGGGCTCAGGCGCACGTTGCCGCCCCAGACGATGCAGCCGCCCTCGCGCTCCACCACCCGCCGCATCGCCGCCAGGTCGAGCGCCACCGGCGCCATCACTTCCATGGTGTCGGCGGTGCCCGCGGGCGATGTGATGGCGCGCGAGGACGTCTTCGGGATGCGGTAGCCCAGCGCGGCCACGATGGCCACCACGATCGGGGTGGTGCGATTGCCCGGCAGGCCGCCGACGCAGTGCTTGTCCAGCACCGGCCCATCGCCCCAGTCCAGGCGCTGGCCAACCGCGATCATGGCCCGCGTCAGCGCGGTCGTCTCGACGTTGTCGAGGCGGTCGCCCGCGCTGGCCGTGACGAAGGCGGCAAGCTCCAGGTCCGACAGCCTGCTTTCCATCACGTCCTGCACCAGGGCGAGGTACTGCGCGTCGTCCAGCCGTGCCCCGAACACCTTGGCGCGGAGCGCGCCTGCCGACGCCGCAGGTTCCGCGTGCCGGACCCGGGCAAGGACATCGGGCATGGGATCGAGCAGCGTCCACGCGGTCTCCGAGAGCGCCACCTCGTCCAGGCCGAGCCGATCGTCCACGACCACGTTCAGCGTCGCCACCAGCGTGCGCGAACCCACGTCTAGCCTCACGCGAGTCATCGCGGCAAAGCCTTCCGAGCGGCAGACTTCACAGTCGCGGTGCATGTACACCACCGGCTGCTGGTAGGTGTCGATGCCGGCACGGGTGACGCGCAGCAGGGTGTGAGCAGCGGCCAGCTCGCTCATCGCGCATCCTCCAGTCCAACGCGCTCCAGGTGCTCCGGAACGCGCGCGCGCCAGCCCAGCTCACGCTGCACGCGCCCGCGCAACGTGTCGGCTGCATCGGGCTCGCCGTGGGTGAGGTAGACCATGCGCGGCGCGGACGGGGCGGTGCGCATCCAGTCGAGCAGCTCCCCGGCGTCGGCGTGGCCGGAGAAGCCTTCCAGCTGCACCACCTCCGCGCGAATGGGGACCTCGCGACCGAACATGCGCAATGTCCGCTTTCCTGCCGCCAGCGCGGCGCCGCGTGTTCCGCCGGCCTGGTAGCCCGCGAGCAGGATCGCGTTGCGGTCATCGGGGCCGAACGCCTCGATGTGGTGCAGCACGCGTCCCCCGGTCGCCATGCCGCTGGCCGAGATGATGATCATCGGCCCGCGCTGGCGGTTGAGCGCTTTCGACTCTTCCACCGTGTTGACGAAGGTGGCCACGTCGAACATCCGCTGGCAGTCCTCGTCGGACACGTGGTGCTCGGAATGGTGGGCGTGGTAGTGCCGGGTCGCGTTGATCGCCATCGGGCTGTTGAGGTACACCGGCACGCGAGGGATCTCCTTGCGCTCACGCAGCCGGGCGATGTGAAGCATGAGCGCCTGGGCGCGGCCGATGGCAAAGGCGGGGATGACGATCACGCCCCCGCGGGCAGCGACGCGGCGGATGATGGGGGCCAACTCGGCCTCCTGGTCGATCGGGACGTGTTCGCGATTGCCGTATGTGGACTCGCAGACCAGCACGTCACAGGCGGGCAGGGGCGTCGGCGGATTCATCAGCGACTCCTGCTGCCGCCCCAGGTCGCCACTGAAGTGCAGGCGCTGGCCCTGGACATCCAGGCTGACGTGGGCGGCGCCCAGGATGTGGCCCGCGGGATGGAAGCGGACCGTGAAGCCGGACGCGACCTCGATCTCGCGTTCATGGTCATGCCCCTGGAGCTGCTTCAGGCTGCGGCGGGCGTCCTCTTCCGTATAGAGCGGTCGCGGCTCCTTGTGCTTCGAGTAGCCCTTGCGCGCGGCGTACTTCGCCTCTTCTTCGAGCAGGTGTCCGCTGTCGGGAAGCAGCAGGCCGCATAGTGCGACGCTGCCGTGGGTGCAGTGGATCCGTCCGCGGAACCCCTGCTTGACGAGTGCGGGCAGGTAGCCCGAATGGTCCAAGTGGGCGTGGGTCAGGATCACCGCATCGATTGATGCCGCGTCGACGGGAAACGGTGCCCAGTTGCGGTCGCGCAGCTGCTTGTAGCCCTGGAAGAGACCGCAGTCGACCAGCACGCGCTGGCCATTGGCCTCGACCAGGTAGCGCGATCCGGTGACGGTACCGGCGGCACCGAGGAACTGCAGCGTCGGGCGGGAAGTCGAGGTCATGATGAGCTCCGGTTCTGGCAGGAAGTGATGGGGGACAGCGGGCACACGTCCGACGCAGATCGCGCCGGACGCGTGGCTTGCTCACGGTCGAATCAGCTCGACGATGTCATTGACCTTGGGCTTTCCGGAGATCACTTCAGCCTCTGCGTAGTGGTCGTCGAACAGCCCGGTGATGCGCACCTGACCGACGGCTTCCCGGCGAAAGCGCGGCCCGATACCCCGGGGACCGCGGTTACGGCGCTTGTGCCGGATCACATCCAGCACCTGGTCGACCTGGGCTCCGTCGGCCTTGCCGACGCAGACCACCAGTGTGTCGTCCTGCGTCTCCAGAACCTGGCCGCGCATCAACACGTTGTGGCGGAACCCGCCTTCGCTCGCGGAAGCAGCCCCCGGCAGTGCGAAGGAGAAGGCAAAGGCGCCCGCCAGCGCCAGCGCGGCGAACCAGCGATTGGGATTGGTGCGTGGGCCAGCAAAACAGGCGGCATGTGTGACGTTGTTCATTGTGTGGACTCCTTGAATGGATGTGAGGCGAAACAGCGAGACTGCGAGAGCACAAACGGATGGAACACGACGGTCGGCCTTCATCGGACTTCCCCCGCCGATCGGACAGGACCGCGCCGGCGTCGCGGTATGAAGGCCGGCACCTCCTGCATGTAGCTCACGTAGTCCTCGCCGAAGCGGCTCAGGCAATCTCTCTCCTCACGACGCGCGAGGCGGGCATAGGCCCACACCAGCACCGGATAGCTGGCGAGCGTGAGCAGCGTGGGCCACTGCAGGAGGAAACCAGTCAGTACGAGTACGAAGGCGACGTACTGCGGGTGACGCATGCGTGCATACGCGCCCTCCCGGGCAAGCCGACCCTCACGCTGTGCCCGATACAGCACGGGCCAGGCTGCCGACAGGAGCCAGAACCCGCCGCCGATCAGGATGAAACTCGCCAGGTGGAATGGACCGAAATGCGGATTGGCGCGCCAGCCGAACCACATCTCCAGCAGATGGCCGGCGTCGTGGCTGAGCCAGTTGACCTGCGGATAGTTGGCGCTGAGCCACCCGCCCAAGACGTACAGCGTCAGCGGGAAGCCATACATTTCCGCGAACAGGGCCACGACGAAGGCGGAGAACATACCGAACCCACGCCAGTCCCAACGGGTCAGCGGTTTGTAGAAGCTCCAGGCGAAGAAGATGAAGAACGCGGCGTTGATGGCGGCGAGGAGCCAAAGACCGTAGCCGGAGTCAGGTGCGTGCATGTCGGTGTCCTTCGTTCGAGGTGTCGGACGTTTCGTCGTTCCATGCCCGGTTCCGACGGCTCTGATGGTGGCCATGGGGTGGGTCGTCGGCATTGCCGTCGCGCCCATGACTTCCGTCGCCTCCATGACCGCCATGCCCTTTGTGCATGAACACATGCATCAAGGGACACAGCAGCAGGATGGCCAGCGGCAGCCAGCGGAGCGTCCCCGCAAGGTGGGCGCGGTGCTCGACGCCGAGATAGAACAGGGCCAGCGCCAGGAAGATCCAGAAGACCCAACGTCGGGACCCTGAGGTGGCAGGACCAGGAACAGTCATGGCAAGTTCTCCTGAGTGGGGCGACGTCCAAGGAGTCGCCCCGGGGTGGACCTGACGAATCCGCCGCCCTCAGCGGCGGCAACGGATTCGATCAATGCGCAGACATCGTCGCCAGTCGGGATGGAGTCCGGCAGCGAAGTCCAGGCGTGGACGGCATGCTCCATCCGCCCGTGCATGGCCAGCAGGTTGTCCAGTTGCTGGCGGGTGTCTTCGAGTCTGCGTCGGATGATGTCGCGCACCAGCGGGCAGGGACTCCTTCGCAGAACACTGTGGCGGACGATTTCCTCGATCTCCGCCAGCGTGAAGCCGAGCTGTTGGGCGGTGCGAATGAAGCGCAGGCGCTGGAGCTCCGAAGCCGAGAACAGCTGGTAGCCGCTCTCGGTGTGCCTCGCCGCCTGCAGCAGGCCGCGCCGCAGGTAGTTGCGCACCACATGCACCGTGACATCGCCCTGCCGTGCCAGCTGGCGGACCGTCATCAGCGGCGGCGCGACTTCGTCTTTGGCCGTCATTGGCGTACTCCCGGCAAGGTGTTGATCAGGCTAGACCTGTGTCTCGCACGCAGGTCAAGCCGCCCTGGGGCGGACGGAGCCAGTAACGCGTGACCTCGCCGCGAACGGACGGATGTTCTCGTCCGTACGTGCGCGGACAATCCGTTCTTACTTGCGTTGAACGTGCGCCACATCACGGCACTTCAACGGTCAGCGCGGCGGATGCCGGCGCCTTCCTGGCCAGCTGCCGCTGCTTGATCAACGAGTACAGTGCCGGGATCACCACCAGCGTCAGCACCGTCGACGACACCATGCCGCCCACCATCGGCGCGGCGATCCGGCGCATGACTTCCGAGCCGGTGCCGCTGCTCCACATGATCGGCAGCAGGCCCGCCATGATCGCGACCACGGTCATCATCTTCGGGCGCACGCGGTCGACCGCGCCTTCGATGATGGCCTCGCGCAGGTCCCGTGCATCCAGCGCCCGCCCTTCGGCCTGCCTCTGCGCGGCACGCGCTTCAAGTGCGTGGTCGAGGTAGATCAGCATCACCACGCCGGTTTCCGCGGCGACGCCGGCCAGCGCGATGAAGCCCACGATCACCGCGACGCTGGTGTTGTAGTCGAGCATCCACATCAGCCAGATGCCACCGACCAGTGCGAAGGGCACCGACAGCATCACGATCAGCGACTCGGTGACGCGGCGGAAGTTGAGGTACAGCAGCAGGAAAATCAGCGCCAGCGTCACCGGAACGACGACACGCATCTTCTCCGCGGCACGTTGCATGTACTCGTACTGTCCACTCCAGGTCACGTAGTAGCCAGGCGGGAACTGCACCTGCTCGGTGACCGCTTCCTGCGCAGCCTTCACGTAGCGGCCGAGATCGCTCTCGCGGGTATCGACGTAGATGTAAGCCGCCAGCATCGCGTTCTCGGTGCGGATGCTCGGCGCCCCCTTCCTGACCTCGATCTGCGCCAGTTCGCCCAGCGGCACCTGGGCGCCGCCGGGGACCGGCACCAGGACCTGGCTGCCGATCCGGTGCGGATCGTCGCGCAGCTCGCGCGGGTAGCGCACGATCGCGCTGAAGCGCTCGCGGCCCTGGAGGATGGTGGTGACGATCTCGCCGCCCAGCGCGGCGGCCACCACGTCCTGCACCTCGCCCAGGGTGACGCCGTACTGGGCCAGGCGCCCCAGGTCGGGGGTGATGTCGAGGTAGTAGGCGCCGGTCAGGCGCTCGGCGAACGCGCTGGTCGTCCCCGGCACCTCACGCACCACCGCTTCGATCTCGGTGGCCAGCGCGTCGAGTTGCTCAAGGTCCGTGCCGAAGAGTTTGATGCCCACGGGCGTGCGGATGCCGGTGGCCAGCATGTCGGTGCGGGCCTTGATCGGCATCGTCCAGGAGTTGGCGACGCCCGGGAACTTCAGCGCCTCGTCCATCTCGGCGATGAGCTTGTCGGTGGTCATGCCCTCACGCCACTCGTCCTCGGGCTTGAGGTTGATGACGGTCTCGAACATCTCCAGCGGCGCCGGGTCGGTGGCGGTCAGGGCGCGACCCGCCTTGCCGAACACCGACTCCACTTCCGGGAAGCCCTTGATGATCCGGTCCTGCTGCTGCAGCAGCTCCGATGCCTTGGTCACCGACATGCCGGGAAGCGACGCGGGCATGTACAGCAGCGTGCCTTCGTTGAGCGTGGGCATGAACTCGCTGCCCAGGCGCGATGCAGGCCACAGGCTGGCAAACAGGGCGACCAGCGCGAACATGACTGTGGCCATGCGGTGCCGCAGAACGACGTTGATCACCGGCCGATAGGCCGCAACCAGGAACCGGTTCACCGGATTCTTGTGCTCGGGCACGATCTTGCCGCGCACGAACAGCAGCATGAGTACCGGTACCAGCGTGATCGACAACAGCGCGCCACCGGCCATCGCGAACGTCTTGGTGAATGCCAGCGGCTTGAACAGGCGCCCTTCCTGCGCCTCCAGGGCGAACACCGGCAGGAAGGAGACGGTGATGATCATCAGGCTGAAGAACAGCGCCGGCCCGACCTCGCGACAGGCATCGATGATCAGCTGGGTCCGGCTGCGGGAGCCGTCGGAGCGTTCGATGTGCTTGTGCGCGTTCTCGATCATCACGATCGCCGCGTCGACCATCACGCCAATCGAGATCGCGATGCCGCCCAGGCTCATGATGTTGGAGTTCATGCCCAGCATGCGCATCGCGATCACCGCGATCAGCACGCCGACGGGCAGCATGACGATCGCGACCAGCGCGCTGCGCGCATGGAACAGGAACAGCAGGCAAACCAGCGCGACGATCAGGCTCTCCTCGAGCAGCGTCGTGCGCAGCGTCTTGATCGCACGCACGATGAGGTCGGAGCGGTCGTAGACCGCCTGGACGCTGACGCCTTCGGGCAGGCCTCGCGCAAGTTCCGCGATCTTGTCCTTCACCCCGCCGATCACGGCCAGGGCGTTTTCGCCGAAGCGCGCAATGACGATCCCGCCCACAACGTCGCCTTCGCCGTCCAGGTCGGCGATGCCACGGCGCTCATCGGGTACCAGTTCGACCCGGGCGACGTCGCCGATCAGCACCGGTGCGCCCCCTTCGGCGCGCAGAACCAGGCTCTCGATATCCTCGATACCGCGCAGGTAGCCGCGGCCCCGCACCATGTACTCGGTCTCGGCCATCTCGATCACGCGGCCGCCGACGTCGCGGTTGCTCTCGGCGATCACCTCGGACACGCGTGAAATCGGGATGTCGAACTCGCGCAGCCGGACCGGATCGACGGTGATCGAGTACTGGCGCACGAAGCCGCCGACGCTGGCGACCTCGGCCACGCCGGGCGCGGTGGTGAGCTGGTAACGCAGGTACCAGTCCTGCATCGCGCGCAGCTCGTCCAGCGAGTGGCGGTCGCTCTGCAGCACGTACTGGTAGACCCAGCCCACGCCGGACGCGTCGGGTCCCAGCGCAGGTGCCACGCCGGCCGGGAGGTTCTTCGACGCGACGTTGAGGTTCTCGAGCACGCGCGAGCGCGCCCAGTAGAGGTCCGTCCCTTCTTCGAAGATGACGTAGATGAAGGAGGCGCCGAAGAACGAGAAGCCGCGTACGTCCTTCGACCTGGGCACCGAGAGCAGGGCGCTGGTCAGCGGATAGGTGACCTGGTCCTCGACCACCTGGGGCGCCTGCCCCGGATACTCGGTGAACACGATCACCTGCACGTCCGACAGGTCCGGCTGGGCATCCAGCGGCGTGTTCATCAGGGCGTAGATGCCGCCGGCGACGATCGCCAGTGTCATCACCAGGACCAGGAAGACGTTGCGGACCGACCATTCGATGAGGCGGCCAAGCATGTCAGTGCCCCTCGTGGCTGGTGGGGGAGGGCGGAGTCTTCTCCGGGGCGGCGGGCATGGAGTGGCCGGCGTGCGGATCAGCAACCTCATCACCATGGGCTGCGTGCGGGTCAGCGGCGTCCTCACCGTGCCCGGCGTGCGGATCCTCAGTGGTGCCCGAGGGGGTCCCGTGTCCTGTGTGACCTTCAAGTCCTTGGAGCGCCGACTGCAGGTTGCTTTCTGCGTCGATCAGGAAGTTGGCGGAGACCACGACCTGTTCGCCCTCGGTCAGGCCGTCGAGGATCTCGATGCGATCGCCGCCGCGCCGCCCCAGGCTGACATCGCGCGGTGCGAAGCGGCCAGGGCCGGTCTCGACCAGCACCACCTGGCGCGTGCCGCTGTCGAGCACGGCCGAGCGCGGAACGGTCAGGACCGGTCCAGCTCCCGGCTCCTCCAGCACCACCGTCCCATACAGCCCGGGCCGCAGGTCGCCAGCGGGGTTGGGCAGGGCGATGCGCACATCCACGGTGCGCGTCATCGCATCGATGACGGGCTGCACGAAGGTGACCTCGCCCTCGGCCACCTGGCCCGGCAGGGCCACGGTTTCAAAGCGGGCCGTTTGGCCGGGCTGGATACCCGCGGCCTGCGCCGCCGGGACCTTGGCGATCACCCACACCGTCGAGAGGTCCGCCAGGCGCAGGATGGTTTCGCCGGGCTCGAAGCGTGCGCCCTGGACCACCGGCTTCTCGATCACGACCGCGTCCGCGGGCGCGGTGAGCACCAGACCGGCCTTGCCCATCTGCGCGTCGCTGATTTCCCAGTTGCGCAGGCGGGTGCGGGCGGCATCGCGCAGGCGGACCATCGACGCCGCGCTCGCGGGATCGGACCCGGCCAGCCTGCGGGCGGTCTCGTCGGCCAGCCGGTATTCCTGCTGCGCCGCGGCCAGCTGCGGGCTGTAGACGGAGAGCAGCGGCTGCCCGGCGCTGACCCGCATGCCGGTCTGGTTCGCGTACAGCCGCTCCACCCAGCCTTCGAAGCGCGGGGCGATCGCGTACTGCCGGGTCTCGTCGACCTCGACCGTGCCGCTGGTGCGCACGGTAGCGGACAGGGCTCCGCGCTTGACCGCTTCGGTGCGCACGCCCAGCGCCTGCACCTTGTCGGGTGGCATCACCACCGTTCCCGGCGCCGCGGCAGGCGCGTCGCCGGCGTAGACCGGAATGTAGTCCATGCCCATCGGGTCCTTCTTCGGCACCGGCGAGGTGTCCGGAAGGCCCATGGGATTGCGGTAATAGAGCACCTTGCGTTCCGCGGCCGGCGCTTCGGCGGACGTGGCTGCGGTGGGCGAACCGTTCGTGGCGCGGCCCGCCATCCAGCCGACGGCGAGGGCGGCGAGTGCAACGCCGATGGCGAGCGACAGGGTCTGGACACGGGTCATCGGATCTCTCCTTCGATGGCGCGCACGGCGGCGGCGCCCAACAGTTCGTCACGCAGTGCATCGACCCGTGCGAGGTCGGCGCCCTGCCATTCATTGAGTGCTTCCAGCAGCGTCCCGAAGTCGACTTCGCCGACCTGGTAGCTGGCCAGCGCGGACTGCCAGGTGGCGTCGGCCTGCGGCAGCAGCGTGTTCTCGATCAGCGCGCGGCGCTCGCGTGCGCTGGTCCACTGCGACCAGGCGGAAGCGCCGCGTTCCTCGACGGCCCGCAACGTGGCATCTCTGCGGGCCAGCGCCGCGTCTTCGAGCAGGCGCGACTCGCGCTCGCGTTCGCGGCGGGCGCGCTGCTGGAACGGGATCTCGACCTCGAGCATCAGCTCGGTGCTTTCGAGGCCGTTGCCGAGCTGCATCGCACCCACGCCCAGGGTGATGTCCGGAAAGCGGTTGCGACGCTGCAGCACCACGTTCGTGCGCGCCGCCTCGGCGCGGGCCTGCTGCGAGCGCACCGCGGGATGCGCATCGGCGTCATCCAGTGCCTCGGCAAGCGAGGCGCTGTGGACGGCGAGGCGCGGCGCCTCGCCGGGAGTCGCCAGCGGTGCATCGGACCGGCGCCCCAGCACCGCGTTCAAGGTGGCGGCCGCCTCCTGCTTGGTCGCGAGGCGTTCGATCCGCTCGCGCTGCAGGCTGGTCTGCTCGACCTGGGCGCGGATGGCATCCTGCTGCGCCGCGCGGCCCAGGGCGTAGCGCACGCCGGCCATCTCTTCCACCTGGCGGAGCAGGGCGATGCGGCGATCGAGCACGGCCACGGCCTGGTCGGCATGCCAATACCGTGCGTAGGCCGCCTCGGCGTCGGACAGCAGATCGCGCGCCGTGGTGATGCGGTCGAGTCCGACCGCGATCGCGTCCTGGCTGGCCGCGGTCCGCGCCAGCCCGCGCTTGCCCCAGAGCGGGAAGCGCTGGCGCAGCGCGTAGTTCACCTCGCGCTCGGCACCGGCGGTGCGCCAGGGCTTGTCCGGATCGAGGCCGCGGAATCCAACCGAGGCCATCGGATCGGGCAGGGCACCTGCGGGAAGGATCCTCGCTTCGGCGGCCTGGGTTTCGAAGTCCATGGCCCGCAGCTCGGGGTTGTGTTCCAGAACCCAGGTGCGGATCGACTCGAGGCTGTGCCCCGGGATGGGTTCGGTGGCGGTCGCGGGCAGCGCCAGCGTCCACAAGCCGCCGGCGAACACGCAGGCAAGCAGGTGCCGGAGCAGTGGCCGACGGCGGAACAGCGGGTAAGGGTGCAGGCGCCTGGCCTGCATCGGGTCGAACAGGGATGCCATATCAGTGTCCTTGGGCCGACGCGACGCAGGTCGCTCGGACGAGGCAGAACACATGCCGTGACGCGCACGGCACGAACGCACAGCACTGCGCCGCACAGAGGCGTGCGGAGCAGTCAGCGTTCGGGCATCAGATCAGCAGGAGAGCCGCTGGATGGGCGGTGGGGCTGTGCCAGGCGGGCCTGGGTGGTGCATCCACCCATGCAGACGAAACCCCGGGACCGGCGTCTGCGGTCTGAGCGACCGCGAACCAGGAGAGCCACGCACCGACAATAAGCGGTGGCACCGGGGGGATGCGACTGCTGTCAGCCGAAATGCCCCCTTCGCTGCAATGTGCGGCACACAGCGCCGTGTCCGCTGAGGGAAGATCGGCGTCACAGCCGTGGTTGGGGTCGTGTAGGGCGTAAGCGTCAGCCGCGTCTGCGGTGGTCGCTCCCGGGAGATCCAGGCAACCGCCATGACCGGCCAGCGCGAACTGGGACCAGAGCAGCGCCGCCATCGCGAGGAGGGCGGCGCGCTGCAACCAGTTCCGGTAGCGACGACGGATCATGACTTGAGTTTACCCCATGTCCGGCCCGATGCAACTGATCCAGATCAATCCCCCGGGCAGATCGGGTGACTGGACCGGTATGGCCGCTTTCGGTGTCGCCGAAACCGGAGCCGACCCGGCCAGGCGAAGCGCGCGGGCCACAACCGACACCTAGCTCAGTCTCATGGCGAGCGCCGCAACCATCGGGCTCAGCGGGATCCCCGAGCGCGAGTAGAGCGCGCCGGCGGCGGCCGGAACCAGCTTCAGGCTGATCGCTCGTCCGGGTACCCAGCCTCACTGAGCGCTGAGAGGAACGCGCCCCCGTCCATGTCGCTATCGACCCTCACCTGACGCGTCGGTGGGTCGGTTTCGATGCGGGCTTGGGGGTCCACACTGAGCAGTGCCTTCTTGACGGACTTGGCGCAGCCGCCGCATGTCATGTTTGGAATGTGGAAACGAAGCATCTTGATCTCCTGATCGACTGTGGTGTCGGATCAATATGGGGTTTGACAGCGTGGCAAGGTCAATCGGCTATCAGCAGAATGTTTGCAAGCTGCTCACGGCTGGCCGACAACGGCGCCGAGAACTCTTGCGAATGCACGTCCGACCACGAATGAGTCATCTGACGCCGCGGTTACGCGAGGAGGCGGGCGTGTCGGCCCCAAACCGAGGCGTCCTATGTGGACCCTGCGAACGCGACTCCGCCGCTGTTGGCTCGGCCAGATCCGCAAGGATCGGGCATTCCGGTCGGTCATCCCCGTGGCAGTGGTCGGCCAGATGCTCGAGCGTTTGCACCATCGCCTGCAGCTCGGCGATTCTCGTCTTCAGTCCGGCGGCATGGGAAAGCGCCATCGCCTTGACGTCGGCGCTTGCGCGCTCACGGTCGCGCCACAAGACCAGCAGTTCTGCGATCTGTTCGACAGAGAAGCCAAGGTCTCGTGCGCGACGGATAAAGCGAAGGCTATAAGCGTCAGGCGTGCTGTAGTGTCGGTAGCCGGCCTCAGAGCGCGCAGCTTTGGGGATCAAGCCGATCTGTTCGTAGTAGCGGATCATCTTCGCCGACACGCCTGAAAACTTGGCTGCTTCACCGATATTCATCATTCTCTTTTCCTGGTCACCCAAGGATGCTTGGTTCGACACGCTAGGCCGGCGTCCGCCACATCGATCCTGTCTTGGTGTTCAGTCAGGCGGCACCGTGTCTTGGGATCAATGTTCGATTGCCTGGCGCGGATTGGGCAATGCCGCCCCGCTCTGGGGCATCCCCGTACGGGTTTCGATCGTTATGGGAGCCTGGAAGCGCTTGAGCCGGAGCGCGTTGCCGAGCACGAAGACACTGGAGAGGGCCATCGCGGCCGCAGCGAAGATCGGCGAAAGCAACATGCCGTTCACCGGGTAAAGCGCACCCGCCGCGACCGGGATCAGCAGGGCGTTATAGGCAAAAGCCCAGAACAGGTTCTGCTTGATGTTGCGGATCGTCGCTCGGCTGAGCGCGATGGCATTCGTCACGCCGCGCAGGTCGCCCGACATCAGCACCACGTCGGCGGCCTCGATCGCCACATCGGTTCCCGTGCCGATGGCGAGCCCGACGTCCGCTTCGGCCAGCGCCGGCGCGTCGTTGATGCCGTCGCCCACGAAGGCGACCCGCGCGCCATTGGTCCGGAACTTCTTCAGCGCCGCGACCTTGCCGTCGGGCAAGACCTCGGCCGCGACTTCATCGATGCCGAGCTGCCTGGCGATCGCCGCGGCCGTCGCGGCATTGTCGCCGGTGATCATCGCGACCTTGAGTCCCAGCGCATGCAACGCCTTGATCGCCTCGGGCGTGGTCTCCCTGATCGGGTCGGCCACCGCGATCACCGCCGCCAGCCGGCCGTCGATCGCGGCATAGAGCGGACTCTTGCCTTGGTCGCCGAGACGCTGGGCGACAGGCAGGAAGTCCGACACATCGATACCGATCTGCGTCATGAATCGGTCCGCGCCGACGGCGACGGTGCGACCGGCGACCTTGGCCGACACGCCGAAACCCGGCGTGGCCTCGAAGCCCCCGACGGGTGCGAGCGTGATGTCCCGCTGCTTGGAGGCGTCGACGATCGCTTCTGCGATCGGGTGCTCGGAGCGGGTCTCGACCGCGGCGACAAACGCCAGGACTTCGTTGTATTCGAAGCCTTCGGCAGGCACCAGGTCGGTCAGCTCCGGGCGCCCCTTGGTCAGCGTGCCGGTCTTGTCGAGCGCGATGACACTCACATCGCGCAGCGCCTGCAAGGCCTCGCCCTTGCGGAAGAGAACGCCGAGCTCGGCCGCGCGGCCCGTCCCGACCATGATCGAGGTCGGCGTGGCCAGCCCCATGGCACAGGGACAGGCGATGATGAGCACCGCGACCGCATTGACGAGCGCGAAGGACAGCGCGGGCTCCGGTCCGAAGGCCAGCCAAACAAGGAAGGTCAGCGCGGCCCCGGCCATCACTGCCGGGACGAACCACATGGTGACCTTGTCGACCAGCGCCTGGATCGGCAGCTTGGAACCCTGCGCTTCCTCGACCAGGCGGATGATCTGCGCGAGCACCGTGTTCGCGCCGATCCTCGTCACGCGGAAACTGAAAGCGCCGGTCTTGTTGATCGTGCCTCCGACGACATCGGCGCCCACCCCCTTCGATACGGGGACCGGCTCGCCGGTGATCATGCTCTCGTCGACATAGGAGGCGCCCTCGACGACCTCGCCGTCCACCGGAATCTTCTCGCCCGGTCGAACCAGCACGACGTCACCGGTCGCCACCTGATCGAGCGGAATTTCGACCGTATCGCCGTTGCGCTCGACGCGCGCGGTCTTGGCCTGGAGTCCGACCAAGCGCTTGATCGCCTGTGAGGTTCGCCCCTTGGCGCGCGCCTCCAGCGAGCGCCCGAGCAGGATCAGGGTCACGATGACCACGGCGGCCTCGAAATAGACGTTGGCGGTGCCCGGGGGCAGCACGTCGGGGACGAAGGTCGCGACGACTGAATAGCCGTACGCGGCCGCCGTGCCAACCGCGACCAGTGAATTCATGTCGGGGGCAGCGCGCAGCAACGCTGGTACGCCCTTGCGGAAGAAGCGTAGCCCCGGACCAAACAGCACGAGGGTGGCGAGCGCGAACTGGATATACCAGTTCGTCTGCTGACCCAGGACCCCCATCACCCAATGATGCATGGCGGGAATCAAGTGGGACCCCATCTCGAGGATGAAGACTGGCAAGGTGAGGACGGCGGCAATGGTCAAAGCCCGCCGCAGCCCCCGTGCCTCGCTCTCACGACGCTCGGCGTCATGATCGCCTGCACTTGCCGTATCGACGGACAAGCGGCGGGACTTGTAACCCGCCTGTTCGACCGCCGCTTCAAGGTCCGCCGTGGAAACGACCCCGGCAAGGTGGCGCACCCGCGCGCGCTCGGTCGCCAGGTTGACGTTGGCTTCGAGCACGCCCGGGATCTGTGCGAGCGCCTTTTCGACCCGGCCCACGCACGACGCGCAGGTCATGTCCTCGATCGCGAGCTCGGTGGTCTCTTCGCGCACCGTGTAGCCGGCACTCTCGATGGCGCGAACCGCAGCCCGCGGATCGGCCAGGCCAAAGAAGGTGAGGTCGGCACGTTCGGTGGCGAGATTGACCGCGGCTGTCTGGACGTGAGGGATGGCTTTCAACGCGCGCTCGACGCGGCCGACACACGAGGCACAGGTCATGCCCTCGATCGGCAGGCTCAAACGGGTGGCGACGCGCTTCGGTGGATCGAGGACCGCGTGGATGGGAGCGGAGGTCATGGAACCAGCTCTTCAGCGAGGACGTGGAATCAAGCTTAAAGATTCCCACGATGGCAAGGTCAAGGACTGAGGCGGCCCGACAGCTCGGCACGTGCTACCCGCGCGGCCAGGCCGCTGCGTTCCTCGCGCGCCTGACTCAGGCTGCGCCGGAGCTCCTCTTCGCCCAGTTCGCGCTCCAGCTCGGACTTCACCGAATGCCATTGCGCGCGCGCGCGCCGGACCCACAGGCCGGCGAACCTTGCAACGTTCGGCAGGCGCTTGGGGCCCAGCACCACCAGAGCGACCACCGCGATGACGAACAGCTCGGAAAAGCCAATGTCGAACATGCCTTGAGTCGGGCTCGGACCGGAGTCGCGTGCTCAGCGCGGGACACTTTCGTCGTGGTGGCTGCGCTCGGCGTCATGGCTGCCAGCGTTTCGTGCGTCGATGCTCAACTGGGCTGGCGGCGTCACTTGATCGTCGCTGACACCCTGCTTGAAGCCCTTGATCGCTTGGCCAATGTCGTGCCCGGCGTGCTTCAGCCGCTTGGTACCAAACACGAGCACCACGACTGCAAGCACGATCAGCCAGTGCCAGATACTGAAACTTCCCATAAGAGCCCTCTCAATGGTTGATGAAAAGAACACCTGCTCCGAGACAATGAGTACTGGTAGCTGCGGAGCGCTTGGATAATCAGTGATGCACAACGGTTGCAGCGCTACATGGGACTGAGGGTCCCAAGCACGGAAACAACGCCCACGATCGACGTGGCCAATATGGCCTCCGCCGCCAGACTCTGCCGCAGGGCGCGCACTTCCTGCGCAGGGTTTCCGCTGGTCAACGCCCGTCCCAGGCGTGGCACCAGCGCCCAACGGTGCAGCGCTCCCAGTCCGAGCATTCCGCCGAATAGAGCGAGCTTGACCAGCAACAGGTTTCCGTAGGTGCTTTGCACCAGCGTCGGCAAGGACCAAGCGGTGAGATCACCGTAGTGCGCGATACCGGACACGATGAGCGCAGCTACGAAAATCGTGCCCAGCGTCGAAAAGCCATGTAGAAAATCATGCGTGGATCGCAGGCGGTCGTTGCGGGAGGCTTCCTTGCCTTGCAGGAGCATCCCCAAGAACATCAAGACCGCTGCGACCCAGCCGCCTGCTGCGAGAAGGTGGACGAGACCCGCGGCAAGCCGGACCGCACCTGCCATGCCCTCGCCAGCAGCGGCGTGGCCGTTCCATGCCAGCGAAGCGAGTGCGCCGCCCGCCAGCGTCGCCGCCAGCGGGAAGGCGGACTCCACCGTCCCGCGACGACGATGCCACCCGAGCAAGAACGCCATGGCGATCAGCAGCACGCTTCTCGCCATGGCTGCGCGGCCCGCGGACGTTTCGAGCAGATACCAGCCAAGCGATTCGCGATCAACGTCGGCAATCGGCATTCCCATGATGCCGGCGGTCTTGAATACGACATCGGCCCCGGTGAGCACGAGCCCGACGGCGGCACTCACCAACAGAACGCCCATGAATGGCCACCCGGCCAGGGCGTCGGCGAGTGCCGGTCGGCGCAAACCGTACCAACCGAACAGTGGAACCCCGAAAAGAACCATGAGAACCAGGTATTCGAGGAATCTCAGTGCATAAGCCGACAGGTCGAACATTCGCGACTCCTCAGCGCACCGTGAAGCTGAAGCTGCCCGGCATGGGGTGGTTGTCACCGCCGACGGCGCGGTATTCCACCGTATAGACGCCCGGAGCCAGCGGCTGGGGCAACTTGGCA
Source organism: Denitratimonas tolerans (assembly GCF_037203605.1). Lineage (NCBI taxonomy): Bacteria > Pseudomonadati > Pseudomonadota > Gammaproteobacteria > Lysobacterales > Lysobacteraceae > Denitratimonas > Denitratimonas tolerans. Next base: position 39,286 of record NZ_JBBDHC010000014.1, read on the forward strand.
CGCAGGGTCTTGCCGTTGTTGACGATCTCGGTCGTGAAGTTCTCGATCGGCATGGTGGAGCTGCCGTGCTTCATGAGCAACTTGAGACGCGACGCCCGCGGAATCAGTGTTTCGTTGAACACGAGATCGATCTGGCCTGGAGAGGCCACCACCGCATCTGCCGCCGGTGTGGACTGCTGCAGCGCAGCGTGGGCGTGCGCGATCTGCAGCGAGAACTGCCCTGCAGCGATTGCCAGGACGAGCGCGAAGGAGCGGAAAAGGTTTGACGACTTCATGGATTGTCCTCTTTGCGAGTGTGATGCAAGGTCCCGTTCCTGGGGCCGTGCAGTGGTGGACCCGACAGCGTTGGCTGTCTGCTTGTCAGTGAAACAACGGTTCGTCGACTCTTGATGCTTGTGGTTTCGCGAAGTGAGGATCCCGCTGGCTACGGCGGGATCCCCGACGCATCAGGCTGCCATGGCACTACAGCTTTCCGCGCAGCGGCGACAGGCATCGGCGCAGCGCGTCATCTCCGGGTCGTTCATGGCATCGCATGCATCGGCACACTGGCGGCAGATCTCCGCGCAGACACCGCAAACCACGTCGTGAACGCTGGCACCGCGCAGCATCGCATTGGCGCTGGTCGAGCAGATCTCGGCACACGTCGCCAGCAGGGCGATGTGCTCCGGCGCCGCGTGGGCACCGCCTTTGCCCAGGCAATAGTTGATGGTCTCCAGACAGATCGCATGGCATTGCGTGCAGTTGTCGATGCACTCGTTCATGGCCTGGGACCGGTGGGTTGCGGAATGGTGAGTCATATGAGTCTCTCTCTGCATCGTGGCGGGCGAGAATCGGCGCGCCCGCAACACCGCCCCCTCTTGCTCTTGCGGATCAATGCTGTGCGAAGGGTTCGGTGGTTCCGTCGTGATGGACCAGCTCGACCGTATACGGCTGCTGGCGTCCTTCCGGGACCTCCATGCCCGGCGAACCGAGCGGCATTCCGGGCAGAACCAGGCCGCGTGCGTCCGGCTTTTGCTCGAGAAGGCGCTTGATGTCCTCAGCCGGGACATGGCCCTCGATGACGTATCCGCCGACCTCGGCCGTGTGGCAGGAGCCCTTTGCATAGGGGACACCCAGGCGCTCCTTGACCGGACCCAGGTCATCCATGTCGTGCACATCCACGGTGAAGCCCGCCTTCTGCACGTGGTCGACCCAGCTACCGCAACACCCGCAGGTCGGAGTCTTGTGGACGGTCATGCGTGGCAGGGCAGCGGGAGTGGCGTCGGCTGTTTCAGAGACGACCTGTGCAGCGGGTGCGATGGTGGATTGCGCGGGTGTAGCCGCCTGGGTGCAGGCACCCAGGCCGGCGACCGCAAAAGCCGCCCACGCCAGTCGGTTCAATCTGCAGGTTTTCATTTCTGGTTCTCCGCTCAGCGCTTGGTCCGCGAGGACCAGTGGATGTGGACGATCCGCCAGCCATCGGCGGTCTGCTTCAGCACCATCGTCTCGGTGCTCTGGACGGTCAGTGGCTTGCCGTCCTTCTGGGCGTGCAGCTCGCTTTCGGTGCCGACCCACGCGAACTCGCCAGCGGTTCGTGCACGCTGACGGAGCAGCTGGCGATGGGCGCCCTTGAGGAACGCCGCATCACTGACTGCGTGATGGCCCAGGTATTCCTCGCGGCTGCGCTCGGCACCCCCGGACTCGAGGATGAGGACGTCGGGAGCGAGCAGGGATCCGACCGTGGCCAGATCGCCGGTGGACAGGGCGGTGCTGAACCGCTCTGCCACGGCGACGGCGGCCTTCGCGGCGGCCGGCACGTCTACGTCCGCCGCTGCCGCAGCGGCGGGGTGATGTGCATGCGACTGTGCCGTCTGCGCCATTGCGGGCGACACCATTGCCAGCATCAGCGCGAGGCCAGACGAAATTGCTGTTGCATTCATTGTTCAACTCCAGGTTTTCAGTGAGTGTGCGCAGGGCCGTCTTCGGCCTCGGTCATATGGGGTGAAGGTGGAGACTGCACTTTGCCATCGGCATGGCGATGCTCTACCGCGCGGACTTCTGTGTCGGTAACACGCTTTCCGTGGTCATCGTCCATACCCGGCGACTGCGCGTGCGGCATCGCGTCGCTCCCGGCTGTGGGCTGGGCAGGGTGATCCTCCGTCGCCGCCTCGTCATGGTCGTCGTCGTGTGTCTCGCCGCCGCCATGCGCGTGGCCTTCGCTGCTGTCGACCAGTTCCCTGTATGCAGCCGCGTCGAGCGTGGGCAGCACCTGCAGGAACGCGGCCATGTTCCATATGTACTCGTCCTCCATGTTCTTGCCCCAGGCGGGCATGCCGCTTGCTTTGATCCCGTGCTTGATCACCCAGAACGCTTTTGGCGCATCGACCCCGTACTGGCTGAGGTTGGGCGGGGCTGGATACAGGCCTTGGCTCATCTCTGTTTCGGCCATCGATGGAGCCAGGTGGCACCCGGCGCACATCGCTGCGTAGTTGCCCGCGCCCTGCACGATTCTCGCTGGATCGTCCAGGCCCGGCGGGACGTCCAACCTTCCCGCACGCGCCAGGATGGAGCGCTCGCGTGCGGTCTCGAGCACAAAGTGCACGGGCCTGGTGTGCATGTCATCCGCGGCGACGTTGTATACGCCGCCCCAGATAAAGCCCGCCGCGCCCACTGCGACAACCAGGGGAACTCCGATCAGCCAGAGACGCTTGCGTGTCTTCGGTTGCATATGAGTACTCCGGTCAGAACCAGATTCGAACGCCGGCCACGATCCGGGTGTCGTCGACATCCCCGGTCTCCGCGCGACGAAGGTCCGCCGTGCCTCCGTAGGCGCGCTCCCAGACCACGCCGACGTAGGGAGCGAACTGCCGATGGAACTCGTAGCGCAGGCGGAAACCGGCTTCGACCTTGCTCAGCCCGCTGCCGATTCCAACCGCCGGATCGTCCTTGCTCCAGGCTTCGCCCTCGACGAGCCACTGGCCGATCAGCCGGTTGGTGAACAGCATTTCGTATTCGGCTTCCGCCCCAAGCCCGACCTGGCCGGACTCGCCCAGGTACGCGGTCGCTTCGACTTCAAACTTGTACGGGGCAAGGCCGATGACGCCGAGCGCGGCATAAGTGCGCGACGGGCCGCCGCCAAAGCCGAAGTCATGTCGGACACCGGCGACCGCGTCCCACCATGGGGCGATGGCCCGGCCGTACAGGACTTCCGCATACGCCGACTCGGTGGATCCGCCCACCCGCTCGCCCTCGCTGCGCAGCCAGAGCCGGTTCAGATCGGTGCCGACCCAGCCTTTCGCTTCCCAGAGCATGCCGGTGCCGTCCTCATCCGCATCCCACGCCTCGAGCTGGTCAAACGACCAGAAGGAATTGATCGTTTCGCCGTGTATCACGTGCGCGTCGAGGTCCTGGAACGCCGCGGCCCGATCGGCCGCGGTGATGGCAGGAATAGGCTCGCGCGGCTCCGCGGTCGCCGGGAGATCCTGGCTGGCACCAGGCTGATGGCCCATCGACGCGTGGTCCATGCCAGAGTGATCCATCTCGGAGTGGACCATCGTGGAGTGGTCCATCCCCGAGTGGTCCATCGTGGAGTGATCCATCGTGGAGTGATCCATCGTGGAGTGATCGCTGCCGGCAGTGTCCGCGGCCCCATGTTTCATGGAGCCGTGGTCCATGGCCCCGTGATCATCGGACATCGTGTCTGTCGGAGTCGGCTGGTGGCCGGCGTGTGGGTCAACAGGCTCAGGTGACGATGGTGTCGCAGCTGGAGCCGGCTTCGCTTCCGGATGGTGCGAGGCGTGGTCTGTCTCCTGCGCCCACGCGGGCGCGAACCCAGCGGCAAGCCACAGTGCGGAGGCCAGGCCGATGGCCAGGGGATGGCGGCTGGAACCGATCATGGCGCTCATTCCTCCACCCGCACTTCGCGGAACATGCCGGCTTCCATGTGGTAAAGCAGGTGGCAGTGGTATGCCCAGCGGCCGAGCGCGTCGGCACGCACCCGGTAACTGCGTCGGGTGCCCGGCGGCATGTCGATAGTGTGCTTGCGCACCATGAAGTTGCCGGACTCGTCCTCGAGGTCGCTCCACACGCCGTGGAGGTGGATCGGATGCGACATCATCGTGTCGTTGACCAGCACGATCCGCATGCGCTCGCCGTAGTTGAGGCGCAGGGGCTCCGCGTCAGCGAACTTCACGCCGTCAAAGGACCAGGCGAAGCGCTCCATGTGGCCGGTCAGGTGCAACTCGACCGTGCGGCCGGGTTCGCGCCCGTCGGGATCGCGGAACGTGCTCCGCAGATCGGCGTAGGTGAGCACGCGGCGGCCGTTGTCGCGCAGGCCGATGCCCGGGTCATCCAGCCTGGGCGCGGGCGCCATCGTCTGCATGTCGACCAGGGGGTTGCCGGTTTCGCTCGCAGGGTGTTCCTGCATCCCGCCGGCACCGTGATCCATCCCGGCCATGCTTCCGCCGGCCATTGCGCCTCCGGCCATCGACGACATGTCGTGGCCGCTGTGGTTCATCCCGGCCATCGCACCGCCGGCCATCGCACCGTGTGACATCGAGGACATGTCGTGACCGCCGCCGCCCATGCCGCCGTGGCCCATATCGTCCATGGTGAGGAGCGGCTTGGGGTCGACGTTGGGCACGGGTGCCCGCAGCCCTTCCCTGACGGCCAGCGTGCCGCTGATATAGCCGGTCCGGCCGCTGTCCTGGGCGAAGATGGTGAATGCATCCTGCCCGGTGGGTTCGACGATCACGTCGAACGTTTCGGCCGTGGCGATGCGGAACTCGTCGACCGTGACCGGATGGACGTACTGGCCATCGGCTGCGACCACCGTCATTTTCAGGCCCGGAATGCGCACGTCGAAGTACGTCATCGCGGACCCGTTGATGAAACGGAGGCGGACCTTCTCGCCCGACCGGAACAGCCCGGTCCAGTTGCCGAGCGAGGTCGTGCCGTTCATGAGGAAGGTATAGGTGTTGCCGTTGACGTCCGACAGGTCGGTCGGCGTCATCCGCATCTGGCCCCACATCTTGCGGTCTTCGACCGTGGCGGCCAGGCCGTGCTGCTTCACGTCGTCGAAGAAATCGCCGACCGTCTGCTTGGAGAAGTTGTCGAAGTCCGACCGCTTCTTGAGCCGGGCGAACAGGCGCTTCGGATCGAGGTCGGTCCAGTCGCTGAGCATGACCACGTAATCGCGGTCATAGGCGAAGGGCTCGGGTTCCAGCGGCTCGATCACCAGTGGCCCGTAGAGACCGGCCTGCTCCTGGAAGCCGGAATGGCTGTGGTACCAGTAGGTGCCGCCCTGCACGACGTTGAAGCGGTACTGGTAGGTCTCGCCACGGTTGATGCCGTTGAAGCTCAGCCCGGGCACGCCGTCCATGTCGGCCGGCAGCAGGATGCCGTGCCAGTGGATCGACGCCTGCTCGCCATGGATCGAGCCGCGGGGCAGGGCATTGCGGACCCGCAGGTTGACGGTGGTGCCTTCCCGCCAGCGCAGCAAGGGTGCGGGAATCGATCCGTTGACTGTGATCGCGGGGCGCGTGGCGCCGGTGAAGTTCATCGGCGTCTCGCCGATGGTCAGGTCGAATTCGGTGCCCGAGAGCACGTTGGGCAGGCCCTCGGCCTTGACGGCCCAGCTGGAACGGGGCCACAGGCCCAAGGTTGCGACGGCCCCGCCAACAGCAAGGCCCTGGACGAAGCGGCGGCGCGACGGGGCAGACAGCCCCTCGGCACGGCCGAAAGAATCGGATGACATGGAAACTCCGGGGAAAGGTCGGGGGCTCGCGGGGCGAGCCTTGCCCTGTCGGTGCGGAACAGCGGACAGGGTCCATCAACGCCTCAAGAGGCGTGCAGCGACACTTAGCCGATCGGAGGTCGGAACAGATTGGTCAGGGCAGCGGACGCGTGCAGCGACAGGAAGGGCTCGGCGGTTTGCCGATACAGGACGGAGACGTTGCCGAGTGTTGAACCGACGAGTGCCGCAAAACAATGGTGCATGCACGCACAGCAACTGTCCGTCTCACAGCAGTCGTCCCACGGCGATACCGCTCCGGCCTCGTCAGTGGCCTGGGGGTGATGGTGATCATCGGCTACCGGAGCAGCCGCCGCGGCCTCGTGGCAGGCAGCCATGGCCTCGGCTGCTGTCGGCGCCGCGGTCACGTAGGTGACGTGACCCGCGAAGTCGCGCAGGTGCTCCATGTGCATGGACGCGCCAGCGATGCCCGGACCGTTCGCCAGCAAGGCAACGATCAGGAACAGACGCATCAGGAGCGCGCGGAAAGTCATGCGCCTTAGTATACGTGCGGATATAAACTCCGGATGAATACAGTGACAACGCACGGGGGATCGAGCCGCGGGTCTTCGTCGCCTGCCTGACCCAACGTCGCCTCCCGCTTTTCGGCTACAGGGCCATGTCTTCGTAGCTGCGGGGATCGGAGACCGGTTCCAGGTGCCCGGTCACGCGCATGGCGGGAAACTCCGCCACGATCTTCTCCACCAGGTCTTCCATGGCGTCATGCCCGCGCAGCACCGTCCAGTCGCCGGGCACCAGCATGTGCATCTCCATGAACTGGCGGGCCCCGGACTCGCGCGTGCGCACGGCGTGGAATTCGATCCGGCCCGGTTCGGCGTGCGCGTCCAGGATGGCCTGGATCCGGGCGTTGTCCTCGGGGGACAGGGTCGCGTCCATCAGGCCGGAGGCGGATTCGGACATCAGCCGGTAGCCGACAACCAGGATGTTCACGCCCACCAGGATCGCGATCACCGGATCCAGCCAGTTCCAGCCTGTCAGCCACGCCAACCCCAGGCCCACCACGACCCCGACCGAGGTGTACACGTCGGCCATCAGGTGCTTGCCGTCGGCGCGCAGGGTGATGGAGCGGTGGCGCGTGCCGACCTTGATCAGGATCCGCCCGACGATGCCGTTGAGGACGGCGGCCATGATCGAAACGGCGAGGCCGATGCCGAGCGATCCCAGCGGCGGGGGGTTGAGCAGGCGATCGATGCCCAGGTAGATGATCGAGGCCGCGGAGACGAAGATCATGATCCCTTCAGCGCGGCGGAGAAATACTCCGCCTTGCTGTGGCCGAAGTGGTGGTCGTCGTCGGCCGGCCGGGCGGCGATGGTCAGCGAGACCAGGGCGACGATGGCGGCCACCAGGTTGACCATCGATTCGGCGGCGTCCGACAGCAGGCCCACCGAGCCGGTGATCGCCCAGGCGCTGCCCTTGAGCAGCACCGTCAGCACCGCGGTCACGATGGCCAGCCAGGCGTATTTCCTCAGGTCCGGCGTGGCTTCGGCCGTTCTGTCGCGGGGTTTCATGGCGACCATTGTCTGCTGTGCGCGCGGGTCCGGCCAGCCGAAGCCTGTCGCCTCACGATCACCAGGGTCGCCCGGAATCTCCACGTGGCCCGTACGTACACGTTGTCATTGCGGCGCGCGCCGGGCGATTTCCTCGCGCGGCGGAGGATGCCCCCGTTGGTCATGGTCTACCACACCCACCGCATCCCGAGCAGTTCGTCGCTGACCTGAAATCGCTCAGCAACAGCTAGCCGTTGGGGCGCCGAGTAAACGATACCGGCGCCGTGATCGTAGGCCGCTTTGGCCGGAAGCGAACATCGATAGGGCAGGGGATTAGGGATGTTTATCGAGGGTAGGGGAGAGCGGCGTTCGACTGGAGGCGGAAATCCGGATAAGAATTACGGACGATCGGCTAGCTGCGGTTCCGGTCAGTCGCTGATGCAGGCTCAAACCACGGTGACCGCCTTAAAGGGGTCGATGTAAAAAGTGACCGCGGAATGCACGCAAGCCGCATGCGCGACACACTCGCGCTGTTAGCTCGATGTAGCAATCCCGCAATCATATTTTGCAATGTCGCAGCAGCCCTGGGTTAACCTCGGCGAACCATCGAGAGTGCGAAAGGGGGGGGTGAGATGGCGGACTTCTTCGCTCAGCACCGCGGGGCGCTAAATCTGGCTACGCAGGTCGCAACTCCGAACCGGGGGTTTCGAATCGGCCAGCTTGGGGCCATGTACGCCGTGCTGGCACACGAGTCGGTACATGACGACCCTGCCATTGTTTGCCTACCGACTGGGTACGGCAAGACCTCTGTGATGATGGCGCTGCCTCTGCTGTTAGCCGCCAAGCGTGTCCTAGTAGTGGAACCTTCCAACGCGTTACGAAGACAAGTGTCCTCGCACTTCAGGGAACTCTCGACGCTTCGCCGCATCGGCGCGATCAGTGATGCTATTCCGAACCCGGAAGTACTCAGATTGGAGGGGCGCCCGGAAGACGTCGCTGCATGGGAGGCCCTTGTAGGGCAGGACGTGGTAGTGACGACTGCGGCAAGTGCATCTCCGGCGCTTGCTCCGGGAGCTCGCGAAGATCTATTCGACCTCATCATTTTCGACGAAGCACATCATGCTCCCGCAGATTCCTGGGCAGCTTTTTTAGCGCATTTCAAGAAAGCCCGTTTCGTGTTTCTCACAGCAACGCCCTTCAGGCGAGATGGCCGCATTATTCCTGGGAAGCTGGTCTATCGATACCCGGTCACGCGCGCAGTGGAAGAAGGGGCCTTCCAGCCCGTAGCATTCTGTGCGGCGCCAGTCCTCAATCCGCTCAATGACGATGAGATCGACCTTTCTATCGCAAGGACCGCCATAGCCCAGCTCAACGCTGACAGGGACGCAGGCAAGGATCATCGCCTGTTCGTGCGCGCGGGCAGCATCAAGTCTGCGCGAGAGCTTGTCCCGATCTACCGAAGTTTAGGCGTTGAGGTTGAAGCCGTCGACAGCAAAGTCAGCAAACGAACTCAGGACGATTGCGAACGACGGCTGATTTCTGGTGAACTGCGCGGGATAGTCTGTGTGGACATGTTCGGCGAAGGCTACGACTTTCCTAAACTGAAAGTGGCAGCACTCCATTCGCCTCACCGCTCACTTGTTCCGACCATCCAGTTCATCGGGCGATTCGCGCGTAGTGACGCAACTACGGGCAACGCAACCCTCATCGCACCGCTCGCTCGCGTCTCGGAGGCGCCAAGCTTACTGCTGAAGGAAGGCGTAGACCTCGCCAGCATGATTGACGAAGCGGCGCAGCGAGAGCTTGTCGGTAGCGTCGAGAGTCAGGCGGTTATTGAGCGACTTCATGTGAGCCGACTCGCGGAGTCTGACTACGAACGGGTATCACCCCTGGCACTGGAGTTGTATGCCCACGTTCGGGTCTTCAGATGTGCCGAGACGCCGGACTTCTCGAAGATTGGCGACATGGTCGGAAAAGCCCTTCGCTCTGTAAAGCAGTGGCTGTCGACAGATGGCACAGTAAGTTTAGTTCTGACCGTCGACGAAGCCCCCCCGAACTGGGCGACCTCTGATGTACTCGTCAACGTCCGTCACGATGCGTTCCTGCTCATGTATTTCCCAGAGTCGCAGCTTTGCTACATCGGCTCGACGCGACGCACCGAGAAGATCTATCAAAGTCTGATGGGCAAAGTCTGCGGCAGTTTCCGTCTACTGAGCTACGAGGAGACCAGTCGGGCTCGCGCAGGGCTCGAAGGCGTCCGGTTTTACAACGTGGGTCTCAAGAACTCGACCTTCAACTCACAAAGCGAGACATATCGGATGCTCACAGGTCCGGCTGCCGAGCGCGCGGTAACTGTCGGCGACGGCCGTGCGTACGTGCAAGGACACTTCTTCGGTAGTGGTGTAGCAGAGAATACAAAGGAAACCATTGGTGCGAGCAGTTCCTCCAAAATTTGGAGTAATCAGACTCTGACGGTATCTGAGTTTCTATCATGGGTCGCGCAGATCAACGCGAGGCTGGTCGGCAACGCTCCATTTGCTCAAACCCAATTTGACGTCGTCAAGTCTGCGACGACCCTGCGGCGGATCCCGGACGTAGTCATAGCAGGGACATGGGCAAAGGCTGGGTTCAAGACCAACCCGCGCATTCGTTATCGAGCCGCGGGTGCCGCCCAGTTCGACTACAGTCGCTTGACAGACTGGGAACTGTGCGAGTTTTCGGCGCAGCCCGACAATGGCGTTTTGGATTTCAAGGTCAGTTTAGACCAGTTGTCGGTGCAGATGCGCTTTTCTCTAGGCCAGGGACGCATCGTGACGCAGCAAAGTAACGCCGTGGAAATTGAGGTGGAATCGGCGACGGAGTCGTGGATGCATCTGTCCGATTGGCTCGCCGAGCATCCGCCGGTCTTCTATGCTGCCGATAAGTCATCCTTCGAAGGGATGAACAAGATGTCAGCTCCACACCTGCAGGTCGCCGCCCTTTCGCATGGTGACGCTGAGGTAATCGATTGGAACGGGTGCGACATCGAGGTCGAATTCGTGCCGAGCGACAGCTCTTCGAATGCCTCACAACTGCGGCGGCGATTGGCAGGCCAGACGACAGTTCAAGAGCACCTTGAGCGGCACTTGTTGCAGGTTCCTGGTCTCGCCGCTCTGTTCTACGACCACCGGTCGGGTGAAGCGGCCGACTACATTGCGGTGACCGCATCCCCAGGAGGCGAGGTTGAGATTGCCTTGTATCACTGCAAAGGCGCTGGCGGGGCACCGTCTGGCGGGCGAGTGGGAGATGTATACGAAGTGGCTGGCCAATTGGTGAAGTCGGTGTACTACTGCGATGCCGCAACCCTCTTGAGCCACATGGAGGACCGAATGCATGCTCGGCATAAGAGCCCTTCCAAGTTCATTTCTGGAGATATTAGTGACCTGAAGCAGCTTCTGCTATCGACGCCTTCAACGAAGCTGAGTTTCGCGGTGGTCGGCGTTCAACCCGGGATCAGTCGGCAGCGAGTTGGCGCGCACTTGGCAGACCTGATGGTGTTCGGTCTTGACTATGCCAAGCGGGGTGGTGCCGTGAGGGCGTGCTGGCTAGTCAGCGAATAGCCAATCGCCGATACAAGAGGATCGGCTAGTTTCGACGGCCAGCCTGCTATTGGTCAGGGAGGTTCGCGCGTTGCAGTTCAGCCCGAACAGATCACCCATCCCAATACACTGGCAAGCTTGTTGTTGGCGGAGAGGAGACGTCAGGGGACAGGATTAGGGAGATTTATCGGGGGTAGGGTAGGGCGGCTGCCGGCCCGGACCACGTGCGGATGCAACCCGCTGTAGGTGCCTGCGCAGGAATGGACGGCTGATCTCAAGTTCACTCGGGAGCGGTGACTTGAGTCAGCCCCGGCAGGCCCCAATACTCAGCTGATGCCGCAGGGGGCGGCACGACAGGAGGACAAAACGACATGGCAAAGGACAAGGCGGCTTCGCCGAAGCTCCAGCTCACGCTGCCTGAGTACAACCGCATCTACGAAATCATCTATTCCGTGCTTGAAGGGAGGGCAAACACGCCATTCGCGTGCATGTTCTTCGCTGCTGCTGGGGCGCTGATCCTTAACAAACACTACAAGATTCCAGCTCGTGCAGTAGCAGGTGCTTTTCTACTTTGTGCTGATCCTGCGCCTTCGGTCATCAGCATTGCAAAGAACGAAGATGGCATGGTCACGTCTGATCGAGATGGGTTTCATATGTGGGTTCAGACCGAAACCCATGTGATTGACTTCATGGCACCGATCTTCAACGAGGCAATCAAGGGCAGGGGCTATCCCGGAACCGTGCCGCGCAAGATGTTTCAGCGTCCGTTGTCTTCGGAGGCGGAATCCATCGATGAACTGCACGCCCCCGGCAACTACTTCACGATGCCCAACATTGAGCTGACCGACGAACTTGTTGATTCACTATTTGATCAACCTGCAAACGTTGATCTTCTGAACGCAGTTGATCGTTGGTTCAAGAAGTACCCAAAGAAGTTGGATGACCTGAGTCTGTTGAATGACCTTGGCGAAGTGCACAGGCTGACCTTGAGTGCACCCCGGATTTCGGGAGCTTGGTAAGCCCATTAAGTCAGGTCAGCATTCAGGAGCATGAACTGCGGGATGCTTGTGCCACGGGAAAAGGATCATTCTCCACAGCGTCCACCATAGCGACATGATCCCTGCGTTCTGCAGTTCGCGATCCGTCATCAGCCCATGGCAGTACGCATTGCGCAGATTGAACCCTTCCGAGTCGGCCAGCAGGACGTGAAGCTCAAACACAAGGTTTTTGCCAAAGAATCGTTCGGCTTCAGGCATATCGAGCATTTCGCCCAGCGTCTTCTCGTGCTGCGTGCCATCTTCGTTCATGCCCGTTGTATGGGCTCCAATCCTTTTTAGTTGCGCGCGCACGAAAGGTTCTACCGCAGGGATCAGGTAGACCGACACCGCAAGCCAATCGTCGATGAAGCCCGAGAACAGACCTCTGGCTAGAGTCTCAACTTGGCCAGGTGGCGTGATGGGCGACGCCTCTACGATCTCCTTGACCGCGTGGAAGGATGGCTGATATTGGCTATGCAGGGTGTTTACGACATGCGACACCATGACTGACGATCGCATGGGAATGTCGATTTCGTGGGCGCTACTGATTGCGTGCAGACGAACCGACGCTGGGTCATTCAGATCGAGGGGTGGGCGCTGGGCAACAACCACGCCGTCCGCGTTGACGTGAGTGGTTGTGAACATGCTTGATAGCGGGTGTTCGGCATGCTGTTGCCGTACACGTTCCTCGATTTCTTCCAGATTCAACCACTGCCCCGCTCGATAGGTCGCTCGAAGTAGAGCGGAGAAGAAATCGGGTGCTGCGATCTGCTCGTCAATCCACTTTACCCATTCGCTGACATCGGTGTTCGCAGAAAAATGGCCGAAGTGGTCCAGGGAAGCCCGTTCGTAGGTAGCAAGTCGATCTCGCAGATCCTGGATACGGGATGGCGCCGCCTTGGCCTTGCGCAGGAGGCTTATGGCTTCGGTCATGTGCATTGGGGCGATCATTGGTTGCTGCTCTGCGGCAAGTTCTGCAGCGCGCGCCATGGCCTCACCCTGGGCCATGAGCGACGCGTTGGCCTCCTTCGATTTACCCAATCGTTGATTCAGTCGATAGGCCTGCGCATGCCATCGCGCCGCTTCCTGAGGATTGTCGGCGTCCAAGGCGGCAGCCTTGGCTTCAATCTGGGGGAGGATGGCTTCGCAGGCATGGCGATTACGGTTAATCGCTTCGTCACACAGACGAAAAGCCAAGCCGGGCCAGTTGTTCTCGATCGAGTGCGGGATTTCGTCGAGGATCACGGTCCAGTATCGCTCCCACAACGCGGGATCCTTTTTGGCATACACCCAGAGCAAGACCAGGCTGCGTTGCAGTTCGTCGAGTCCACGAATCGCGTGCTCCGTACCAAATACCGACCCGACGTAGTCCAGGTAGGCGTCAACAGCCAATCGCCCCAAGCGCCAATCGGGAGGGATGCGTCCATCGGCCGTTACCGAAAGGTCGGCAAATCTTGCCTTGAGCCAAGGAGTTGGGGCTTCATGGGCAGCGCGTGCCAGAAGGGCCACATCGTGCTGGCCGAGGTCCTCCATGGACATGCTCCGGCCTTCGCTGCTTTGAAATACTGGCCCAAAGGGTGCGTGAGACGGGTGCCGCAGGTGCATGGAGATAGCGCCACCCAAGACCTGCATGGCCTTGGATCGAAGAGGTTGACCTTCTTCTTCGAGTTCCCTGGCCCTCTGGTAGAACTTCGTCGTCAAGGACCAAGGGACGGAGCCGTCTCCTTCCTCACCGACCAAGGAGATCCAGTCGAGCGCAGCGTAGGTCTCATCGTCGATAGCCTCCTCTAGTACGGGCATGCGCTTCTCCGATCTAACGGTGTTGGTCGATATGGGGGGGCACCACTTTAACGAAGAGCTGTTCCAGGATTTTGCCGCCGCCCCTCACTACTTCAGTAGGCGAGCTGAAGGATTGTCTTCCGCTGCGCCTGCCTGAAAATACCCAATCACGCTCGCCACGGAGCGGTGCTCGGTCATCGCCATCACCGCCGGCAGCGGCACCCCTTGCTTACCCGCCTCAGTGACAAACCCCGAGCGCAGGCTGTGCGCTCCAAAGTCCCCCTCCAACCCCGCCAAGCGGGCCCGGCGCTTCACGATCGCGGCCACTGAGCCGGGGAGCAGGGCAGGGCCGACTCGATCCTTCCAGATCCGCCGGAAAATCGCCCCCTCGTGGATCCCAGCGGCCTCTAGCCAGGCCGCGAGCGCCTCGGCACTGCGTCCCAGGATCGGTTTATCCGGCGTCGAATCCGCCTTGACCCCCGCCTGCTGGGTCTTCGAGAATTCCAGCCGGTAGATATAGCCATCCGTGCCGACCTTGCGCAAGTCGCGCAGATCGGCGGCGGCGATCTCGCTGCGCCGGCGGCCGCCGCTGGCGAACCCGAAGCAGAGCAGGGCGCGATCGCGCAAGCCCACTAGGCTGTCATCACAGGTGGCCAGCATCGCCTCCAGTTCCCCCCGGGTGATCGCAGTCTTCTTGGTCGGCCGCTCGCCGCGCTTGACCGCGGCGCGCCGGGCGCGACTGAGCAGGGTGCGGACGCTGGGCAGTTCGCAAGGGTTGGCCAGGCGCTTGAGCTTGTGCGCCGTCGACAGCACGGCCACGCGCTGGACCACGGTCGAGAGCTTGAGCGGCCCGACCCTGGCCTTGAGTCCGGCGGCCACCAAGGCCTGGTCCAGGGCCGGCGGCAGTTCGCTGACCAGGCCGGTCTTGCTCTTGCGCTGGATGTGGTCGACCAGGAACTGGATCACCACCGCCTCGCTGACCGGCAGCGCCAGCTCGATCCCGTAACGGCCCTGGTGCCAGCCCGCCCAGTAGCGCAGGGCGGTGGCGTAGCTGCGGGTGGTGTTGGCCGCCGCGGCTTCGGCGAGCAGTTCACGGACCGCGTCGGCGGCCTGCTGCGCCAGCTGTTCCGGCAGCACCAGCTGTGCGGCCGTCGCCGTAGTGGCGGGCAATGCGTTTTTTAGTTTCATACTATGTAATGTATACTACGAAATAGGGCATCTACTGGTGATAATCATCACTTATCGTTAGTACGGAATCAACAGAGTAGGGCGGCCGCGTAGGAGGCGTTCCATGGCACGAGGCATCACTGAACACGACGTCCACACCGCCGCCGACGCGCTGGTCGCGGCCGGCGAGCGCCCAACCGTCGAACGGATCCGCGCGCATCTCGGCACCGGGTCTCCGAATACGGTGACGCGTTGGCTGGAGACTTGGTGGCGGGCACTCGGCCTGCGTCTGGACGGGCACCAGGCGCGATTGCACTTGCCAGAGGCCCCGGAGGCTGTCGCCCGCGCGGCAGGACAGTGGTGGAACCTGGCGCTAGAAGCGGCCAAAGCGAGTCTTGAGGAGGAGCTTTCGGTCGAGCGTGCGGCCCTTCAGTCCGATCGAGATGCCCTACAGCAAGCGCGCAAGGCGTTGGATGCCGAAGCGGCGGCACTTCGTACTGACAAGGAAGCTGCCCTGGCGGCCAAGCGACTTGCCGAAGCGCAATCGACAGAACAAGCGAGGCTCATTACACGGCTCGAGGCCCAGATCGAAGAACTCACGGGACTGCGCGACGCGGCCGGTAAGCGAGAGGCTGAAATCGAAGCAGCCAGGCAAGCACTCGAACAACGACTTCAGACACTGCAGAAAGCCGCTGACACGGAACGTGAGGGGTTTCTGGTGCACATTCGCTCTGTCGAAGATCGGGCCAACACGGAGATCGATCGCATGCGTCAGGAAGCGAAGGACCTGCAGGGCCAGCTTAAAGAGCTCGGTCGAACACACACTGCAGCCGAGAAAGCTGCGCGTCAGTCGCTTGACAAAGCCATCGCTGAAGCCAAAGACGCTCAGCGAGAACTGAGTCTTCAGCGAACCCGTGCGGAATCAGCTGAGAGTCGGCTTGGCCAGCTCCAGGAAGTGTCCGCTGCCGTGGAAGCCGCAATTCGTCGGGCAGGGGCTGCGCCAAGAGAGAATTCGGGGCGAAAAGACGCCCCATCCACGCCAAGGAAGCGATCTAAGATTGCCAGTGGCAAATAGCGTCGTGGCCTCATGACCCTGCAACTTCCTCCAGACACACCAGCCTCCGCAGCCCGGCGTCGTGCGCTCTACGGCGCGTGGGAATCCGAAGGAGTCATCGTGCGGAAGCTGACGGACCTGAGAGCCCTATCCAGCGAAGGTCGCGTCTTGGCCGTTTGGGTGCGCGAGGTTGGCGAACACCGGTATCCCGGCTTCCAGTTTGATGCTCAGGGACACTTGATCCCCCAGATGACGCTGCTCCTGGATCTATTGCGAGGTCCGGGCGGCCTGACCGATGAAGCGAACCAATCTGGCTGGCTAGAGGTGGAGTGGCTCTACGCACCCCATGTGTTGCTGGATGGCAGGTCGCCTGCGGAGTGCTTTACTGCAGATCCTTAGCGTGTTCTGGCGGTGGCTAGGGAGGAATTCGGGCAGGATCGCGTCAGCCAGTACTGAGTCATCCAGACGGCGAGTGGGCGTGCGAATGACCATCATGGCCCCGAGTTCACTGCGTCGATTGCGTTCTTGGCACGACGTTGCTCGCACAAATCCAGCGCGGCGTGCTTTTCACTGCGCGGATGGTCGGTAGTTACCGAACATGTGTCCCGTATTTTTCCGCGGCAGACAATCGTGGAAGACAACCTTGGCCTCGCTGCCGGCATTGCATTGAGCAGGCCCATCGCGCGTGGATCCCCCCAGGCCGAGCAAACCGGCTCTGCGACGGCGGTGTCCGGCAGCCGTTCAAGGCATAACCTCGATAACGAACCGACCTGGATTGCTGTCGAAATTGTCGGGCGGGCGTCGGCGATATATCCCATAGTTTACATAATATACATTATGGATCAATCCAAACAGCCCGAACCGCGCCGCGCCACCACCGGCACGCGCGTCAAGTCCATGCGCCACAAGGCGATTCTTGCCGAGCGCTTCCGGCACGCCCGGCGCGCCTGCTGGCTGACCGTGCCGCGGGCCGCGAAACTTCTGCATGTCAGCGTGCGCACCGTACATAACTGGGGGGCCGGCATCGTGGCGGCCTGCTCTCCGAGGCGTGGGCCGGCGCTGGCGCTTGCTCGTATGCTGCAGCCCGGCGTGAATCTGGGGCTCCTGCAGAAAGCAGGCGTGCCAATCCGACTTCGCCAGTGACAAGTGCAGCAGTCTCCGCGCCACCTTGCCGCTCGTCTACTTGGTCGGTGTCTTCCCCGGTGCCGCGTCGCGGTGGTGTCTGGCCATTCGACGAATCGTAACGCCACCACCTGTCACCTGGCGATATCATGAACAGTCCTGCCCGCTCCCGTGTCGCAGCTTGCGGCTGCGGTTGCCTGTCGACTCGCCTCCTCGAATCAAGCCCTGCGGCCTCGTCAGCTACGGCGGCGTCTCCGGTGGCCTGTACACGCCGCGATTTTCCGCGCCAGGAGTGCGCGGGAGCAGACACAGACGGCCGTGGGCTGAACGCGCACCGGTCGAAACACCCAAGGAGGCGTCATGGCACCCCGAAAACCCCGTATCGGCCTGGCCCTCGGCAGCGGCTCCGCGCGCGGCTGGTCGCACATCGGCGTGATCCGCGCGCTCGAGCGCGCCGGCATCGTCCCCGACGTGGTTTGCGGAACCTCGATCGGCGCGCTGGTCGGCGCCACCTACGCCGCCGGCAAGCTCGACTGGCTGCACGACTGGGTCTCGAAGCTCAGCTGGCAAGGCGTGGTTGCGATGCTCGACATCCGCATGGGCGGCGGCCTGATCGAGGGCAGCCGCCTGATGCAGTTCTTCCGTACCCATTTCGACGATCAGGGAATCGGGAAGCTGCCGATCGGATTCGCCTGTGTCGCGACCGAACTGGCGACCGGCCGCGAGGTCTGGATGCGCGAAGGCTCGGTGATCGACGCGGTTCGCGCCTCGATCGCCCTGCCCGGTCTGTTCACTCCGTTTCCATCCGAAGGCAGGCTGCTGGTCGATGGCGGGCTGGTCAACCCGGTGCCGGTTTCGCTGTGCCGCTCGCTCGGTGCCGATATCGTGATCGCGGTCGACTTGAACTGGGATCTCATCGGCCGTCACAAGCGCAACGCGATCACGGTCGACGCGCCCGACCCCGGTCAGGCCGCGGGGATCATGAGCACGCTGCTGGGAAAGCTGCGGCCGGCCGAACGGAAGAACGGCGGGAAGGATGGCGACGCAGACGACTCGCCCGGGGCACCGTCGATCCTGGACGTGCTTTCGACCAGCCTGAACATCATGCAGGTCCGTATCACCCACAGCCGTCTGGCGGGCGAGCCCGCCGACGCGATGATCCGGCCGCGCCTGTCGCACATCGCCGGGATGGACTATCACCGGGGTGCCGAAGCGATCGCCGAAGGCGAGCGCGCCACCGAGCTTGCGATGCCGATGATCCTCGAGCAGCTCGGGGGCGCGGAGATCTCCGTGCCGGCCCGACGCGAGGTGTCCAGGCCGGACGACCAGGGTCAGGGTCAGGGTCAGGCCTAGCCGCCTCGTAGAGCCGAGCTTGCTCGGCGGTGGTGGGCGTCAAGCAGCGGTGCAAGCTCCGCTACGCAGGCTATGGCTGGTCCCGGGGGGAATTCCAGCCGCCGCCCAGCACCTTGTACAGCGTCACGCGGTTGGCCTGTTCGGCCATTTCCACCGCGACCACCTGCTGCTGCGCCGCGTACAGCGTGCGCTGTGCATCCAGCCGCAGCAGGTTGCTGTCCAGGCCGGCGTCGTAGCGCGCCTGGGCCAGGCGCTCGGCATTGGTCGCCGCATCCAGCAGGGTGCGGCTGGCCTCCTGCTGTTCGCGCAGGGTTTCGGTCAGCGCCAGCGCATCCGCCACTTCGCGGAAACCGCTCTGGATCGCCTTCTCGTACTGTGCCAGCGCGATCCCGCGATCGGCTTTGGCCATGCCCAGCGCGGCACGCAGGCGGCCGCCCTGGAAGATCGGTAGATTGATCTGCGGCATGAAGGTCCATATCGAGGTGCCGCTCTCGAACAGGCCCGACAGCTCGTTGCTGGCCGAACCGATGCTGCCGGTCAGCCGGATCGATGGGAA
Source organism: Denitratimonas tolerans (assembly GCF_037203605.1). NCBI lineage: Bacteria > Pseudomonadati > Pseudomonadota > Gammaproteobacteria > Lysobacterales > Lysobacteraceae > Denitratimonas > Denitratimonas tolerans. Next base: position 58,210 of record NZ_JBBDHC010000014.1, read on the forward strand.
GAACGCGGCGCGCGCGGCACCGATGTTGGCGTCGGCACCCAGCAGCCGGTGTTCGGCGGCGATGATGTCCGGACGACGCAGCAGGACTTCCGCCGGCAGTCCGGCCGGCAGCTGGCCGCTGACGGTGACTTCATCGACCATGCCGTCCGGCAGCAGGCGCGGCTCCAGCGTGACGCCGGCCAGCAGATTCAGACCGTTGAGATCGCGCTGCACCTGGCCGGAAAGGCGCGCCACTTCGGTCCGCGCCGAGGCGACCTGGGTGCGGGTCTGCTCCAGCACCAGCTGCGAAACCGCGCCCAGTTCGCGCCGCGCCCGGTTCAGTTCCAGGGACTCCTCGTAGGTGCCCAGGGTGGCCTGCGCGATGCGCAACTGCTCGCGGTCCGCAGCCAGCGTCAGCCAGGCGTAGGCGATTTCGGCCACCAGCGCCAGCTGCGCGCTGCGCTGCGACTCCTCACTGGCCAGATACTGCTGCAGCGCGGCCTGGCTGAGGTTGCGCACGCGCCCGAACAGGTCCAGCTCGAACGCGGTCACGCCCAGTCCGACGCTGAAGTCTTTCTGCTCCAGTAGCGGATTGTCGGCACCCACGCGAGTCATCTGCGCGTTGACGCCCAGGTTCGGGAAGCGGTCGGCGCGCTGGATGCGGTGCTGGGCGCGGGCACGCTCGACGTTGAGGATCGCCACGCGCAGATCGCGGTTGTTTTCCAGCGCCAGCCCGATCAGCTCCCGCAGCCGCGGGTCGGTGAAGAAATCGTGCCAGCCGATGTCCGGCAGCGCGCTGCCGGATGCGCCCTCCCCCGCTGTCACGGTGGTTGCCGGCAGCGGCCAGTGCGCCGGGATCGCGGCATCGGCTTGCGCCACGCTGTCGCGCGGTGCCAGCGTGGCGCAGCCGGAGGCCAGCACCACGATGGCCACGGCCAGCGTCCGGGTCAGAAAATCATTCATGACTGGATGCTCCTTCAGCCGCATCGCCGCGCTCGGGTTTGTCGCGCTTGAAGATCATCTGGATCACGACGAAGAACAGCGGGATGAAGAACACGCCCAGGCCGGTACCCACGAGCATGCCGCCGACCACGCCGGTACCGATCGCGTTCTGCGCGCCGGAGCCGGCACCGTTGGCCATCGCCAGCGGCAGCACGCCCAGGCCGAAGGCCAGCGAGGTCATGATGATCGGGCGCAGGCGGTCGCGCACGGCCTGCATCGTTGCCGCGATCAGCTCCATGCCGCTCTCCAGATTGGCCTTGGCGAATTCCACGATCAGGATGCCGTTCTTGCTGGTCAGCCCCACCGTGGTCAGCATCGCCACCTGGAAGTAGACGTCGCGCTCCATGCCGCGCAAGGTGTTGGCCAGCACCGCGCCGAGGATGCCCAGCGGTGCCACCAGCAGCACCGCGGTCGGCACCGACCAGCTTTCGTAAAGCGCCGCCAGGCACAGGAACACGATCAGCAGCGACAGCGCGTACAGCATCGGCGTCTGCGCGCCGGCCTCGCGTTCCTGATACGACACTGCGGTCCACTCGAGGCCGAAGCCCGGTGGCAGCTGTGCGGCCAGGCGCTCGACTTCAAGCATCGCATCGCCCGAGGCCACGCCGGGCGCGGCTTCGCCCTGGATTTCGACCGCCGGCACGCCGTTGTAGCGCTCCAGACGCGGCGAGCCCCAGTCCCAGCGCGAACTGCCGAAGGTGGTGAACGGCACCATCTCGCCGACGTTGTTCTTCACCGACCACAGGTCGAAATCCTCCGGCGTCATGCGGAACGGCGCATCGGCCTGCACGTAGACGCGCTTGACCCGGCCGCGATCGATGAAGTCGTCGATGTACTGCCCGCCCCAGGCCGCGGCCAGCGTCGCATTGATCGCGTCCTGGGTCAGGCCCAGCGCGCCGGCCTTGGCCACGTCCACGTCGATGCGCAGCTGCGGCGTGTCTTCCTGGCCGTTGGGACGCACGTTGACCAGCATCGGGCTTTGTCCGGCCATGCCGAGGAACTGGTTGCGCGCGTTGATCAGCGCATCGTGGCCGAGGCCGGCATTGTCCTTGAGGTAGAAGGCATAGCCGCTGGCCACGCCGAGTTCCGGCATCGCCGGTGGCGAGAACACGAAGATCATCGCGTCCTTGATCTGGCTCAGCGCGGCCATGCCGCGCCCGGCCACCGCCGCGGCGCTGGATGCAGGATCGGTGCGCTCGCTCCAGTCGGTCAGCTTGACGAAGGCCATGCCGGTGTTCTGGCCCATGCCGGCGAAGCTGAAGCCCTGCACCGAGAATACCGATTCCACCACGTCCGATTCGTTTTCCAGGAAGTGCTTCTCGAAGCGCTCGATCGATTCCACCGTGCGCTGCTGGGTGGCACCGACCGGGGTCTGGATCATCGCCATCAGCACGCCCTGATCCTCGTCGGGCAGGAACGAGCTGGGCAGGCGCACGAACATCACCGCCATCACCACGATCATCGCCGCGAACACCGCCATGAAGCGCCACGGGCGTCCGAGGATGCCGCGCACGCCGCGCTGGTAGCTGCTGCTGGTACGGTCGAAACGGTTGTTGAACCCGCCGAAGAAGCGCCCGAACAGGCCGCTGCCCGAATCGTGGCTTTCGCCCTTCTTCAGCGGCTTGAGCATCGTCGCGCACAGCGCCGGCGTCAGCACGATGGCGACGATCACCGACAGCACCATCGCCGAGACGATCGTGGCCGAGAACTGCCGGTAGATCACGCCGGTGGAGCCGGACATGAAGGCCATCGGCACGAACACCGCCGACAGCACCACGCCGATGCCGACCAGTGCGCCGGTGATCTGGTCCATCGACTTGCGCGTGGCTTCCAGCGGTGAGAGTCCCTCCTCGGCCATGATGCGCTCGACGTTTTCCACCACCACGATGGCATCGTCGACCAGCAGGCCGATCGCCAGCACCATCGCGAACATCGTCAGCATGTTGACCGAGAAGCCGAGCGCGGCGAGCACGGCGAACGTGCCCAGCAGCACCACCGGCACCGCGATCGTGGGGATGATCGTGGCGCGGATGTTCTGCAGGAACAGGAACATCACCAGGAACACCAGCGCGATGGCTTCGAGCAGCGTCTTGATCACGCCCTGGATCGACACGGTGACGAACGGCGTGGTGTCAAACGGCACCACCGCCTTCATGCCCGGCGGGAAGTAAGGTTCCAGATCGGCCAGCGCGGCCTTCACCCCGGCCGCGGTATCCAGCGCGTTGGCACCGGTGGACATCGAGATCGCCACGCCGGTGGTCGGCTGGCCGTTGTAGCGCGACTGGAACTCGTAGGTTTCCGTGCCCATTTCCACCCGCGCCACTTCACCCAGACGCAGTACCGAGCCATCCGGATTGCTGCGCACGATGATGTCGCGGAACTGCTCCGGGGTCTGCAGGCGCTCCTGGCCATTGATCGTGGCGTTGATCTGCTGGCCGTCGATCGCCGGCGCGCCGCCGAGCAGGCCGATCGCGACCTGCGCGTTCTGCGCGCGGATCGCCGCGGTGACCTCGGGGATCGACAATCGGTAGGCGTGCAGCTTGTTCGGATCCAGCCAGACGCGCATCGCATACTTGCCGCCGAACACCTGGATGCTGCCCACGCCGGGCACGCGACTGAGCGGATCGACAATGCTGGAGCCGACGTAGTCGGAGATGTCGATGCGGTCCATGCTGCCGTCTTCGGACACGAAGCCGATGACCTGCAGGAAACTGGACATCGACTTGGACACGTTGACACCTTGGCGCTGGACCTCCTGCGGCAGCAGCGGCATCGCCAGCTGCAGCTTGTTCTGCACCTGCACCTGGGCGATGTCCGGGTCGGTCCCGCTCTCGAAGGTGAGGGTGATCGAGGCCATGCCGTTGGATGACGACTGCGCCGAGAAGTACATCAGGCCATCCAGGCCCTTCATGTTCTGCTCGATGACCTGGGTCACCGAGTCCTCCAGCACCTGCGCCGAGGCGCCCGGATAGGTGGCGCGGATTTCGACCGCAGGCGGTGCCACGGTCGGGTACATCGATACCGGAAGATTGGAAATCGACAGCGCGCCGGCAAGCATGATGATGATCGCGATCACCCATGCAAAGATGGGGCGATCGATGAAGAATCGTGCCATGAGTGCTTACTCCTGGTCGGCTGCGGCGGCGTTCACGGTTTCGGTCACTTCCACGGTGGCACCCGGCGCGATTTTCTGCAGGCCCTCGATCACCACGCGGTCGCCTGCGGCAAGCCCGGACTCCACCAGCCACTGGTCGCCGATCGTGCGGCTGACCACCACCGGCCGCTGTTCGACCACGCCCTGGGCATCGACCACCATCGCGGTGGTATTGCCTTTGGGATCACGCGCGATGCCGCGCTGCGGCACCAGCACCGCATCGGCGCGCACGCCCGCACCCAGCACCGCGCGCACGTACATGCCCGGCATCAGCATGTGTTCGGGATTGGGCACCTCGATGCGCAGCGCGTAGCTGCCGGTGCTCGGGTCGACCGCCACTTCTGAGAACTTCAGCCTGCCCGGATGCGGGAAATCGCTGCCGTCCTCCAGCAGGATCTTCACCGGCATCGCTTCCTCGCCGCGCGACAGGCGGCCTTCGGCCAGCGAGCGTCGCAGGTCGAGCAGCTCGGCGCTGGACTGGGTCAGGTCGACATAGATCGGATCCAGCTGCTGCACCGTCGCCAGCGCCTGCGGCTGGTTGGCGGTAACCAGCGCACCCTGGGTCACGCTGGAGCGGCCGATGCGGCCATCGATCGGTGAGGTGATCCGGGCGTAGCCCAGCATCACGTTGGCCGCATCCAGCGCCGCACGCGCCACGCCCACATCGGCTTCGGCCTGGGCCAGCGCCGCGGTGGCGTTGTCGTTGTCCTGCGCGCTGACCGCATCGATCTTGGCCAGGCCGGCTATGCGCTCGGCGGTGAGGCGGGCCGAGGTCAGCGTGGCGCGCGCGCGCGCCAATTGCGCGCGCGCGCTGTTGGCGGTGGCGCGATAGGTCGCATCGTCGATCTGGTAGAGCGGCTGGCCGGCCTTGACCCGTTCGCCCTCGGTGAACAGGCGCTCGGCCACCAGACCGCTGACCTGCGGCCGGACCTCGGCCACCAGCCAGGCATTGGTACGGCCGGGAAGTTCGCGCGTCAGCGTCACGTCCTGGCTGCCCAGTTCGACGACGGTCACCGCCGGCGTCGGTGGCGGACCGGCATCCTGCCCGGTACCGCATGCACCCAGAAGGATGGCGAACGCGGCGGTCAGCGCCAGAGCGGGATTTCGGGAGGACGTGGCCATGTGGGGGGACCTTTTTTCTTGGTTGCTGAAAAGGATAACGCCCAGACCGGACAAACCCCGGTGCTGGGCGCGCAATCTTGGACTCGTGTATTATACATGCATGGATGTATGTTGGTAAAGAACCATTCGCACCTCAGTATTCAACACGCGGGTTACAAATCGATGGCACGCAAAACCAAGGAAGACGCACAGGAAACCCGCGAGGGCATCCTTGACGCGGCCGAGGACTGCCTGCTGGAGTCGGGCGTCGCGCGCACCAGTCTGGAAGCGATCGCGACCCGTGCCGGCGTCACACGCGGTGCGGTGTACTGGCACTTCAATAACAAGGCGGAAGTCGTCGATGCGGTGATCAACCGGGTCAGCGTGCCCTTCTTCCACGGCCTGGAGCGGGTCTCACGCGCCGATGGCACCACCCCCTTGCGCGACCTGCGCGAAATGCTGCGTTCGTCGTTCTCCAACCTGGCCAACACGCCGCGGGTGCGCAGCGTGATCGAGGTGATCGAGCTGCGCTGCGAGGTGCCGGCCGAAGGCGATGCGGTCAGCAAACTGCGCAAGGCCGGCATGCGCAAGACCCACGCCCGCATCCTGGCCGCGTTCGAGCGCGCCGCGACGCTGGGCCAACTGCGCCCCGGCATGGTGCCGGAGCGCTGCGCCCGCAGCCTGCACTTCGTGATCCACGGCGCGCTGCGCATGTACCTGCTGGACCCGGAACACATCAATCTGAAACAGGACGGCCTGGCCGCGATCGACTTGGTGCTGCGCGCCGTCGCCAGCGATCCGACGCAGCTGGATTGAAACGCCCCGCCCCGCTCAGTCGCGGTACCGCCCGCCCTGTTCGGGGGGCGTGGCGTACCATTCCGGCAGGACAATTTCCGCACTGCCCCGAGGAGAACACCGATGTCGACCGCCCCCGCTGATGCCAGCGCTGACGCGCTTCACGGTGAAAGTGCCGCCAAGCAGCTCTTTTTCGGCAACATCCTCGAAGAACAGCTGTTCCCGTATCCGCAAATCCGCGCGCGCGACCGGGAAATGCTCGGCGCGATGACCGACGCCATCGACCAGTTCCTCGCCGACAAGGCCGCCGACCTCAGGCAGTACGACCGCGATGCCGGGCAGCCGGAAGATTTCATCCAGGCGCTGCGCGACCTGGGTCTGTTCGGGCTGATCATTCCGGAGGAACACGGCGGGCTGGAACTGTCCAACGGTGCCTATGCGCGCGTGCTGGCGCAGACCAGCAGCCACGACAGTTCGGTGTCGCTGACCATCGGCGCGCACAGCTCGATCGGCATGAAGGGCCTGCTGCTGTTCGGCACCGAGGAGCAGAAGCAGCGCTACCTGCCGCGCCTGGCCAGTGGCGAGCTGATCGCCGCGTTCTGCCTGACTGAATCCGGTGCCGGCTCCGACGCCGCCTCGATCCGCACCAAGGCCAGCCGCAACGACGACGGCAGCTGGACGCTCAGCGGCGAGAAGATCTGGATCACCAACGGCGGCATCGCCGGCTTCTACACCGTGTTCGCGCGCACCGACACGCCGGAAGGCAGGATCACCGCGTTCCTGGTCGAGGCCGGCTGGGACGGCGTCAGCCACGGTCCGCACGAGGACAAAATGGGCATCCGTGCATCGAGCACCACCACCGTCGCCTTCAGCGACGTGCGGGTGCCGGCGGAAAACGTGCTCGGCCCGGTCGGCAAGGGCTTCAAGGTAGCGATGAGCATCCTCAACAGCGGCCGCACCGGGCTGGGCGGCGGCGCGGTGGGCGGCATGCGCACCCTGCTGCGGCTGGCGACCGCGCAGGCCAAGGAACGCCAGCAGTTTGGCAAGCCCATCGCCGAGTTCGGGCTGGTGCGCGAAAAGCTGGCGCGCATGGCGGTGGACTGCTTCGCCGCCGAGAGCACGGTGTGGATGGTCGCGCACCTGATCGACAGCGGTCACACCGACTACTCGGTGGAGGCGGCGATCAGCAAGGTGTTCGCCAGCGAGGCGGTGCAGCGCGCGTCGTACGAGGCGCTGCAGATCGCCGCCGGCAACGGCTTCATGCGCGAGTTTCCCTACGAGCAGATCACCCGCGACACCCGCATCCTGTCGATCTTCGAGGGCACCAACGAGATCCTGCGCCTGTACGTCGCGCTGTCCGGATTCAAGGGCGTGGGTGCCGGGCTGGGCGAGCTCAAGGCTGCGCTGGGCGATATCCTCAACGACCCGATCAAGGGCTTCGGCGTGCTTGGCGACTACACCGCGCGGCGCATGCGCGAAGCCACCGGCGTCGGCACCGACCGCATCGCGTATCCGCTGGCCGAACCGCTGCGCAAGCTGGCCAAGGTGTACGAGAAGTACACGGTGGAGCTGTCCAAGGCCTCCGACCAGCTGCTGCGCAGGCACGGCAAGGCCATTGCCGACGAGCAGCACGCGCAGAAGCGCATCGGCGACATCGCCATCGACCTGTTCGTCGGCCTGTGCGTGCTCTCGCGCGCCGACAGCCTGGTCAAGCAGCAGCACCCGGCCGCCGCGCAGGCGCTGGACATCGCCGAGATCTTCACCCGCGAAGCCCACCGCCGCATGGCGAACAACAGGCGTCGGCTGGATCGCAACGAGGATGCGCAGGGCGAGCGGCTCGCGGCCGACGTGCTCGCGCGCGGCGGCTATGCCTGGGATGTCATTTGACGCGGCGTGATGGCCCCGAACCCGCCCGGCAAACCCGGCCCTATCCCGGGGGCGGGGCGCTTTCGGGGCTGTCGCCGGCCCATTCGGGATCGGTGGTGAAGACGATGGTCAGCCAGCGGTCGGGGGTGTCGTTGCCGATGGCTTCGCCGATCTCGTCGCGCAGCTGATCCCATTCCTCCAGCCGCCGCGCCGGCCAGCGGGTCGGGACGATGAAATACAGCTCGATCTGGCGGCCGCGCCCGACCCGCGCCACATAGGCGCGGTAGCCATCGAAGCCGTGGCGTTCGACGATGCGCAGCGCCACTTCGTCGACGTGCCGCTTCAGGTCGGCCGGGGTCACCAGCAGGATATCGGCCAGCGCGCGGCGCACGGTGCCGACCGGGATCGGGATCACCACCAGGCACACCAGCGCCAGCACCGCCGGATCGATGTACGGTGCGATCCAGGCGTGTTCGGTGCGCTCGATCGCGTAGCCGAAGACGAACGCCGCCAGCCAGGCGGCGGTCAGCGCGGCGGCCATGAACCAGCCGCGCGCATCCAGTGCGATGAAGTCCGAGCGGATGCGGCGGTTGGCGCGGCGCGCGAACAGCGTCATCGCCACCGATCCCGCCAGCGATACCGCGGCGAAGAACACCGCGTAGCCGAACTGCACCTGGCGCCCGCCGGACATGAAGCTGTCGATCGCGTTGATCAGCGCATAGACCGCCGCGGCGATCAGCAGGGTGCCGCTCATCCCCAGCACGATCGGCTCCAGATGCCAGAACCCCATCGTGAAACGCTCGGCCAGGCGCTCGCCGACGCTGTCGCCGCTGGTCGAATTGCGGATCAGATTGGCCACCAGCAGCGCCAGAAAGGTCATGCCGGCGTCGGTCATGTCGTAGATGCTGTCGAAGATGATCGCCGCCGACCCGGCCAGCAGCCCCAGCACCAACCCGAACACCGCCAGCGTCGCGGTGGCGAGCATCGAGATGCGCAGTACGCGCTGTTCGGTGTAGGGGCGTGAAAAGACCATGTTCGTGCGGGGTGACACCCGTTGGGTGGTGGAGCAGGCCGAGCAGGCTCGGCTCTACGGGGGCTTTTCCGTGCCACATGGAGCCGGGCTTGCAGGGGGGTGCCCGGCTTCCAGACAAATCTTACCCGGCTTCGTATCCGGTCCAGGAGTCGCGGGCATGCTGCGAAGAGGACGCATTTGTGCATCACAGCACGAAAACTGCACGACGCTCGTGCTTTCCCGCATGGCGAACCGCTTGTAGACTCCGAGGCTGACTGACGCTGGCCCCGCGCCGAGTTGGTCGCTGCGGCACACCAAACGCAACCCGGGGAGAACCATCGTGAAGAATCCGCACCCAAGGCTGGCACTGCCCAGCGCCTTGATGCTCGCACTGCTGTGCTCATCCGCAGCTCTTGCCGGCGTCACCGATCCGTATTGGCAGGACGCCGCCGGGCGTTCGCCGGCCGCCAATGCGCCACAGCCCGCCAGCTTCCGCGCGCTCTCGCTGGATACCGCCGCGATGGCCGCCTACCTGAAGCAGGCCCATTCCAGCCGCATCGCCGCCGAGGTTTCGCTGCCGCTGCCGGAAGGCGGTTTCAGCGACTTCATGGTCATCGACTCGGGCACCCTGCCGCCGGAGCTGCAGGCCAAGTATCCCGACATCCTCAGCTTCAAGGGCAGCGACGGCAAGGGCCGCCGGCTGCGTCTCGACGTCTCCCCCATCGGCTTCCAGGCGATGGTGTTCGATACCGACGGCATGTGGCTGGTCCGCCCGGAAGTCATCGCAAGCGGTACGGACAATTACCTGAGCTATCGCCGCACCGAGGTACAGGCACCGCACGGCATGGGCCAGTGCGAAGTGCACACCGACGAGTCCATCACCGCGCACGTCGGGAATCTTCACCGCACCGACTCGGGCTTCGCGCCGATGACCCAGACCGGCGTGAACCAGCGCGTCTACCGCGCCGCGGTGGCATCCAACAACCAGTACATCGCCGCAGTCGGTGGCGGCACCGTGGCCGGCGGCCTGGCCGCGACCACGACGGCGGTCAACCGCGTGACCGAGGTCTACGAGTACGAGATGTCGATCCGCCTCGTGCTGGTGCCCAACAACGACCTGATCATGTATCCCAACGCCGCTACCGATCCGTTCGCGAGCAACGGCACCGGCGTCATCAACAACTCCACCTCGGTGATCAGCGCCGCGATCGGCGTTGGCAACTACGACATCGGCCACGTGTTCACCACCGGCAGCGGTGGCGTCGCCGGCCTGGGCGTGGTGTGCAACGCCAGCTCCAAGGCGCGCGGCACCACCGGCCTGCCCAACCCGGTCGGCGATGATTTCTACATCGATTTCGTCGCGCACGAAATGGGTCACCAGTTCCGCGCCAACCATCCGTTCAACGGTGCCCTGGGCAACTGCTCGGGCGGCAACCGCAACGGGTCGACCGCCTATGAGCCGGGCAGCGGCTCGACGGTGATGGCGTATGCGGGTATCTGCAGCGGCGACAACCTGCAACCGCACTCGGACCCGTATTTCCACGCCATCAGTCTGCAGGAAATCACCAACTTCACCAGCGGCAGCGGCAACTGTTCGGCCAATACGCTCAACCCGAACAACGCGCCGGTGATCGACACCGGCAGCCTGTTGCCGACCGGCAAGACCATTCCCGCGCGCACCCCGTTCGTGCTCAACGCCAGCGCGACCGACGCGGATGCCGGCAGCACGCTGGTGTATTCGTGGGAGCAGTGGGACCTCGGCGCGCAGGCGGCGCTCAGTGCCGGCGACCAGGGCAGCAACCCGATCTTCCGCAGCTTTCCGCCGGTGGCGACGGGCGAGCGCGTGTTCCCGCGGATGTCGACGGTATTGGGCGGCGCGGCGGCTCCGGGCGAAACGATGCCGACAACCTCACGCAACATGAACTTCCGCCTGACCGTGCGCGACCATTCCGACGCGCTGCACGGCTGGGGCACGAGCCAGAGCGCGGACGTTGGCTTCGCCGTGGTCAACACCGCCGGGCCGTTCAAGGTCAATTCGCCCGGCGCGGGCGTCATCTGGAGCGGCGGTGCCACCGGCACGGTGGCCTGGGATGTCGCCAACACCGCGGCGGCTCCGGTGAGCTGTTCCTCGGTGGACATCCGGCTTTCGACCGACGGCGGCCAGAGCTTCCCGACGGCGCTGGCGACCGGCGTGCCCAACAGCGGTTCGGCCAGCGTGCCGGTGCCGGTGATCAGCACCGCCCAGGCGCGCGTGCGCGTGATGTGCTCCAACAACATCTTCTTCAACGTCTCGCCCGCGAACTTCACCATTGCCCCCGGCGGCACCACCTACACCGTGGGCGGCAGCGTCAGCGGGCTTGCGGGAACCGGCCTGGTGCTGCGCCTCAACGGCGGCAACGATGAGCCGATCAGCGCGGATGGCCCGTTCACCTTCAGCGGTGTGGTGCTGGACGGCTCGCCCTACAGCGTGACCGTCGGCAGCCAGCCGACCGCGCCGATCCAGAACTGCACGGTCGCCAACGGCAGCGGCACCATCAGCGGTGCCGACGTGACCAACGTGCAGGTGACCTGCGTGACGGTGCCGACCTACTCGGTGGGCGGCACGATCTCCGGCCTCACCGGCACGGGCCTGAAGCTGCGACTCAACGGCGGTGCGAACCTCGACGTCGCCGCCGCCGCCACGGCCTTCACCTTCCCCGAAACCCTGGTCGACGGCAGCAGCTACGCGGTAACGATCTTCGCCCAGCCGGTCGGCCAGACCTGCAGCGTCGCCGCCGGTACCGGCACGATCGCCGGTGCCAACGTGACGAGCGTCCTGCTCAACTGCGTCGATCTGCCGCCGCAGGCCTATACGGTCGGTGGACGGGTGCGCGGGCTGACTGCGCCCGGCCTGGTGCTGCAGCTCAACGGTGCCCAGACCCGCACCATCAACGCCAACGGCCTGTATGCCTTCGTTCCCGGCGTCGCCACCGGCGAGTCCTACAGCGTCGCCGTGCTGACCCAGCCGCCGGGCCAGGCCTGCGTGGTGTCGAACGCCACCGGCATCATGGGCCATGCCGACGTCACCGACGTGGACGTGGACTGCGCGGCCCTGCCCGATGCGATCTTCTCGGATGGCTTCGAGGGCGACGCCCCGGCCCCGGTCTGCGCCCCGCTGCAGCTGTTCCAGGACCCGAGCTTCGAGGCGACCGATCCGGCCACCTTCACCAACCCCTACTGGAACAGCGACGATTCGCTGTCGGGCAGCTCGTTCTGCGACGCCAGCTGCGACGACGGTGCCACCTTCGTGGCCCGCACCGGCGACTGGTTCGTCTGGTTCGGCGGCTGGGATCAGGCCAACACCAGTTCGCTGAGCCAGTCGGTCACGCTCGATGCCGGCCATCCGCGCACGATGAACTGGTGGATGGTCAACCAGATCGACGGCGACCCCAGCGCATCGCTGACGCTGAGCATCGACGGCACCGTGGTCCAGACCGTGTCGCCCGTGGGTGACGGAACGATCTGGGAGGCGCAGAGCTTCGCCATTCCGGCGCAGTACCTGGACGGCGGTATGCACGAGATCCGCTTCGACTGGAGCGCGTCTTCGCCTGCGAGCGAGATTGGCGGTGCGATGGTCGACGACATGACCCTGGACTGCGATTGACCCGCTGATCCCCTGCCCGCGCACGCTTGCGCGGGCAGCGGCCGGAACGGATCGGGGCCGCGAAAGCGGCCCCGATCCATTTCACCTGTCAGGCGATGCAACGCCGCCGGCGTGGTCAGAAAAAGCGCGTGTGGCGATACGGTTCCAGTGGAATCAGCGGCGCTTCCCCGGCCATCATCTGCGCCACCAGCTTGCCGGTGGTCGGTGCCTGGGTCAGGCCGAAATGGCCGTGGCCGGTGGCGAGGTAGACGCTGTGGCCTGCGAGCCTGTCGATGATCGGCAGCGAATCGGGCGTGCAGGGCCGATAGCCCGACCACTCGCTCACCGGCGTGCCGGACAGGCTCGGGAACAGGCGGCGCGCGTCGGCATCGCGCCGACGGATGTAGCGGTAGTTCGGTTCGCGCCCGATGGCGGTGAGTTCCTTGATGCTGGTCATGCGGATGCCCGGCACCATCGGCGTGAGCACCATGTAGCGTTCGGCCCAGAGCGTGGGGCGGTGCACCACGTCGGCCTGGTTGGGATACATGAGGTGGTAGCCGCGCGCCGGTATCACCGGGATCTTGACGTTGAAGTCGCGCAGCAGGCGGTTGGTCCACACGCCCGCCGCCAGCACCACGGTCTTGGCCATCACCGTGCCGTGGTCGGTGACCACGCGGTACTGACCGTTCTCGGGAAGGATCTGCGCCACCGAGGCGCGCATTGCCTGCGCGCCGCGCGCCACCAGCGCATCGCCCAGGCGGTGGCAGAACTGGCCGGGGTCGCGCATCGCCAGCGCCTTGTCCTGGAACACCGCGCGCTGGAAGTCCTTGCCGATGGCCGGCTCCAGATCGCGCAATCCCTTGGCATCGAGCACCTGGAAGCTGACGTTGCGCTCGCTCATCATCTTGCGTTCCCAGGCACCCTTCTCGAAGCTCGACTCCTTGCTGTAGACGTGCAGCCAGCCGGTTTCGGCGATCAGCTCGCGCGCGTCGATGGCTTCGGCCAGCTCGAACCAGGTGGCGCGCGAGGCGTCGTTGATCGCGTGCATGGCGTCGATGAAGGGCGTCACGCGCGAGGCGCCGCCGTAGTAGACGAAGCGCATCACCCAGCTCAGCCAGCGCGGCCACGCGCCCGGATCGAGCTTGAGCGGCGCATCGCGGTCGAGCAGCATCTTCATGCCGGTCATCATCACGCCCGGCGTGGACTGCGGCAGCACGTCGCCGATCGAGATCGAGCCGGCGTTGCCGAACGAGGTTTCGTTGCCGAATCCGTGCGGGTCGATCATCAGCACGTCGCGCCCCTGCTCGCGCAGGTGGAAGGCGCAGGAAAGCCCGATGATGCCGCTGCCGACGATGGCGACATCGGCGCTGCGGGGAGTGGAGTAGGCGTCAGTCACAGCTGCGTATCCGTTGCGGAGACAGGTCGTGGAAGTCGAAGCTGAAATCGGTTTCCGGGTCGATCGCAGCCATGCGCATTGTCGTTGATCCGCCGACGCCCGGGGAGATGTCCAGCCAGGCGTCCGCGCCCTCGGCCCCGGCGTCTTCCCAGGCCACCAGGAGGCGCGAACCGGCGCGCTGCACGGTGCCGAACAGGCGCGGTGACTTGCGCGAACGCCAACGCACCACGCCCTCTTCCGGGCACAACCGGATGTCGCCCAGCCAGGCATCGGCATAGACGCCGAGCGTCTCGCCCAGGTCCGCAGGTACCACGGGCGCGCGCGCGGCGGCCTGCGCGCGCGCCTGCGCGGCACCGGAGGCGGCGCGGCGTGCGTCGAGATCCTGCGCGAAGTCCGCGATGCGCGGCGCGCTGTCCGGCTGCGTCATCAGGCGCGACAGCGCGGCTTCCAGCGCCTGTCGCGCCTGCCCTGCCTCGCCGTTGATCAGGAACACGTAGCCGCGGCGCGAATCCGGAAACATCGCCATGGCCGAGTACATGCCGTCGAGCGTGCCGGTGTGGCCGACGCGGAACCGCCCGTTCACGTCGGAAAGGCGGAAGGCATAGCCGTAGGCGGAGAAGTGCGTGTTCTCCCACTGCCGCTGGAGCGCGCCGATCGGCATGGGCATGTGGGCGGTCCACATCGCACGGCGCTGTTCGGGCGAAAGCCAGTCCGGCGTCAGCGCGGGGTCGATCCAGTTGCGCATCCACGCCAGCATGTCATCGAGGCTGCAGCGCACCCCGCCCGCCGCCGCCGAGGAAATCGCGGGAATGACCGCTTCGTCCACGCCACCGGGCACGTTGGCCCCGCCCTGGCGGCGATGCGGCTGGGCGATGTTGCCGACCGTGTCGCGCGCGAAGGCACCGACCTGGCAGCGAGCCAGCCCGAGCGGTTCGAACACCTCGCGCCGCAGCAGGGTTTCATAGTCGGCCTCGCCCGCCGCCGCCGCGACTTCGCCGGCGACGATGTAGAGCAGGTTGTCGTAGGCGTAGGTCGAGCGGAAGCTGGTGGCAGGCTTGAGGTGGGCGACGCCCGCGATCACGTCGGCGCGGGAAAACTCGTTGGGCTCGGGCCACAGCATCAGGTCCCCGGCACCCAGGCCCAGGCCGCTGTTGTGGATCAGGAGGTCGCGCACCTGGATGTTGCGCGTCACCCAGGGATCGTTCATGCGGAACCGCGGCAGGTGGCGCGTCACCGGATCGTCCCAGCGCAGCCTGCCGGCGTCGACCAGTCGCGCCAGCAGGGCGGCGGTCATGGCCTTGGAATTGGAGGCGATCTTGAAGATCGTCTGCGAATCGATGTCCTCGCCGCTGCCGGCAAGCCGGGTGCCTGCGCTGCGCCGGTACACCACCTGTCCGTCTTCCACGATGCCCAGCGCCATGCCCGGCAGGGCGTAGTGCGCCATGGTTTCGTCGAACAGGCGGTCGTATTCCGCCTGCGGCGCGGCTTGCGCGCCGGCGAGCGCCAGCGCCGCCGCGCCTGCCAGCACACCCGCGATTCTGCGGCTGGATTTCATGTCGTCCTCCGCTCCTGCAGCAAGGATTCCCCCGCCGTCATTTCTTCCCAGCTCTGACGCCGGCGGATGAGGTAATAGCCGCCGCGTTCGAGCAATACTTCCGCCGGCAGCTGGCGCGAATTGTACGTCGAGGCCATCGACATGCCGTAGGCTCCGGCACCACAGATCGCCACCAGTTCGTCCGCTTCCACTTCGGGCAGCACCCTGCCCTGCGCGAAGGTGTCGCCGGTTTCACACACCGGGCCGACCACGTCGTATTCGCGCAGCGGGCGATTCGCCGGCACCAGCGGCACGATATCGTGCCAGGCCTCGTAAAGGCTTGGCCGGATCAGGTCGTTCATCGCGGCATCCAGCACGAGGAAGCGCCGCGTGTCGCCGCGCTTCACCCGCACCACGCGCGCGAGCAGGATGCCGGCCTCGGCCATCAGCCAGCGGCCTGGTTCGAACACCAGCTCGCCATCGAAACCTTCGAACGCACCGAACACCGCGGCAAGGTAGTCCTCCAGCGCGGGCGGATGATCGTGCCCGGCGCGGTAGCACACGCCGAGGCCGCCACCCACGTCGATGCTGCGCAGAACGGTTCCCGCGCCCTGCAGTTCGCGCCCGAACGCCGCCATCCGCGCCACCGCTTCGCGGATCGGATCGAGCGTGAGCAGCTGCGAGCCGATGTGGGCGTGCAGGCCGTCGATGCGCAGCGCCGTCCAGCGCGCCGCGTCGCGGAAGATCGCGCGCGCCTGGTCGAGCGCAATGCCGAACTTGTTTTCGGCCTTGCCGGTGGAAATCTTGGCGTGGGTGCGGGCGTCCACGTCGGGATTGACGCGCAGCGCAACCGCGGCGCTGACGCCGCGCGCGGCGGCAAGCGCGTCGAGCAGGTCCAGCTCTTCGATCGATTCGGCGTTGAAGCGCCCCACGCCGTGCTCCAGCGCCGCCTGGATTTCCGTGCGCGTCTTGCCGACGCCGGAAAAGACGATGTCTTCGGGACGGAATCCCGCCGCCAGCGCGCGGCGCATCTCGCCTTCGGAGACGATGTCGGCCCCCAGCCCGGCGGCGGCGATGCGCGCGAGGATGGCGCGGCTGGAATTGGCTTTCACCGCATAGCACACCCGTGCGCGCCGCCCGGCCAGTCCCGCCTTGAGCGCCGCGATGCGCGCATCGATCGCGGCCGCGTCGTAGAGATAGAGCGGCGTGCCCTCGCGCGCCGCAAGGGCCGGAACATCCACCCCGCCCAGAGTAGCGAGCGCGCCGGCCCGGGTCGAATCGGTCATCGTCGGGTTCCAAAAAAATGCGGCCCGGGATACGGGCCGCGAATGGAGAGAAGTGCCCGCACACGCGCGGGCGGTTGCAGCGGCATCAGAAGTTGTAGGTGACCACCAGCTGGGCGAATCGCGGTGCCTGCCAGACGGTGCCCTGACCGAAGTGGGGCAACTGCGTGCCAGGCTGTCCCTCGTAGCGGGAATGCACGTTGATGACGGTCTGGCGGTTGAGCAGGTTGTAGACCGACAGACGCGCCTTGAGGTCCACGTTCTCGACCGGCAGCGTCCAGGTCACGCTCGCGCCCAGGTCGTACACCCACGGCATCCGTCCGAAGGCACCGCGCTCGGACCAGACCAGCTCGCGATTGGCCCAGTCCGAGCAGTTCGACACGCACAGCCAGCCCGAGCCGCCACCGCTGTACTCGCCCGAACCACCGGCCACGCGCCGATCGTTCGGCCAGACCACGCCAAAGGCCGTGATCGGCCCGCCGGAACGCGCCGTGAGCGTGCTGCCGAAGCTCCACATCTCGTTGAGCTTGTAGCTGCCGCGCAGCTTGAACTGGTGGCGGTAGTCGTTGAACAGGACGCCGTAGCGCTCGTTGTTCGCCGGGTGGTCGAAGTGCTGAACCAGGTTGGTATCGGCGTAGCCGGTGTCGGAGTTGACCGGCCCTTCCATGTTGCCCTCGGTCTTGGACCACAGGTAGCTGAAGTTGAACGCCCAGGTGTCATCCCAGGCGCGATCGAGCTGGAACTCGACCGCCTTGTAGGTGCGGCGCGGCTTCGGATAACCCATGACTGCGCCGCTGCCCAGCGCGATGTAGCCGTCCTGCGAGGAATCGAAGGTGACCCAGTTTTCCGTGTCCGGGCACCAGAGCGTGGTGGTTTCGCCCGGGTTGATGATGGGCCAGTCGCCCGAGTACCAGGGGCAGCCTTCGACGTGGTTGATGCGCGCGTCCTCCACCGCGCGGGTCACCCGGCGGTAGGTGGCGTTGATGCCGTAGGACCAGGCCTGGTTGATCGCCTGCTGGAAGCCCAGGATGTATTCGTCCTGGTAGACCTGCTTGAGGTCGCGCGCGACCGCGGTGCTGACGTTATCGGGCGCAGGCGCATTCATGTCGGTGTTGACCGGGCCAATCTGCGCCCCGAGGTTGGGCACCAGATAGGTGGCACCGGTGGTCGGGTGGGTCATTTCGGTCCAACCGTTGAGCACGTAGTAGGTGTGCTCGTCGGTGGTGCCGCCGCCGAAGTAGTCGGTGAGCTTGTTGGTCAGCGGAATGTAGTAGCGCCCCGCGTTGCCGAACACCTTGGTGCTGCCGTCGCCCTTCACGTCCCAGCTGAAGCCGACGCGCGGGGAAATCATGTCGGAGAAGTCGGCCTTGGCGAAGGTCGCGCCCGAGGCCAGGGTATTGTGGAACTTGTCTGCGCGCACGCCGATGTTCAGCAGCAGGTTGGGCGTGACGCTCCAGTTGTCTTCCAGATAGATCGCCTCGGCCTTGGTGGAGACCGGCGCGCCGGTGATGTAGCGGCGCGCATCGACGATCGCGGTGACGCCATCGGGCACCAGCGCATCGTTGGGCAGCACGCCGCCGGGCGTGGCGGCCTGCGCCTGGTAGCTCGCGCCGTCCCCCGGATAGATCCTGGAACTGGTGGAATCCATTACTTCCCGATCGAAGCCGAAGCGCAGCTGGTGGCTGCCGAGTTGCCACTCGAAGTCCAGTCGCGCCGCTTCGCGTTCGTCGTAGCGGCTGTTGACGCTGCCGTTGGTCGGATGGCAGCCGATGGCCTGGTCGGGACGACCGAAGGCGCTGACGTACGAACCCGAAAGCGTGACGATGCTGCAGTCGCCGTCGAGCGGGCTGTAGTTCAGCGAGCTGCGCTTGTTGATGCCGTACATGGCCTTGGCCGAGAAGTTCTCGGTGAAGTGGCCGGTGTAGGTGGCCGACCAGTTGTCGCCGCCGGAGCCTGCGGTGCTGGTACCCGCCGGTTCACCCAGCGTGTCGCTGTCCCAGTCATAGGCCTCGTAGGTGGTGGTGGTCGAGTCGGCCTTGTCGGAGAACGCCAACAGCTCCAGCGAGTGGTTGTCGTTGATGCGCCAGTCGATCTTGCCGCCCCAGAAGCCGTTGTCGCTGTTGGTCTTCCAGGCTTCGGTGGTGTCGATGTCGGTGGAGTTGGCGTCGCGCCACTCGTACATGGCGAAGAAGAACAGTTTGTCCTTCACCAGCGCGCCGGAGGCCCAGACGTTGGTCTTGTAGAACGGACTGGTGTCGCGGCTGGTGCGGTCGCGTTCGTCGATGGTGCCGTCCTCGTGGTAGTGGTCCTCGCGCGAGGACGCCCAGCTCGCCGGCTCCAGCGTGAACTCCACGCCGGACTGGAACTCGTTGCCGCCCGAGCGCGTCACCGCGTTGATCACGCCGCCGGTGCTGCGGCCGAACTCCGCGGAGTAGCCGCCGGTCTTGACCTGCACTTCCTGGAAGAACGCGAACGGCACCGTGGAGAAACCCCGACGCAGGTAGGGATCGGTGACGTTGAGGCCGTTGATGTAGGTGGCGTTCTCGGCCACCGAGGCACCGCCGAAGGTCAGGCCGCCGAAGGTCGCACCGGAAGAAACCACGCCCGGTGCCAGCAGCGCCACCGCTCCGAGGTTCTGATCGACGGGAAGGCGCGCCAGCTCCTCACGGGTGATGTTGGTGGCCGATTCGGTCGAGAAGACGTCGACGCGGTTGACCACGCGGTTGCCGACGACTTCGATGGTGGCCAGGTTGATGACATCGCCATCGCCACCCAGGTTGACGGTGGTCGTGCCACCCAGCGAAACGTTCACGGCAATCTCGTCGCCGATCCCCTGCCCATCGCGTGTCACCTTCAGGCTGTAGTCGCCGACCGGCAGCTGGCTGAGGCGGTAGTTGCCGTCGGCCGAAACGGTCACGGTACGCGTGGCGCCGGTCGCCACGTTCACGAGGGTCACCTGATCACCGGCGCTGGCGCGTCCGGCAACCGCACCCACCGCGCTCTGCGCAAAAACGGGCGAGACGGCTAGCGTGGACAGGCAGGCACCGAGCGCCAGGCTCAGCAGGGATTTGCGCAAACGAAGCGTGCGGTTCATGGACTCTCTCCGGAGTTGGGGGTGTCATCTGTGGGTGAAAGGATCTCGGCGGTGAAGCCGTAGTCCCATTGGTCGAAATACAGGTTGCCGCCGCGCCACTCGGCCTCGCCGCGCTGCGAATCGACGGTTTCCGAGCGGAAGTGCTGCTTGGGCGGATCGAACGGGGTGGAAATCGCGTCGTTGAAGGCGATGCGGTAGGCATCCAGCCCGCCCAGGTAGAACCAGCGCAGCGAGGGGTCGTCGCTGTCGAGCTGGCCGGTGGTCACGTCCATCGGCACCCAGCCGTAAGGTGCCAGATACACCTGGCCCCAGTCGTGCAGGTTGGCGTAGCCCACGGCGTTGTCCGAGTACGTCCAGCCCGACTGCCAGCGCGCCGGGATGCCGTTGAGGCGCAGCAGCGCGATCAGCAGCAGGGTCTGCTGGC
This sequence comes from Denitratimonas tolerans, assembly GCF_037203605.1. Lineage (NCBI taxonomy): Bacteria > Pseudomonadati > Pseudomonadota > Gammaproteobacteria > Lysobacterales > Lysobacteraceae > Denitratimonas > Denitratimonas tolerans. Next base: position 78,472 of record NZ_JBBDHC010000014.1, read on the forward strand.
CGCAGTCGGCGTGGCCGGCGTGGAGCGCGTAGTCGCTGATGTTGCGGATCGTCGAATATTCGCGCGCGCCGGCCCAGGGAATCTGGTCGACGGCGGCAAAGAGCTTCTGCGCGATGTGGTAGGGCCGGGCTTCGTCACCCACCACGCGTGCGGAGAACAGCCGCAGCGCCTCGGTGAAGATCACGTGCGGCGGCTCCTCGGCGAGGAACGGTGCCAGCGCGGGATCGTCCGGCGTGGCCTGGACCTGATCGGGGTCGATCGCCACGCGCTGCGCCGAGACGGTGACCTCGTACTGGATCGAGAACCGCGTCGGCTCGCCGGCCACAGCGGGCTTTTCCAGGTACACCGTGCGCTGCAGGGCCTCTTCGGGGGCGATGCGGTGGGCCGCAGGCTCGCTGCCGAGGAACACCAGATTCTCCTGCTGGCCGGCGATCACGCGCGGATAGGGAATCCAGGCGCGCACGGTTTCGCCGGCCGGCACCGCATCGGGGTTCACCGTGAGGCTCTGGCTGATGCGGATGCGGCGCGCGGCCACGAAACGCTCGCCGCTCGCCTGCGACTGCGACAGCACTTCGACATGGTGCGGGTGCAGATTCTCGTAGGGGCCATCGGCGAACGGCGCGTCGGGATCGGGCCGCAGCGCGCGCGCGTCGGCGCTGAGGCGGAAGAGGTTGTAGGGCGCGCGGTTGAAATAGCGCACTTCGCCGTCGATGCGCATGGATTCGATCAGGCCCTGCGCATCGAAGGCGTCGAACTGCGCATCGGTCAGGTCAGGCGCGACGCGGCGCGCGCGGGCAAGGGCTTCGGTGCGATCGATGCCGAAGTCCATGCGGATACGGCGCATGCGCTCGCGCTCGAAGGCGAGCGCGCGGCGCGCCTCCTCGGGCAGCGTCGCATCGGCCAGAGCTTCGGTGATCGCGGCATCGGCCTGGGAGAATGCGCCGGCATCGACGCTGGCGGCGATTGACTCCACGCTCACCGTGGCAGGGGCATCCACGTGCGTGCCGACGCGCTCATCCGCGCAGCCGGCCAGCACCGCAAGCGACAGGCAGCAGGCGCGAAGCGCGTGCCTGCGCCGAAGCGCTTGAGCGAGCGAGCGTGATGACGCTTGCATATGTCTTCCTTCCCTCCCTGCGCGGTGTCATCCCTGCCCCGGACGCCCACGTTTTCGTTCGATTCAGGGGATATTTAACATGCGCTGGCGGCACCGTCAATAAATTATTCTTTGTTGCGATTTTTTCCGAAACATCTATTCTTCGAGGACGCCAGCGGCGCGCATCCACCGCGCGCGACCGGCACCACGACGAGGGAACACCCCATGGCAGCAACCCACAAGTCGCCCCGTCACGCCGCCCCGAATGCCGCAAAGTCCGGCCTCGGCGGCTGGCTGCTCGCACTCGCCGTGATCGCGCTGGCGGGCTGTGCAGCCGCTCCGACGGCCCCATCCAGCGGCACGCCATCCGCGCAGCTTTCCGACACGACAGGGGTGCCCGGCGTCACGGCCGAGCGGCTCACGCCCGGCTACTGGATCGCGCGGCTCGATGCGCCCGGAGCGCCGGTGCTGGATGCCGCGCAGATCGCGGCCCAGAACGCACGCCTCACGGCGCAGGATCCGAGCGTGGCGGACATGGCCGCGCTGCCGGCATCGCTGTCCGCCGCCGAAGTGCGCGCCCGCATCGAAGCGATCTCCGCGCCGCCCTCGCGCACGCTGTTCGATGGCGATGGCCGCGAGGTTCCGGCGACGCGCGTCGATGCGCTGCTCGACGCGCTCGCGCTCGACGCGATCGCCGACGAGGTCGCGCCGCGCTTCGGCCTGGTCACGCGCCGCGCCGACCTGCGCACCTTCCCGACCGCGCAGCGCGTCTTTTCGCGCCGCGGCGATACCGACATCGACCGCTTCCAGGAATCGGCGCTGTTTCCCGGCACGCCCGTGGCGGTGCTGCACGCGAGCCGCGACGGGCAGTGGTGGTTCGTCGCCAGCCGGCTCTACTCGGCCTGGATCGAAGCCGATCGCGTGGCGCTGGGCGAGCGCGACGAGGTGCTCGGCTTCGCCGCGCAGCCGCCCTGGCTGGTGGTCACCGGTGCCGGGGTTCGCACCGTCTTCACGCCCGAAGCGCCGCAGGTTTCCGACCTGGCGCTCGACATGGGCCTGCGCCTGCCGCTGATCGCCGATTGGCCGCGGGACAAGGCGGTGAACGGCCAGTTCGCCTACGCCAGCCATGTCGTCGCGCTGCCGGCGCGCGATGCGCAGGGCGCGCTGGAGATCGTTCCGGCGCTGGTGCCGCGCAGCGCCGACGTGCATACCGACTACCTGCCGCTGACCCGCGCCAACCTGATCACGCAGGCCTTCAAGTTCCTGGGCGAGCGCTACGGCTGGGGCCACTCCTACGGCACCCGCGACTGCAGCGGCTTCGTCTCCGAGGTCTACCGCAGCTTCGGCGTGGAGCTGCCGCGCAACACCCGCGACCAGGGCGTGAGCACCGCCTTCGACCGCATCGCCTTCACCGAGGCCGACGATCACGCCGCGCGCATGGCGGTGCTGCGCAATCTGGAGGTGGGCGACCTGGTCTACATCCCCGGCCACGTGATGATGGTGATAGGACGCGAGGACGGCGAGGTCTGGCTGATCCACGACACCACCGGCATGCGCTACCGCGATGGCTCCGGCGCGATCGTGACGGTTCCGCTCAACCAGGTCGCGGTCACTCCGCTCTTTGCCCTGCTGGGCGATTCGGGTACGCCCTACGTCGATTTCATCTACAGCATCCAGCGCATCCGAGCGACCCCTTCCCGATGAAAATCACCCACTTCTCGCTGGGCCAGATCCGCGTCCCGCTGAAAACCCCGTTCAAGACCGCGCTGCGCACGGTGGAGATGATCGAGGACATCATCGTCACCCTGCACACCGACACCGGCCACGTCGGCTACGGCGAAGCGCCGGCGACGGCGGTGATCACCGGCGACACCCACGGTTCGATCATCGAGGCCATCCGCCACTTCATCGGCCCGCGCCTGATCGGCCAGGAAGTGGCCGACCTCAACCACGCGGTGCGGCTGATCCAGACCGCGCTGGAGCGCAACACCAGCGCCAAGGCGGCGGTGGAGATCGCGCTCTACGACCTCTGGGGCCAGCGCTACGGCGCGCCGCTCTACCAGATGCTGGGCGGCGGCGAGCCGGTCATCAGCACCGACATCACCATCAGCGTGGACCACATCGACAAGATGGTGGCCGACTCGCTCTCGGCGATCGAGCGCGGCTTCAGTTCGCTCAAGATCAAGGTCGGCAAGGACATCGGCCTGGACGTGGAGCGGGTCAAGGCGATCTACGCCGCGGTCGAGGATCGCGCCCTGCTGCGCCTGGACGCCAACCAGGGCTGGAGCGCCAAGCAGGCGGTGCACGCCATGCACGCGCTGGAGGACGCCGGCATCCGGCTGGAGCTGCTGGAGCAGCCGGTAAAGGCGCGCGACCTCAAGGGCCTCAAGTACGTCACCGAGCGCATCCACACCCCGGTGATGGCCGATGAAAGCGTGTTCGGGCCGCAGGAAGTGCTGGACCTGGTGCGGATGCGCGCCGCCGACATCATCAACATCAAGCTGATGAAGACCGGCGGGCTTTCCGGTGCCATCCTCACCGCCGATCTCGCCGCGCTCTACGGGGTGGACTGCATGATCGGCTGCATGCTCGAATCGAGCATCAGCGTCGCGGCGGCGGTACACCTGGCCGTGGCCAAATCCGACATCATCACCAAGGTCGATCTCGACGGCCCGTCGCTGTGCCAATTCGATCCGGTCGAAGGCGGGGTGATGTTCAACGAATCGGAAATCTCCATCACCGATGCGCCGGGCCTGGGCATCCGTTCGATCCGCGGGCTGCAGTCGCTGGATTGATCGTCCTGGCCGAACGCGGCGACCGGGGGAAACCCGCATGTCCTCACTGCTGAAAATCCGCGCGGAACGCGACCAGATGTCGGCCATCGAGCGACGCATCGCGGACTTCCTGCTCGACAACGCCCACCTGCTGCGCGACTACTCGTCCCAGCAGCTGGCCAGCGCGCTGGGAATCAGCCAGTCGAGCGTGGTCAAGTTCAGCCAGAAGCTCGGCTTCAAGGGCTATCCCGACCTCAAGTACTCCATCGGCGAGGAGCTGGCGCGCAGCGATTCGGACGGCGACGCTCCGGAAGGTCATGGCAACGGCGCAGACACCGTCGCCGATGCGCTGTGGCGCGCCAAGAGCGCGGCGCAGGAGGAGACCGCGCTGGTCAGCCCGGTCGCACAGGTCAATGCCGCCGCCGCCCTGCTTTCCGGCGCCGCGCGGGTGCTGGTGCACGGGCGCGGCGAGGACGGTCTGCACGCGACGATCTTCGCGGCGCGGCTGGCGCAGCTGGGCATTGCCGCGGTTTCGCACAGCGACGCCACGCTCGCCCTTCCCGCACTCAGCGCGCTGGGCGCCGGCGATGTCCTGGTGGTTCTGTCCGAACACGGCGGGCACGCGGAAACGCTCGGCCTGGTCCGCACTGCGCGCACCAACGGTGCCCGCGCCATCACCGTGACGCGCCGCTCCGCCAACCCGCTGCGCGCCTGTGCCGACATCGCCCTCCTGGTCTCGGCGCACGACGCCGAGCCGCACGTCGAGGCGATGGCCTTTCGCAGCGCCATGCAGCACCTCCTTGATGCCCTGGTGCTGCGTCTCTGGCAGTCTGACCGCCGCCACCGCGAACACTTCACCCAAACCCGCGAACGCCTGCAACTTCTCGAGAACCCGTGACGATGCCGCGACTCTTCCTGCACACCCTCTTCCCCGTCGCCGCGCTCGGCCTGCTGCTGACCGCCTGCACCGCGCAACCGCCCCGTCCCGCTGCTGCCGCCGGATCGCCCGAAGCCGCCGCCGCGCCGGCGTCCGCCGTGGGCCGCTACCCGGTCGCCAACGCCGGCCAGCTCGTCGTGGTGACCGCCTCGGGCTGGGACGCGACCGAAGGCGAACTGCAGCGCTTCGAGCGCGACGGCATGTCCTGGCACCGGATCGGCGTGCCCGAAGCGGTCAGCCTGGGCCGCAGCGGCCTGGCCTGGGGCCAGGGCCGCCACGCGATGCCGCAGGGCGATGGCCCGATCAAGCGCGAAGGCGACGGCCGCTCGCCTGCCGGCGTCTTCGACCTGCCCGGTGCCTTCGGCTATGGCCCCACCGGCCACAGCCTGATGCCGTACGAGGCGATGGACGCCAGCGACTGGTGCATCGACGTGGATACCTCGCCCTTCTACAACCGCATCATCGACGCGCGCCAGGAGGGCGAGGCCGCAGTCGCCGGCTCCAGCGAGCCGATGCGGCTGGACCTGCACAACGCGGGCGATGATCGCTACGCGCTGGGCCTGAAGGTGGCGCACAACCCGGCCAACGTGCCCGGCCTGGGCAGCTGCATCTTCATGCACCTGTGGCGCAGGCCCGGCGAGACCACCGCCGGCTGCACCGCGATGAGCGATTCGACCATGCTGACCCTGCTGTCATGGCTCGATCCGCAGCGCCATCCGGTGCTGGTGCTCCTGCCTGAAGCCGAATACGCGCGGCTGCGCAGCGCCTGGAACCTGCCTGCCGTGCAGGTATCGCGATGAAGCGTCCCGGCCCCACGGCGCGGGTGCTGCTCGGCCTGGTACTGGGTGCGCTGATTGGCCTGACTCTGGCGTACTGGTTCCCGGAACAGGCCCCGCGCGCCGCCGCCTTCGCGCGCCCCATCGGATCGCTCTGGCTTGCGGGCCTGCAGATGACCGTCGCACCGCTGGTGTTTTCGCTGGTGGTGCTTGGCGTTGCCACGGCCAGCGATGCCGCTGCGTCCGGTCGCGTCGCACGGCGCGCGCTGATCACCTTCGTGGTCCTGCTCACCGGTTTCGCGCTCTATGCCGCGGCGCTGGCACCGGTGCTGCTGTCCTTCTTCCCGCACAGCGCCTCGCTGGCCGAGACCCTGCGCGGGGCAACCAGCGCGGTAGTCGATGTGCCCGTGCCCTCGCTCGGCGACTGGATCGCCGGCGCGATCCCGACCAACGCGATCATGGCCGCGGCGCAGAACGCGATGCTGCCGCTGGTGGTGTTCTCGCTGTTCTTCGGTTTCGCGCTGACCCGCCTGGCACCCGAGCGGCGCGATCCGCTGCTTGCGATCTGCCGCGGGCTGGCCGATGCCATGATCGTGATCGTGCACTGGATGCTGCTGGCCGCACCGCTCGGCGTCTTCGCCCTGATCCTCGTCGTCTGCACCAGCGCCGGCATCGGCGTGATCGGCGCACTGGTGGGCTACATCGGCCTGCTGGTCGCGCTGTACCTGGGGGCCACGGCAATCTGCTATCCCATCGTGTGGCTGGTGGCGCGCGAATCGCCCTTGCGCTTCGCCAAGGGCATCCTGCCGGCTCAGGTCGTGGCGGCCAGCACCCAGTCCTCGCTCGCCACCTTGCCTTCCATGATCGAATCGGCCGGCGAGCGCCTGGGCTACCGCCGCAACGTGGTGGCGCTGGTGCTGCCGATGGCGGTCACGCTGTTCCGCATCACCAGTCCGGTGCAGTACATCGGTGCGGCCTGCTTCATCGCCTGGGCCATCGGGGTGGAACTCTCCGCCCTGCAGCTGGGCGCGGCGGCGGCGCTGTCGGTGGTGATCAGCCTGGGCTCGGTGGGCCTTCCCGGGCAGGTCAGCTTCATGGCCACGGTGATGCCGGTGTCCCAGTCGCTGGGCCTGCCGGTGGAGCCGCTCGGCCTCCTGCTGGCCGTCGATACCATTCCCGATGTGTTCGCCACCACCGGCAACGTCACCGGCGACCTCACCGCGACTGCCATCGTCAACCAGCGCAGCAGCGACATCCCCGACGTCTCGCCCGAGGACATTCCCGCATGAAGCGCACCCTTGCCCTGCTCCTGCTGTTCGCCGCCGCGCCCGCGGTGGCGCAGGTGTCGCCCGAGGCGCACGCCCTGCACGAGCGCCTGCTGACGCTCGATTCGCACCTGGACACGCCTGTGTACTTCTCCCTGCCCGGCTGGAACCCCGCGCAGCGTCACGCTCTGGAGACCGATCTTTCGCAGGTCGACATCCCGCGCATGCGCGAAGGCGGCCTCGACGGCGGCTTCTTCGTCATCTACACCGACCCGGGCGAACGCACGCCCGAAGCCCAGCGCGCCGCGCGCGACCACGCCCTGGCGCGGCTGGTGACGATCCGCGAAACCCTGGCCGCGCATCCGGATGACTTGGCATTGGCATTGCGTGCCGACGACGCCGCCCGCATCGCCGCCAGCGGCAGGCGCTTCGTGTACCTGAGCATGGAAAACGCCAGCCCGCTGGCGCTCGATCCCGGCCTGCTCGATTTCCACTACCGCCAGGGCCTGCGCATGCTCGGTCTGGTGCACGTGCAGAACAACGAGTTCGCCGATTCCTCCACCGACAAGGCCGGCCCGGAGTGGAACGGCCTCAGCCCCGCCGGCCGCGACCTCATCGCCCGCGCCAACCGCCTCGGGCTGATGATCGACCTCTCCCACGCCTCGGACGCCGCCTTCGACCAGGCGCTGGAGGCCTCGCGCACACCCATCGTGCTCTCGCACACCAGCGCCAAGGCGCTCTACGACCACCCCCGCAACCTCGACGACGCGCGCATCCGCGCGCTCGCCGAAAAAGGCGGCGTGATCCAGGTCAACGCCTATCCCGGCTACCTCGCCGACGAACACAAGAGCCCCGAGCGCCAGGCCGCCATCGACGCCGCCACCGGCCCCTTCTGGGACGGCAGCGCCGATTCCGCCGAAAAGCGCCAGGCGCTCGCCGACGCCTACTTCAAGGCCCAGCGCGACTTCCCGGTGCCGCGCACCACCCTTGACGACTTCATGCGCCACCTCCTGCACATCATCGAAGTCGCCGGCCCCGAGCACGTCGGCCTGGGCGCCGACTTCGACGGTGCCGGCGGCCTTGCCAGCGTCGGCCTCGAAGACGTCACCGCCCTGCCCCGCATCACCGAGCGCCTCCTCGCGGAAGGCTTCAGCGAAAGCCAGATCGCCGGCTTCTGGGGCGGCAACCTCCTGCGCGTGATGCGCCAAGTGGAAGCGGCGCGGGAGTAATCGCGCCGCTGTACGCGGACAGCGGTGGCGGGCAGCTGCTGTACACAGAAGACAGCCGCGACAACCAGCGCATCGACTACATCCACCTCGGGAACAAGCTCGTCGCCCAGCGCAGCCGCCCGCTGGCCGGCAGCACCGTCACGACCACCTGGCACCACACCGACCATATCGGCAGCGCCAACGTCGAGACCAACGCCGCCGGCGTCCAGACCCAGCGCACCGTGCGCATGCCCTACGGCGCGCCCTACAGCGGCGTCTACCGCGAAGGCCCGGGGTTTGCCGGCCACGTGACCGACACGCAGACCAACCTGACCTACATGCAGCAGCGCTACTATGACCCGATCGCCCAGCGCTTCCTGAGCCCGGACCCGGTGGACGTGAGCGGCACCAACGGCGGGAACTTCAATCGGTATTGGTATGCGAATAATAATCCGTATCGCTACCGGGACCCAGATGGACGTTATGTTGAGTCCATCTGGGATGCGGCGAGCCTAGCCGTCGGCGTCGTCAGCCTCGCTGGCAATGTCATGGACGGAAACTGGTCGGGTGCAGCTGCTGATGTGGGCGGCATTGCGCTGGACACTGCGGCACTCATCATCCCCGTTGTTCCAGGCGGTGCGAGTGTTGCGATTCAAGCATCAAGGGCTGGTAGCAATATCGTTGAGGCTGGCGCACGAGGCCGAGCATCGGAGACTCGTGTTCTTTCCGATTTGGGTGAAGCAAAGAACACTGAGGTTGTTTCAACTAGCCAGGGTCGGACAATTCCTGACTTTCAGAACTCGGTACAAGTGGGCGAAATCAAGGATACGGCTCGTGTTTCGGATTCCTCCCAACTGCGTGCGCAACGTGAACATGCACAGGCTACGGGTCGAGAGCATGTGGTCGTGACGGGAACCAATACACAAGTCAGTGGGACTGTGCGGAATCAGTCAAAGGTGATTCGACGCGATGACCTTGGGCCGGGAGGAAAGTGATGAGCAGCCCAAAAGCTCAAGTGGAAGTCTTGATGAATGACCTCGTTGACTTTGCTGAAAAGATGCTCGGCACCCACGGCGAGTTTCATCCCTTCGGGGGTTATCTGAATGCGGATGAGGAAATTGTGCATGTAGGGGTTTCTGCTGCCATGTCATGGTCGAACGATCAGGAAAGGGCTGACGCACTTGCCTCGTCGTTTAGATTGATGGCGCAGCAGAATCGACCGATAGCCTTCGGGATCGTTACGAATGTTTCATTCTCTGACAATGGCGCTAGCTCTGACGCGATTCGCGCATTCCTTGAGCACGTTTCCGGGTACTGCGCGGATGTTTTCTTTCACTATGTTCGTTCGGATGGTGGCATCGTGAGCATCACTGATGTCACCGCGCAGCAAGGAACGCCCCATCTTTTTTCAGATGGTACGGCGATGTCGTAATCTCCCGAGACCGCTGGCTCCACTCCCCCATCCGGTTACGCTTCCCCCATGCGTGATCCCGCCCCGCAAATCGCCCGGTTCCAGCGTCGCCGCCAGCGGCGCAGGCGGTGTTCCGGCTTCACCTACGGCAACGGCCTGATCCACAGCCGGACGCTGAACGCGCGCGGCCTGCCGCAGCGCATCCGCGACCACAGCGGGGTCGCCTCGCGGCTGGACTACAGCTACGGCTACGACAGGCACGGCAACGTCACCTCCATCCTCGACGGCGTGAACGCCAACGAGAACCGCAGCCTGCAATACGACGCGCGTGATCGCCCGATCGTCGCTACCGCGCCCAACATCTACGGCGAGGAAATCTACGACTACGACGCGCTCGACAACGTGCGCCGCGTGGCCGGCTATCCCAACGGCCTGGGCGGCTACGTGCAGGACCACCGCTACCAGTACGACGCCAGCCAGCGCCTGTATCGCATCGACAACGAACTGGGCGCGCAGCAGTGGGGCTTTGCCGGCAATGGTTTTGGCGAAACCTACACCCGCACCGGGCACGGGCAGAGCTGGAACTACCAGTGGAACGCCGCCGGTCGCATGACCCGCGCCACCCGCTACTACGCCGGCAGCACCTGGGAGAACTACGTCTACGACACCCACGGCCACCGCACGCGCTCGACCAGAAACACCGGCAGCACGCGGTTCCAGGTGTACAGCCGCGCCGGCCAGCTGCTGTACACAGAAGACAGCCGCGACAACCAGCGCATCGACTACATCCACCTCGGAAACAAGCTCGTCGCCCAGCGCAGCCGTCCGCTGGCCGGCAGCACCGTCACGACCACCTGGCACCACACCGACCATATCGGCAGCGCCAACGTCGAGACCAACGCCGCCGGCGTCCAGACCCAGCGCACCGTGCGCATGCCCTACGGCGCGCCCTACAGCGGCGTCTACCGCGAAGGCCCGGGGTTTGCCGGCCACGTGACCGACACGCAGACCAACCTGACCTACATGCAGCAGCGCTACTATGACCCGATCGCCCAGCGCTTCCTGAGCCCGGACCCGGTGGACGTGAGTCCCGCCAACGGGAGCAACTTCAATCGGTATTGGTATGCCAATAACAACCCATACAAGTACCGTGATCCCGATGGTCGCTACGTAGAGTCCATCTGGGATGCTGCGAGCATAGCTGTCGGCGTCGTCAGCCTCGCTGGCAATGTGTGGGATGGCAACTGGTCAGCGGCAGCAGCGGATGTCGGTGGAATTGCGATAGATGCCGCAGCACTCGCCCTTCCTGTGCCCGGTGGGGCGGGCATGGCTATCCAAGCATCGCGGCAGGCGGACAACGCGGCCAGTGCAATCAATGGGCTGAACCTCAATAAGCAACTCGCCAGCGAGTCACAGACATCAAGGATTCTTGCTGGCGAAGGCGAAGCGATTGCAGGTGCTGGAACGGATAAGGCACTTAGAGATGCGCCACGCCTTGCCGATCAGTATGGCGGGGCCGCTGGGGACTGGAGCAAGGTCAGCGGAGGGAACCATGTTGCGCCGGACGGAACGAAAATCGAGACACACGGCTACGAAAACAAAGCAACTGGGCAGATAGTTGAGTTGAAGACCAAGCTCATTGACGAGGGCAAGCGATGAGAGTCAGGTGCTTGAGCAGCTTTCTGAAGGATGATCAGCGTGCGGCAATCGGATTGCCACAAGGGGAGTCGATCAGGTACGCAATTACGCCGGGCAGCGAGTACGTTGTGCTCGGGTTGAGTGTGAAGCCGCAAGGTTCTAGAAATGGCTCAGGGCTCTTTGTGGAAATTGCAAATGACTGGGGGCAGTGTCGTGGCATCTCGATCAGCCTTTTTGAAGTCATAGATGCGCGGTGTTCCAAGTACTGGCATGTACGAAGCCATGAAAATGGAACGGTGCTTTTGTGGCCGGAAGAGTTCTATGAAGAGTACTTCCTTGATGACTTGATCGAAGGCGATGCGCGTGCGCGTCAAATATTTGCAGATTTGGTGTCTCGCATGGATACCGAGGTGCAAGAGGAGCCCTGATCCTTCGACTTGCCCCCAAGGCCCGCCATTCGGCGGGCCTTGTCCTTTGCCGTCACCGCAGATAGATCATCTTGACCCACCGCCCGCGCCCATCCCCGTGGCCCAAGTCCATGCTGGTGCGTGCCAGCGCCTCGGCCATCGGGATGCCGGCGTCCAGATAGGCCTCCACCCGCTCCCGCGCAAAGGCATAGCGCAAGCTGTGCCCCTGCACCCCGAGCCGATGCATCGCATTGCGATACCACGCCTCGGCCTGCTTGAGGCGCTTGCCCTGCGCCAACCGGCCTTGGGTGCCCGGCACCTGCAACGCCTCGCGCACCGTGGCCAGCGCCAAGGCCGGGTTCGGCAGATGCGTGGTGCGTACCTTGCCGCCCGAGCCTGTCAGGAATTTTGTGTGTGAGGCATACCATGCTACTGCCAAGGAGTACGTATGCCACGCAAGAAGAAGACG
>NZ_JBBDHC010000015.1:0-88675 GCF_037203605.1 Denitratimonas tolerans
CCGGCGCCATCCGCTCGATCTGCCACCGGCAGATCGAAAGCCGCGGACGTCGCCACCAACTGAGCTACATCCACCACAGCATGCGGATCCTTCCGCAACAGCCCGCGCATCCATGCGCGGACTTTTCAACATAGGCACCGATCCGGACTTGCCCCGAGAAAGGCGGCTGCTCCGCACCGTGGCGCGCCCGACAGGAATCGAACCTGTAACCCCCGGCTTAGAAGGCCGGTGCTCTATCCGGTTGAGCTACGGGCGCATCGGGAAATGATAGCGCACCGGTCGCTGCCGGATCGGGTTTGGGTTCGCGGGGTCCGTGGTCGGGGCAGAGGGATTCGAACTCTCGACATCCAGCTCCCAAAGCTGGCGCTCTACCAGGCTGAGCTATACCCCGGCGGCGTCGCGGACACGACGTGAAAAAACACCCTGAAGGGCCGCGCATCTTACGCAGCGCGGCCCTTGGCGTCAACGCACGGCGGCCTCAGAACTCGTAGCCCACGGACAGGATTGCGCGCCCGTCGGCCAGGTGCCGCTCGCCCAGAGACTCGGCCAGGGTGTCGTTGTAGCCCGAGGTAGTGACATACGCCAGCTTGGTCGCGATCGACCCGAAGCTGCGCGAGAGCGAGACTTCGTAGTCGTTGTAGGCACCGCCAAGCTCGCTCCCGAGGTCGTAACGGCCGGCCGCGGCACCGAGCTGGAAGCCCGACTCGCCCAGCTCCCAACTGCCCGACAGGCCCAGGTACAGACCCTCGTGCCCGAGGTTCACCGCATCGTCGGACCAGGTCACAAGCGCGGTAACGTTCTCGCCCAGTCCCAGCTCCACGCTGAACTCGTTGAAATCCTGGTCGAAATCCGGCTTGGATCCAGGATAGAAGGTGCGGGTGTAGTCCAGCGTCAGCGTCAGGAACTCGCTGAGCTCGCGGCTCCAGCCCAGGTAGAGGTTGGCTTCATAGCTGATGCCGTCATCCCAGTCTTCACCCGGGGGCACGAAGTCCACGCCCCAGAACTGGCCGCCCACATAGAACCCCGCCTCGTGTTCGAGGTTGACCTCCAGCTGCCAGGTGGGATCTTCCTGGGTCTGGGAGACACCGTGCCAGGTGTAGTCGCTGGCCACCCCGATGATTCCGTTGATCGACCAGGCGGATCCTTCCTGGGCAGCGGCGGGCAGGGCGAACGCCGTCAGTGCAAGTGCCGCGGCAATGCGGGACAGGTTCATCATCGGAATCTCCAGAGGTGGAAGGGACGGGGCGGGCGAAACGACGGCGTACATTACCCAAGGGCGCGGTGCCGCTCCAGTGGCGCGCGGATTGACGGCACCGGCGGCATGGATGTGACCAGGAACCCGCCCGATCCGTTGACAGCGCGGACCGGCGTGCCGAACATGCGGCGCAGCGGCATCGGGCCGCGCCGTTCGGGATTCCAGAAGATGAAGCTCAACCTCGTCAAGGTCGCGCCGCTGGCGGCCGCTGCGCTGATGCTCACGTCCTGTGGCGACAAGGCGCAGGATGCGACGGCTCCCGCCACGCCGAGTGCAGAGGCCCGGGTGCTGCACGTCTACAACTGGTCCGACTACGTGGCCGAGGACACCATTGCCCGCTTCCAGCAGGCCACCGGCATCAAGGTCGTGTATGACGTGTACGACTCCAACGAGATGCTCGAAGCCAAGCTGGTCACCGGCGGCTCGGGTTACGACGTGGTGTTCCCTTCGGCGCGTCCGTTCGCGCAGCGCCAGATCGCCTCGGGCATCTACGCGCCGCTCGACAAGACCCTGCTGCCCAACCTGTCCAACATCGATCCGACGCTGCAGGCGGCGCTGGCCGACGTCGATCCGGGCAACGCCCACGCCGCGCCCTACATGTGGGGCACCACCGGCCTCGGCATCAATGTGGGCAAGGTCAGGGAAGCGCTGGGCGAGGATGCGACGCTCGATTCCTGGAGCCTTCTGTTCGATCCTGCCAATGCGGCCAAACTCGCCAAATGCGGCGTCAGCGTGCTCGACGACGACCAGGAGACCTTCTCGGCCGCGCTGATCTGGCTGCGGCAGGATCCGAACTCGCAGGATCCGGCGCAGATCGAGGCGGTCAAGCAGGCCTATGCCGCGATCCGGCCGCACATCCGCTACTTCAACTCGTCCAAGTACATCGACGACCTCGCCAACGGCGACCTGTGCCTGGCGATGGGCTACTCCGGCGACGTGTTCCAGGCCCGCGACCGCGCCGAGGAGGCGGGCAACGGCGTGGAGATCGACTACATCATTCCCGAGGAAGGCGCGGTACGCTGGTTCGACCTGATGGCCATCCCGAAGGATGCACCGCACCCGAAGAACGCGCACGCCTTCATCGACTTCCTGCTGCAGCCGGAGGTCATCGCCGACATCAGCGACTACGTCGGCTACGCCAACCCCAATACCGCCGCCACCGCCCTGATGGATCCCGACATCGCGCAGAACCCGGGCGTCTATCCGCCGCAGGAAACCCTTGCCAAGCTGGTCGACCCGGTTTCCCTCCCCGAAACCCTGCAGCGCGAGCGCGTGCGCGCCTGGACATCGATCAAGAGCGGCCAATAAGCCGCTTGCCACCACCGATCACCTGCCCGCGGCCGTCGGCATCCGCACGCCGGCGGTCGCCTTTTCCGGAGGCCGCCTGATGGCCCAGCCCTCGATCCGGCGCCCCGCGCCGGTCGCCCCCTGGCAAGACCCCGCCGCGCAGCCATTTCTGCGCATCCAGAACGTCACCAAGACCTACGGCAAGGTGTACGCCTGCGACGATGTCTCGCTCGACATCTACCAGGGCGAACTGTTCGCGCTGCTGGGCGGCTCGGGTTCGGGCAAGAGCACCCTGCTGCGCATCCTGGCGGGCCTGGTGAAGCCCGACCGGGGCACGGTGATGATCGACGGTGTCGACATTTCGAACCTGCCACCCTACGAGCGGCCGGTCAACATGATGTTCCAGAGCTACGCGCTGTTCCCGCACATGACGGTGGAGCAGAACATCGCCTTCGGCCTCAAGCAGGACAGGCTCTCCGCCGCCGAGGTCCGCGACCGCGTGGCGCAGATGCTCGAACTGGTGCGCATGCCCGACCTCGGCAAGCGCAAGCCCGACCAGCTTTCCGGCGGCCAGCGCCAGCGCGTCGCGCTCGCCCGCGCGCTCGCCAAGCAGCCCAAGCTGCTGCTGCTCGACGAGCCGTTGGGCGCGCTCGACCGCAAGCTGCGCGAGCACACCCAGTTCGAACTGGTGAATATCCAGGAGCGCGTCGGCACCACCTTCGTCATGGTCACCCACGACCAGGAAGAGGCGATGACCATGGCCTCGCGCCTGGCAGTGATGAACTTCGGGCGCATCGAGCAGGTGTCCACGCCGGCCGGCATGTACGAATACCCGGCCTCGCGCTTCGTGGCCGAATTCATCGGTGCCACCAACATCTTCGAGGGCCGCATCGCCTCGCAGGACGAGGGCGAAGGCACGGTGCGAGTCTACTGCGACGCGCTCGGGAGCGAGATCCTGGCGCGCCATGCCGACCCGATTCCGGTCGGCACGCCGGTGGCGGTATCGGTGCGGCCGGAAAAGATCGACGTGCACGAAACCCGCCCCGAAGCCGACAACGTGGCGATGGGCCGGGTGGCCGAAATCGCCTATCTGGGCGATGTCTCGATCTATCAGGTCAAGACGCCGGCCGGTGCCGTGATCCGGGTGCAGGAAACCCATATCGTGCGCAGCTCCGAGCCGCACTACGACTGGGACGACACCCTGTACCTGTCCTGGGAGGCCGGATCGGCGGTGGTGCTGCCGACATGAGCACGCGACACGCGGTCGGCATCGGCGGGTTCTGGGACCAGGTGGTGCGCAACTTCTTCCGCTGGTTCGGTGCCATCGGACAGGAGTTCCGCACCCATCGCGGACGTCTCTTCGTCATCGCGATCCCGATGTTCTGGCTCGGGCTGTTCTTCCTGGTGCCCTTCGTCATCGTGATGAAGATCAGCCTGGCGACACCGCTCTTCGGCCAGACCCCGCCCTACTCGGCCCTGTTCGACCACGCCGAGGACGGTGCCCTCACCCTGCGCATCACCTGGGCCAACTATGCGGCGCTGCTCAAGGACAGCCTCTATCTGAAGGCCTACCTCAACTCGCTGCTGTTCGCGGGCGTCTCCACCACGCTCACCCTGCTGATCGGATATCCCATCGCCTACGGCATTGCGCGCGCCACGCCGCTGTGGCGCATGGCGCTGCTGGTGGGCGTGATCCTGCCCTTCTGGACCAGTTCGCTGCTGCGTACCTACGCCATGATCGGCATCCTCAAGACCAACGGCCTGATCAACCAGATGCTGATGGGCATCGGCCTGATCGACGCGCCGCTGGAGCTGCTCTACACCAACCTCGCCGTCTACATCGGCATCGTCTACAACTATCTGCCCTTCATGATCCTGCCGCTCACCGCCAACCTGATGCGGATGGACTTCACCCTGCTGGAAGCGGCCGAAGACCTCGGCGCACCGCCGTGGCGCTCGTTCCTGCAGATCACCCTGCCGCTGTCGATGCCGGGCATCATCGCCGGCGCGATGCTGGTGTTCATCCCCGCAGTGGGCGAGTTCGTCATTCCCGACATCCTCGGCGGCCCCGACGCCATCACCATCGGGCGGGTGCTGTGGACCGAATTTTTCACCAACCGCGACTGGCCGCTGGCCTCGGGCGTGGCGGTGGCGATGCTGCTGCTGATCGTGATCCCCACGCTGATCTTCGAATACGTGGAAAACCGCAGCCAGGGCAAGGGGAAGGACGCATGAACCGCAGCCCCTGGGCGCTCTACACCGCGATGGCGTTCGGCTATGCCTTCCTCTACGTCCCGATCGTTTCGCTGATCGTCTATTCCTTCAACAAATCGCGCCTGGTGACGGTCTGGGGCGGTTTTTCCACCGAGTGGTACGCGCGCCTGTTCAACAACGAGCAGATCCTCTCGGCCGCCTGGCGCAGCTTCCTGATCGCCTCCGGCAGCGCCACCCTGGCCGTGGTCATAGGCACGGCGGCGGGCTTGGCGCTGGCTCGCTTCGGCCGCTTCCCCGGACGCGGCTTGCTGTCGCTGATGAGCTCGGCCCCGCTGGTGATGCCCGAGGTGATGCTGGGCCTCTCGGCTCTGCTCCTGTTCGTGAGCATGCAGCAGCTGATCGGCTGGCCGACGCGCGGCATGAGCACCATCACCATGGCGCACGTCACCTTCACCGCCTGCTACGTCACCGTGGTGGTGCGCTCGCGCCTGACGATGATGGACGACAGCCTGGAAGAAGCCGCGATGGATCTGGGCGCGCGTCCCTGGAAGGTGTTTTTCCTCATTACCCTGCCGCTGATCGCCCCGGCGCTTCTGGCCGGCTGGCTGCTGGCCTTCACCCTTTCCCTGGACGATCTCGTGGTCGCCAGCTTCACCTCCGGCCCCGGTGCCAGCACCCTGCCGATGCTGATCTATTCCAAGGTGAAGCTCGGCGTAACGCCGGAGATCAACGCGCTGGCGACGCTGGTGGTGCTGCTGGTGATGGTGCTGGTGAGCATCGCCGGCATCCTCCTGCATCGCCAGCAGAAACAGCGCAAGCGCGCCTGAGGCCACGTCCATGTCCAAGCTCGACCATCGCATCCCGCCGCCCGTCGTCGCGCTCGCCTGCGCCGCGCTTGCCTGGGGATTGACGCGGCTGGCACCCGCGCTTGCGCTGCATCTGCCGCATCGCCTCGGCATCGCGCTGGGCGTTGCCGGTGCCGGGCTGGCGCTGGAAATCTGGGCGCTGCTGCACTTCCGCCGCGCGCGCACCACGATCAGCCCGCTGTCACCGCACAAAGCCAGCGCCATCGTTCGCGCCGGCCCCTATCGCTTCACGCGCAATCCCATGTACCTGGGCATGGCGATCCAGCTCGTCGCGTTCTGCCTGTGGCTGGCCAACCCGCTCGCACTGATCGCGGTGGCGGTTTTCGTCGCCTGCATCACCCGCTTCCAGATCCAGCCGGAGGAACGCGCCATCGCGGCGAAGTTCGGCGAATCCTACGCCCGCTACCGCAGTCAGGTACGACGCTGGCTGTAGCGTCTCCGGCCTCGCGCTGCCGCCGAGGCGCGGCGAGCCGTCCGGCGCGGAACACTCGATTCAGCCGCCTGCGACCTCAGCGCACCGGGCGCGGCACGATCACCTGCGAGCGGGTGCGGGTGTAAACGAACACCGTGGCGGGCGGAATGTTGCGCACCACCATGGACCCGCGCGTGACGTGCAGGCCCAGCGCATTCGCGACCTCGGCACGCAGCGGCGGGCGCGGGCCATAGGTGAACTGGATGAAGCGGCCATCGGGCCGCAGGCACTCGAACGCCGCCATGACGATCTCCCGCTGCAGCGTCGCGGGCATCGACAGCAGCCCCAGGCTCGACACCACCGCATCAGCCATTTCGTCGCCCCAGTCGCTCCTGCGCCTGGCCTCCGCCGGCAGGTTGCGCGCATCGGCGCAGACCACGTGTGCCCGTGGAAACATGCGCCCCAGATGGGAGGCAAGCTGCGGATTGAGTTC
Source organism: Denitratimonas tolerans (assembly GCF_037203605.1). Lineage (NCBI taxonomy): Bacteria > Pseudomonadati > Pseudomonadota > Gammaproteobacteria > Lysobacterales > Lysobacteraceae > Denitratimonas > Denitratimonas tolerans. The sequence goes on from NZ_JBBDHC010000015.1 coordinate 6,528, forward strand.
CAGCACCAGGAGATCTTCCGGCGCAATCCCGCGCGCGACCAGGGCCCGGGTCATGACCCCGGTGCCCGCACCCAGTTCGATGACCCGTCGCGCACCGACCGGCAGTTCCGCCATCATCGAGCGCACCAGCTGCGGACCCGAGGGGGTGATGGCCGCCGTAGTCAGCGGATGGCGCAGCCACTGGCGGAAAAATCGCCAGTGATCGGCACGTTCGTACCACAGGCGCTTGAGGGGTAGCGGCATCGGCAGGGTCGGAAAAAGTCGGTGGCGCGCAAGCATCGGGGCATTGCAGCGGTTCCACAAGGGCCGCGTCCGCGATCGGCGTCAGGCGTGAACGAACTCCCACGCCGCGTGGATGCGCGGGCTGCGGGAAAAATCCGGATCGAGCGTGGCGGCACGTATGTCGCGCGCGCCGTAGGTCGCCTCCAGCGCGGGATCCAGCCGGAAGCGCCGGTAGTTGTTGGAGAACAGCAGCAGGCCACCCGGTGCCAGACGCGCCATGCAGGCGTCGATCAGGCGCGGATGCTCGCGCTGCAGGTCGAAGTCGTCGGCGCGCGCCGAGTTGGAGAAGGTCGGCGGGTCGCAGAAGATGAGGTCGTACTGCCCGCGTTCGGCGTCGAGCCAGGCCATGGCGTCAGCCTGCACCAGCCGGTGCGACTGCCCGGCCAGGCCGTTGAGCGCCAGGTTCTTCGCGGCCCAGTCGAGATAGGTGGGCGAGAGGTCGACACTCGTCGTGCTCGCCGCACCACCCAGGCCCGCCTGCACGCTGGCCGCGCCGGTGTAGCAGAACAGGTTGAGAACGCGCAGTCCGCGCGCCTCGCGCGCCAGGCGCAGGCGCAGGGGGCGGTGGTCGAGAAAGAGTCCGGTATCGAGGTAGTCGAACAGGTTGACGCGCAGCCGCGCGGTTCCCTCGCGCACCAGCAGGAACTGTCCGCGCGCATCGAAGCGACCGTATTTGCTGCCGCCCTTGCCGCGCTGGCGCGTCTTCACCGCCGCGCGCGCGCGCGGCAGCTCGAACACGTCCATCGCCGCGTGCACCAGATCGGTCAGGCGCTGGCGCGTGGTTTCTTCGGGAATCTCCGCCGGTGCCTGGTATTCCTGCACGTGCAGCCAGACGTCCTCGGGCGCGTCCGGCGTTTCCTCCGGCACGCCCGTGTACACGTCGATCGCGGCGGCGTATTCGGGGATGTCGGCATCGTAGGCGCGAAAGCAGGCCACGCCCCCGCGCTCGCGCCACTTCTTCAGGGTCCGCAGGTTCTTGCGCAGGCGATTGGCGACCATCTGCGCGCCATCGGACAAGGGACGCGGCTCGAAGGCGCGCGCGCGCGCCGGCTCGATCCGGTCGATCCGCAGCAGCTCGCAGGCCAGCGCACCGTTGTAGAGCGCGTAGCGTTTTTCGGGGCGCAGCCCGAGCGCGCGGGAAAGTTCCGCGTCACCGCTCAGGATCGCCGCCTGCCAGCCGACGAAACCGCGCTTGAGCGCGGCCCCCAGCGCGCGGTACAGCGCCGGATCGGCGGCCAGTCGCTCGTCATAGGGCGGATTGCAGGCCACCAGCCCGGGCGTCACGTCCTGCGGTGCGGAAAGATCGGCCACATCGCCCTGCTCCACCGAAATCACCCCGGCCAGGCCGGCGCGCGCGATGTTCTCGCGGCTCGCGGCCACGGCTGCCGGATCGATGTCGTAGCCAAAAAACCGCGGCGTCAGCGCGGCGCGACCGGCGCGCGAGCGCGCCTGCGCCTCGGCCACCAGGGCGTTCCACAGCGCCTCGTCGTGCCCGCGCCAGCGCAGGAAACCGAAATGCGGTCGCCCCAGGCCCGGCGCGACGTCCGCACTCATCCGCGCCGCCTCGATCAGGAGCGTGCCCGAGCCGCACATCGGATCGACCAGCGCGCCGCCCCTGGCATCGATCTCGCGCCAGCCGCCGCGCAGCAGCACCGCGCAGGCGAGGGTTTCCTTGAGCGGCGCCTCCACCTGCGGACCGCGCCAGCCGCGCCGGTGCAGCGACTCGCCGGCAAGATCGATGAACACATCGGCGATGTTGCGCCGCAGGCTCAGGCTGATCGCGACATCCGGCCGATCCACATCCACGGAGGGGCGCACGCCGAAGCGTTCGCGGAACTGGTCGACGACGGCGTCCTTCACCTTCTGCGCGGCGTAGCGCGCGTGGGTCAGGTGCGAAGCGTGCAGGTTCGCATCCACCGCCAGGGTGCCGTGTTCGGCAAGGTGCGCGGACCAGTCCACGGCCTGCACGCCGAGATACAGCGCCTCTTCGGTGAGTGCCTCGAAGTGCGCCACGCGCAGGAGCACGCGGCTGGCCAGGCGCGACCACAGGCAGGCGCGGTAGCCGGCTTCCAGAGCACCGGAAAAATGCACGCCGGCCAGCGCCTCGCGCACGTCCTGCGCGCCCAGCGCCTGCAGTTCCTCCACCAGCAGGTATTCCAGTCCCTTGGCGCAGGGCGCGAAGAAGGTCAGCGCCGTACTCATGCCAGCGCCCCCAGAAAACGCCCGAACTCGTCCGCGATGGCGTCCACGTGGCCTTCGAGCCGGTGGTTGTCATCGAGCAGCAGCAGCGGCACCGAGCGCTCGGCGCACCAGTCCACCACGTCCTGCGCCGCGATCAGCTCGTCGTGCCAGCCATGGATCACCCGCGTCGGCACGCGCGCGGCATCCAGCCGCTGCGGATAGCCCGGCAGCGCGACGGGCGGCGCCATCAGGAACAGCCCCGCCGGCCGCACCTGGAGCGACGCCAGCGCCGAGATATACGCCCCCATGCTGGAGCCGGCCAGCACCAGCGGCCCGGACACACGGCGCGCGCTTTGCAGCAGCTTTTCCAGCCGCCGCGGGATGTCGCGCACGTCGGAGGCCGCGTCGATCTGCGAATAGTCCGGCCGCTCGTGGCTCCAGCCCAGCGCCTGGGCCACCCGCGCCAGCGCCGACACCTTGCTGGCGTTCGGACTGCTGTGGAGTCCGTGGGAAAGGATGCAGTGGCCGGCCATGGCGTGACTCCGCGAAAAGGCTGAACAAAGCCCCTCTCCTGCCGGGAGAAGGGTTGGGGTGAAGGTTCGGGCAGAGCGCGTGGCGAGACCTCGCCGCAAGGTCCGATTGCCGCGCTTCGCTCGCCCCTCATCCGCCCCCGGATCACGTCCGGGGCAGGCTCTTCGGGCACCCGCCATCGCAAGCTGCACCGTTGATTCCGGATGGAAAGCTTTACCGGCCAGAGCGCTGCGCGAAGCCCGGCGACACGGCGCAAAAGCGCGTGAATGTTAGCATGCGGCCCATGCGCTCCGATTCCACGTCGCCCATCGCCAGCGCCATCCGCGACTGGCCCCTGCCCTATGTCGAAAAGCTCGCGACGCGCCCGCTCGCTGCGGTCGACCTGATCGTGATCCACTGCACCGAACTGCCCGACCTGGCGATGGCGCGCAACTACGGCGAGCGCGTGCTGTACGACTCGGGCAGCGGCAACAGCGGGCACTTCTACATCGACCGCGATGGCAGCGTGTACCGCTTCGTCCCGATCGAGCGCATCGCCCACCATGTGCGCGGCCACAACGCGCGCTCAATCGGCATCGAGCTGGTCAATACGGGACGCTACCCGCACTGGCTGGATTCACGCCACCAGGCCATGGACGAACCCTACCCCGAGGCGCAGATCGATGCCCTGATCGGCCTGATCGCGCGGCTCGCCGCCGAGCTTCCCGGCCTGCGCCATATCGCCGGGCACGAGGACCTGGATACCGAACGGGTGCCCGCCAGCGACGACGCTTCGGTGCAGGTGGCGCGCAAGCGCGATCCGGGGCCGATGTTTCCCTGGGTGCGCCTGCTGTCGAAAATACCGATCAACCGGCTCGCATCCGCTGCCGCGACGCATTCCTCCGCGTGATCGTCAGCCGCCGACGGCAGGGCGAAGGCTCGCCGCCTCAGGAAACCTCCAGGCTGAAGCCAGGCACCGCCGCGCGCGGGTCGCGGGCGTGTTCCGGGGTTTCCCTCGCGGCTTCGGCCGCTTCACCCAGATAGCGCATCCGCTTTTTCGGCCGCAGGTGGGCCAGGTCCAGCTCGATCAGGCCGTCCACCGCGTCGGAAAACTCCGGGTCCACGCCGAACGCCAGGAAGCGCACGCCGTCGGGCTCGCACAGGTCCACGTACTGCTTGTAGAGCATCGGCACACTGGCTCCAAGCGCATCCAGCTCGGTTTTCAGCGCGCGAAAAGCATCGACGGCGGGCAGCTCCGGGTGCGGTGCCGGAGTGATCGGCGTGAAGGGTTGGCGGGCGCGGGCGTGCTGCTGGCGCGCGCCGTAGTAGTGGCGGTAATGGGCCACGATTCTTTCGCGGGCCGGCAGCGGAAGCGCCGCGCTGATCGAAACGGCCCCGAACAGGTAGCGGATATCGGCATGGCGGCGCAGGTAGGCGCCAATGCCCTGCCAAAGCAGGTCGATGCTGCGGCTGCCCTGATAGTCGGGGGCGACAAAGCTGCGGCCCAGCTCCAGCCCGGCCGCCATGCGCGGCAGCATGGCGTCGGCATACTCGAACAGCGTGCTGGTGTAGAGGCCGTCGATGCCGCGTTCGGCCAGGAGGCGGCCGCTGTTGGCGACGCGGTAGGCACCGGCAACGCGCTGCGACGAGGCGTCCCACAGCACGATCTGTTCGTACCAGGCGTCGTAACGGTCGAGGTCGAGCCGCTTGCCCGTGCCTTCACCGATGCCGCGGAAGGTCAGCTCGCGCAGCCGGCCGATCTCGTGCAGCAGCGGCGAGTTCGGCGGCAGGCTGCCGGCGCGGATCTGCTTGCCGTCGGCGGTGTCGCCGAGGCGTTCGAGCGTGGCGATTTCGATCGCAAGCAGCGCCGGATCGATCGCATCGGCCAGCGGCTCCTCCTCGCCGGCCCTGGGCACCGGGTCGAGCCGGGTTCCAATGCAATCGATCGCCTGGCGCAGGTCCCGCAGCGTGGCGGCCGGATCGGCACCCGGCTCCAGGCGTTGCGCCTGACCGATGCGCAGGCCGATGCGCTGATTGCGCTGGCGCAGGATCTCGCGCGGCAGGAGCGCGGTGCCGGCAGGGCGGAACAGGGCGGATGCGCCGTAGAACAGCCTGGAATTTCGCGCCTCGATCCGCACCGGCAGCACCGGCGCGCCGGTCGCCAGCGCAAAACGCATCAGGCCGCGCCGCCACGGGCGATCGGCAATGCCGCGCAGCCCCAGACGGGACACTTCGCCGGCGGGAAAGATGATCACGCACTGGCCCTGCGCGAGCGCGGCCTCGATCCCGCGCAGGTTCGACACCTGCGGCTGCCCGCCGAGGATGCGGACCGGCAGGATCAGCGGTGCCAGGCCCTCGATGCCGGCCAGAAGATCGTTCGCCACGATCCGCACGTCGCTGCGGATCCGCCCCACGAAATCCAGCAGCGCGAGCGCATCCAGCGCGCCGCAGGGGTGATTGGCCACGATCAGCAGCCGCCCGGTTTCCGGCACGCGGCTGCATTCGACCTGATCCACGGTGTAGCGCAAATCAAGGAAGCGCAGCGCCGCCTCGACGAACGGCAGCCCCCGCAGGTGGCCGTGTTCGGCCAGAAAGGAGCGGATCGCTTCCAACCCCGACCAGCGCCCGAAGCCGCGCAGCAATCCGTGCAGGAAGGGCCGTTTTGCGGCGCGGAACAGCCGCGGGTAACGCGAAGCCAACGTGGGAGTGATCGTCTGCATGACGGCGTTTTCCACCAGAGCGCTCGGCACAGCATGGCGAGCGGATGCGACAGGCCCGTGTCCGAAACACGTCAGCGCGATGACAAACGCGAACGGCGTCACCCGCGGCGCGGAACACCTTGCCTGCGCGCGCGTGGCCGGCAAGCGCGCCGCTTCAGGTGCATTTCGTATAATTCCCGGTCTTGCGCCTACGGAACCCGCCGCCTTGCACGAAAAAGTCGCCGAACTGCTCGATCTGGTGCGCCTGGAGCGCATCGAGGACACGATCTTCCGCGGCCAGAGCCGCGACATCGGCACGAAGTTCGTGTTCGGCGGGCAGGTGCTGGGGCAGGCGCTGAGCGCGGCGCAGCGCACCGTGGACCGGGCGCGGATCGTGCACTCGATGCACGCCTACTTCCTGCGCGCCGGCGACATCGAGCACCCGATCGTCTATCTGGTCGACCAGACCCGCGACGGCGGCAGCTTTTCGGCGCGGCGCGTCACCGCGATGCAGCACGGCCAGCCGATCTTCGTGGCCTCGGCCAGCTTCCACCTGCCCGAATCCGGCCCCACGCATCAGCTTTCGCCACCCCAGGTGCCGATGCCCGAGGATCTTCCCGAAGGCACCAATCTTTCGACCGAAGAGCTGGCCAGACTGCCGGCCAAGGTGCAGCGCTGGCTGAGCAAGCGCGACGCCTTCGAGTTCCGCCACGTCTACCCGCGCAACGAGCTCTACCCGACCAAGCAGCCGCCCTACCAGCAGATCTGGTTCCGCCTGGCAGACCGCATCGACGACGATCCGGCCCTGCACCACGCCCTGCTCGCCTACGCCTCGGATTTCCACCTGATCGGCACCAGCACCCTGCCGCACGCCATCTCCTACCTGCAGCCCAACGTGCGCATGGCCAGCCTCGACCACGCGCTGTGGTTCCACCGCCCGCTGCGGGTGGACGAGTGGCTGCTGTATTCCTGCGACAGCCCCTCGATGCACGACAGCCGCGGGCTGGCGCGCGGCAGCATCTACACCCGCGACGGCGTGCTGGTGGCCTCCAGCGCGCAGGAAGGGATGGTGCGCGTGAGCCCGGACGAACGCTGACGTGCGCAAGGTGTTCAGCTCGATCCGGCTGGAAAACGCGGAAGGCGTGGCGACGCTGCTGAACGAGCACGGCATCCAGACGCGCATCACCAACGGACGCTCGTACAAGGGCAGCCGGCGGCGCGGGTTTTCCTACCGGGAAAGCGCCCTGCTCGAGGTTCCGGAGGCGTCGGTCTGGGTCGTCCTCCCCGACGACCAGCCGCGGGCGCGGGCGCTGCTGCGCGCGGCCGGGCTGATGGATTCCACCCGCGACAGCTTCCTGCCCGAATCGCCCATTCCCCCTGCGCGGCTCCGCAGCGCCGCGCAGAAGATGGCGCGGGTGCGCGTCATCCTGCTGGCGGCCGTCGTGATCCTGATGATGCTCAGCCTGTCGCGCAGCTGCCAGCAGCGCGTGGCTCCGCCGGTGCCGGAACCGGCACCTGCTCCCGCTCCCGCGGCAGAGCCGGACGACGAACGTCACATCGTCCCCGTCGAATTGTCACTGTAGCGACCTTCACCCTGCCCGCGTGCCGCCCATGAACCGCGCCGAAGCCCTGAGCCTCCTGATCGACGAACACCTGCCGGCCGTCCAGGCGGGCGACTCCCGCGCCTACGGGCGGATCGTCACCGGCTGCCAGAACGGCATCACCGCCATCGCGCTGGCCATCACCCGCGACGTGCCGGCGAGCGAGGACATCGCGCAGGAAGCCTTTCTCAGCGCCTGGACGCATCTGCCGCGCCTGCGCAACCGATCCAGCTTCCTGCCGTGGCTGCGCCAGATCACCCGCAACCTCTCGCACGACCACCTGCGCCGGCGGCGCAACGAGCGCCGCATCGACGGCGACCTCGACGACATCCTTGCGGTGGTGGCCGACCCCGCGCCCGACGTGCCCGACAGCCTCGCGCGCCAGCAGGAAGAGGCCATCGCGGCCGACCTGATCGACGAACTGCCCGAGGAGACCCGCGAAATCCTCCTGATCTACTACCGCGAGGGACAGTCGTCGCGGCAGGTGGCGGAACTGCTCGGGATGCAGGACGCGGCGGTGCGCAAACGCCTGTCGCGGGCGCGCGCCAGCCTGCGCGAGGACATGCTCAAGCGTCTGGGCGAATTCGCCCGCGCCACCGCGCCCACGATCGCCTTCACTGCGCTGATCGTCGCCGGGCTAAGCGCGACGCAGACGGCGACCGCCGCCGGCGTCGGTGCCGCCGGCGCATCGCTCGCGGGCAAGCTGGCGGCGGCAAAATCCGGCCAGATCACCGGCCTTGCGGGCAAGCTGTTCGGGCGCACCGCGCTCGCCCCGGTGCTGGCGCGCGGCGGTGCCAGCCGCCTGATGATCGGTGCCATCGGCGGCATGGTGTTCGCGCTGATCCTGGGCGTGGCCACGGTCTTCTTCGGCGTGCGCCGCCACTGGGTCACCTCCACCGACGACCAGGAGCGGCGCGAACTGGCCTGGTTCGGGGCCACCGGCCTCCTGGTCGTGCTGGTCTTCACCTCGCTGATGGGCGCGGCCGTGCTCAGCGGCTCGAACCTGCTGCCGAGCCTGAGCCTGGTGGGCATGATGGGGCTCCTGGGCGGGATGAACCTGGCGTGGCTGCCACGCATCCTGCACCGGCGGCACCAGCGCGAGGCGGCACGCGATCCGGTCACCGCCTCCTTCAACCGCCGCGCCGAGCGCCGCATGGCCTGGGCCGGGCTTTTCATCGGCGTGCTGGCCGGTGCCAGCGGCCTCCTGTTCGGCTGGTCGAGCAATCCGCCGATGTAACACGAAGGCTGCCGGGCCGCAGCCTCAGCCCGCGGGCAGCGGCTTGCCCTGTTCGGCCAAGGTGAGCGCCACCTTGTTGCGCAGATAGGCGGGCTGGAGCTCTTCGGGCGCGATGCCCTCGCCGCGGGCCAGAGCGGCAGCAGCCAGGTGGGCGACGTCACCGGCGCGCGGCAGGGCGTTTTCATCCACGCGCGCAAGCCATTCGCCAAGGCGCGCCACAAGTGCCGCATCCTGCGCGGCAAATCCGCTCCCCACGCCCACGCGCACGGCGTGCGGCTCCAGCGCTGCGTCCGCCGGGGCGATCACTTGCTCTTCGCCGCGCCGAATCCAGATGCCGCCGGCATCGCGCGCATAATCCGCCAGGTACACCTCGCCCATGCGTGCGTCGATCGCGGCGAGCACGCCGGTGGCCGAATCGCCGGCGCGTTCCAGCGCGCGCATCGCCGGCAGCGCCAAGGCGTCGAGCGTGGATACGCCAACGGCCGGACGATCCAGCGCCAGCGCCAACCCCTGGGTGATCGCCACCGCCAGCCGCACCCCGGTAAACGCACCCGGGCCGCGGCCGCAGGCCACCGCGTCGAGCTGGGCGCGCACCATGCCCGCCTGCGCGAGGAGTTCCTCGATCCATGGCAGGGTCAGCTCGGCATGACGGCGCGGCGCGATCTCGAAGCGCTCCAGCACCTCACCATCGTTCCACAGCGCCACCGAACAGGCTTCGGTCGCGGTTTCCAGAGCCAGGAGTTTCATCGTGAATCGGTATCCTCGGGATTGCCCGACCATGGTAGTGCGCGCCCCTGTCGCGCCTCGCGCAGGAAGCGCAGCACGCGCTCCGCATCGCGGGTGCGCGCGAAGGGCGGCAGGCTGTCGAGAAAGATGCGGCCGTAGGATTTCCCCACCAGACGCGGGTCGCACAGCATCACCACGCCCTGATCGGCGTGGGTGCGGATCAGGCGGCCGGCACCCTGTTTGAGCGCGATCACCGCGCCGGGAAGCTGCCAGTCGCGAAAGGGGTTGCCGCCGCGCCGGCGGATCGCCTCCAGGCGCGCCTCCAGCACCGGATCATCGGGAGCGGCAAACGGCAACTTGTCGATCACCACCAACTGCAGCGCATCGCCGGCCACGTCCACGCCCTCCCAGAAGCTGGCGGCCCCCAGCAGCACGCCGTTGCCCGATTCGCGGAAGCGCTCCAGCAGCAGGTGGCGCGGTGCCTCGCCCTGCACGAACAGCGGAAACTCGCGCCGCGCCGCGAGCAGCTCGGCGGCCTGGCGCAGCGCGCGGTGCGAAGTGAAAAGCAGGAAGGCGCGCCCGTCGGAGGCGTCCAGCAGGGGCAACGCGGCCTCGACCACCGCTTCGACATGCGCCGGCGTGTTGGGCTCGGGCAGCCCGTGCGGCACGTACACCAGGGCCTGGTTGTGGAAATCGAAGGGCGAGGGCTCCAGCAGGGTGCGCGGCGACTCCATGCCGAGCTGTTCGGACAGGTGCGCGAAGCCGCCGTCCACTGCCAGGGTAGCCGAGGTGTGGATCCAGGCGGCCTGCGAGGCGGCGCGGAACTCGCGCAGCGCGCCGGAGACATCGAGCGGGGTCTGGTGGAGCTGGAAGCCGCGCGCGGTGATTTCGTACCAGCGCACCTCGCCGCCGCCCTTCGCATCCAGGATGCGCTCGCAGCCCTCGACCAGTTCCTCGGCGCGATCGCGGCAGCTCTTGAAACCGACGCTGCGCTCGGCCAGCGGCTCCAGCAGCGCGGCCACGGTGGCCAGCGCGGCGCGCAGCGCGTCCAGCGCCTCGGCCACGGCGGGATGGGATTCGAACACCGCGAGCGATGCGCGCGCCGGCAGCGGCTCGAGCGCGGCGCGCACCGCCTTCACCGCCAGTTCCAGCGCCTGCGCAGGCTCCTGCACCTCGGCACGCGCGCCGCTCACGCCCTCGCACTCGGACAGCGCATCGCGCGCCAGATCCACGAGCTGGCGCGAGGACACCATCGCGCCGAAGAACTGCGCGGCCAGTTCGGGCAGCTGGTGGGCCTCGTCCAGCACGAAGGTTTGCGCGCCGGGCAGGATTTCGCCGAAGCCCTCGCGCTTGAGCGCCTGATCGGCGAACAGCAGGTGGTGGTTGACCACGACCAGGTCCGCCTCCTGCGCCTTCTGCCGCGCGCGCACCACGAAGCATTCGGTGTGGAACGGGCAGTCGGTGCCCAGGCAGTTGTCGGCGGTGGAGGTGACCTGCGGGCGCAGCGGCGAATCGTCGGCGAGGAAATCGGCACCGGCCAGATCGCCATCCTCGCTGCCGCCGGCCCAGGCATGGATTGCAGCGAGCCGGCTGGCCTCCTCGCGCGAGGTGAACAGGCCGTCGCTGCGCGCGCGTTCGAGCCGATACCAGCACAGATAGTTGGCGCGGCCCTTGAGCAGGGCGGTCTTGAGCCGTGCGCCCAGTGCCTGCCGCACCCGCGGCAGGTCGCGGTGGTAGAGCTGGTCCTGCAGCGCCTTGGTGCCGGTGGAAATGATGGTGCGCTTGCCCGAGAGCAGCGCCGGAACAAGGTAGGCGTAAGTCTTGCCGGTGCCGGTGCCAGCCTCGGCGATCAGTTCGCCGCGCGCATCGATCACTTCGGCGATGGCCTCGGCCAGGCGCTGCTGCGCCGGGCGCGGCACGAAGCCCTCGATCGCTGTCGCCAGCGCGCCGCCGTCGCCCAGGGCCGCGCGGGTGTCGTCGATCAGGGACATCGCATGCGATCCGGATTCCGCCCGCGACCTGGCTTCAGGTACTCCTGCGACCGGCTCACATCCGCACCGGCGGCTCGACCGTACAGCGCGTCATCTGGCTCTGCGCGGCGGTGGCGGCGTCCGGATAGCCGGTGAGCTCGCGCGCCAGGCGGATCACCGTCCAGCTGCGGCGGCACAGCCCGCCCAGGCGCGGGCCGCGCTCCCAGGACTCGCTCGCCAGGCGCACCGCGTCATCCCAGGCACCGCGCGCCAGCGCCAGCTCGGCGCGCCACTGGAGCAGCTCGGGGTTGTCCGGGACCAGGCGCAGGGCGTCCTCCAGCGCGGCATCGGCGGCGGCGTAATCGCGCTCGGCCTCAAGCCGGGCGGCGCGCTCGCGCAGGTCATCCACGACGGCCTCGCGCAGCGGCGTCACGTCAATGCCGTCGGCGTCGGTTTCAACGCCTGCCGCACGCACTTCGGCCAGCACGTCGCGCGTCGGCTCGGGCACCGGTGCCGGCTCCGGCCGAAGCTGCGGTGCGGCGCACCCGCCCGCCAGCAGCGCTGCAATCACGAACGCAGCCAACCTGCCGATTCGCGCCCTCGCCTTCATCGTTCCTCTCCTGCGCCAAACCATTGCCGCAACTGTGCCAGGCGGCAGTGCCGGGTTTCCACGGGCAGAGCGCCGGCCACGAACACGAACCGCTGTGCGCCGGGGCACTCGGGATCGGTCAACGCAAACTCTTCCGCGTCCACATAGGCCCATTCCAGGCCGTCCTCGTCGACCGCCAGCGGCAGCGTGGGCACGTGTGCGAACAGCTCGCCCCAGATCTTCATCGCGCCGGTCGAACCGAACAAACCCGTGGGCTGGTTGGCGTCGTTGCCGACCCAGACCACGGCCAGGTGCGCGTCGGTGTAGCCGGCAAACCAGCTGTCGCGGCTGTCGTTGCTGGTGCCGGTCTTGCCGGCGGCGTCGAGCCAGGCCAGGCCCGATGTGCCCAACGCGCGCGCGGTGCCTTCACGCACCGCATCCTGCAGCGCGAGGGATACCAGGCGCGCGGCGATGGTGTCGCCGCGCTGCGGCGGCGCGGGTGCCGCGTCGTAGCGCTGCAGCGGCGCGCCGTCGGGATCGAGCACGCCGCGCACCGCGCGCAGCGGCTGGATCTGGCCGCTGGAGGCGAGGAACTGGTAGGCCTGGGTCACCTGCAGCGGCGAGAGATCCACCGCGCCGAGCAGGAGCGACGGATTGGGCGTCGCATCGATGGCGGCCAGCACGCCCAGCAGCCGCGCCAATCGCTCGACCCCGACCTCCATGCCGATGCGCACCGTGGCCTGGTTGTAGGAGCGCACCAGCGCATCGCGCAGGGTCACGCGGCCGTGGCTGCGTCCATCGACATTCTCCGGACTCCAGCTGCGGTTGCCGGGCAGGCGCAGGGTGAGGGGCGCATCGTCAACGCGCGTGGCCAGGGCATAGCGACCCGGCTGCGCGAGCGCCAGCAGGTATACGAAGGGCTTGAGCAGGGAGCCGACCGGGCGGCGCGCGTCGAGCGCGCGGTTGAAGCCGTGGTCGTTGCGGTCACGCGCGCCGACCACGGCCAGGATTTCGCCCTGCCGCGTATCGGTCAGCACCAGCGCGGCCTGCAGCGCCGGCCGCCCCTTCTGTTCCAGCGCGGCGAGCTGGCCGGCCACGACGCGTTCGGCGGCGTTCTGGGCCGAGGGCGAGAGCGTGGTCAGCACGGTCAGACCTGCACCGCGCAGCGCATCGGGCGCATAGTCGCGCTGCAACTGGTCGCGCACCAGCGCCATGAAGGCCGGATAGCGGTTGCGCGACAGGCTGCCGGCCGGCGTGACAGCCAGCGGGCGCGAGCGCGCGGCATCGTGTACGGCCTGGGTGATGAGCCCGGTTTCGAGCATCTGCCCGAGCACCACGTTGCGGCGCTTGAGCGCGCTTTCCGGCTTGCGGCGCGGGTCGTGCAGCGAAGGTCCCTGGATCATCCCGACCAGAAGCGCGATGTCGGATTCCGACAGCTGGTCGAGCTCGCGCCCGAACCAGAAATCGGCACCCGCGGCGACCCCGTGCACGGCCTGGCTGCCCTGCTGCCCGAGGTAGACCTCGTTGAGATAGGCCTCGAGGATCGTGCGCTTGTCGAAGCGCGCCTCGATGATGACGGCGTAGAGCATTTCCCGCAGCTTGCGCCCGAGACGCTGTTCGCGGGTGAGGTAGAGGTTCCGCACCAGCTGCTGGGTCAGCGTGCTGGCACCCTGGCGCAGCTCGCCGTGGCGCAGGTTGACCCAGGCCGCGCGCAGGATGCCGCGCCAGTCGATCCCGCGGTGGTGCTTGAAGCCGCGATCCTCGACTGCCTGCAGGGTAGTGACCAGAAGCGGCGGCACGTCCTCCAGCCGCACCAGCCGGCGCTCTTCCTGGGTTTCGCCGTAGAGGGTGGCGATACGCGCAGGATCCAGCCGCACCCGCGCCAGCGCGCGATCGCCGCTGCGGATCGAACGCACCCGGCCGCCGCCCAGCGTCACGGCAACCTGCTGTGCCGGCCAGGCTCCGTCCAGGTCGCTGAAGCCGCGGGTGGCGATGGTGAACTTTCCGCCCTGGCGCGCGTAGCTGCCCGGCCGGCGCGGCGCATCCACCTTCATGTAGCGGGACGCGGCCAGTTCGGCTTCCAGCGTCTCGGGCGTCATCGCGCCCTCGGGCAGCAGCTCCAGCGGTTGCGCCAGCACGCGCGTGGGCACCTGCCAGGTCAGGCGACCGAAAGCCGCGCGCACCTGCCGGTCCGCGATCCAGACATAGGGGCCGAGAAAGCCGATCCCGAGCCCAAGACCCAGCAGCACCAGCGGCAGCAGACGGCGGATCCAGCCCCGGTTTTGCGACCGGACAGTGCGGTTCTTTGTGGGGAGTGCGGCCAAGGATCAGGCGTGGGAAAAGACGACAGGCGACAGTGTAGCGGTTGCGTGCTGGCAGCACGGAGGCGATTGCGAGGATAATTGGCGATCTTTTGTCCCGGACCGAGCCCGCTCGGCATTTCGTTGACCCAGGTCGCCAGCACACCACCGACCCTTTGCCTTTACGCCGCAACCTCGCGCACGGATGCGGAAGCGGGCGTGCCCGACGGCCTTCCGGCGGACGTCGCGGTCTTCCAGTTCGCGCACGACGGGCAGGCCAGCCCTGCCTGGGCGGCGCTGCGCGCCTGCGCCACCGCCCACCCCGGCCGCGACATCCTGCTGCTGGAGCGCGGCACGCGCCTGCCCGAAGGCGCATGGCACCGGTTATGCGCGGCACAGGAACCGGGTTTCGACGTCATCTCGCCGCTGTCGCCGGGCATCGCGGCCTTCGATCCGTTCGCGGAAGCGGCCCGCCCCGCCTCCACCGATGACGCCGATGCCTGCGTCTGGATGCTTTCCGAACGCGAGCCGATCCCGTGCGCGGCGTGGCTGCCGGCCTGCGCCTTGTGGAGGGCGTCGGCGCTGGCCGACCTCGACGCGCTGGCCGGAGCCGAGGGCGAGCTGCCGCCGGGCCTGCAGGCCGCCCTGCTCGACAGCATTTACGTCGATTGCGCCGGCGCGGGCATCGACCTGCCCGCCATCCCGGCCGCGATCACCGTGCTGCGCGACCGCATCGTGGCGCTGGAGGGGCGCATTCCCGTCGCGGTCGGACGCGACGCGCGCCCGGTGCTGCTGCACGTCCTGCACGGCTGGGGCGGCGGGGTACAGCGCTTCGTCGCGGATCTGATGCGCGCCAGCCGCGGCTATCGCCACCTCGCCCTGGTCGCGCGCGGCAGCAGCGCGCGGCGCACGCCGGGCGAGGGGCTGGCTCTGCATGACGATCTCGACGCCCCGCCGCTGGCCGCGTGGCCGCTGGCGCTGGGCATCGAGGCCACGGCGCTGGCTTCGTGCGAATACCGTGCCGTACTGGATCGGGTCCTGCGGCGCTACGGCGTGGGTCAGGTGCTCGTTTCCTCGCTGATCGGCCACGGCTTGGACGCCCTGCGCACCGGCCTGCCCACCGCCTTGGTCTGCCACGACTACTACCCGCTGTGGCCGATTCTGCACGCCGACTTCGGCGACGCGCGCGCGGACTTCTCACCCGGCGCGCTGGACGCGGCGCTGGACGACACCGACGATCGCTTCCAGTTCGCGGAAACCCGCCCGTCGGCCTGGCGTCGGCTGCGCGAAGACCACGTCGCCGCGCTGCTGTCCGCGCGCACCCCGCTGTTCTGCCCCAGTCGCAGCGTCCACGCCAACCTCACCCGCATCGAGCCGCGCCTGGCGAACCTGCCCTGGCACCTGGTCCCGCATGGGATGGCACCCTGGCCGGTGCCGGTCGAGGCCGTTCAGCCGCCGCCTCGCGACGGGCTGCGCGTGCTGGTGCTCGGCCGCATCAACGGCGGCAAGGGCGAGGATCTGCTGGCTGGATTGCTGCCGCGGCGTGATCCGCGCATCGAGTTCCTGCTTCTCGGCACCGGCCGCGCCGGGATGCGCTTCTTCGGCCAGTCCGGCGTCCACCTGCGCATGGATTACCGGCACGAGGAACTGCCCGACCTGGTGCGCCGCTTCGCCCCCGATCTGGCCCTGATCCCGGTGACGGTGGCCGAAACCTTCAGCTATACGCTCTCCGAGCTGTGGAGCCTGGGCGTGCCGGTGCTGGCCACTCGCATGGGCGCGCTGGTGGAGCGCATCGAAGAAGGCGTGACGGGTCTCCTGGTCGATGCCACCCCCGAAGCGGTCGCGCAGGCGCTGGCGGCGCTACGCGAAGACCGCAGCACGCTCGCGCCGCTGCGCGTGGTGCGCACCCTGCCCACCCTGGCCGACATGGCCGATGCCTACGAGGCCGCGCTGCCGGCAGCTGCGGCCCCGGAGCGCGGCACTCCGGCACCCGCCGGTCCGGTCGAATCCGCGCGGCGCAGCGTTCTGCAGCGCGACCACGCGCGCGCAGTCATCGCCCTGGAGATCGCGCACAAGGAGCTGGCCGCGCGCCAGCGCGAGGTCGAGCAGCGCACGCTCTGGGCCGACCGGCTGCAGGAGCAGCTCGACGAGCGCACCGCATGGGCCAAATCCCTGGCCGGCGACCTGGACAAGGCGCACGATGACCTGGGCGAACTGCAGGCCGAGTTCGACGAGCGCACGCGCTGGGCCATGACGCTGCGCGCGGAGCTGGAGGAAAGCGAGGCCGAACTGGCCAACCGCGCGCTCGCCCTGGAATCGGCCGCTGCACACGTCCAGACCCTGATCCACGAGCGCGATGCGACGGTGCGCGAACGCGACGAGGTGCAGCGCGAGCGCGACCGCATCCTCGCCAGCCGCTCCTGGCGCATGACCCGTCCGCTGCGCTACGCCAGCCGGCTGGCCGGGAAGTTCGTCTCACGCATCCGGTTTCGCGCCCAGCGCCTCGTCAACGCCTGGTGCCGCGCCCTCATCAGCCTGCGCAGCCGCGGCCTGCGCGGCACCTGGCACCGTCTTCGCCAGGAGCTGCGCCCGGTGCCGCAGGTTGCGCCCATGGTGCTGCCGGACGCCGGCGGTGGCATCGACGCGGGCGACATCGCGCTGCCGGTGAGTGACACACCCACGGTCAGCATCGTGATCCCGGTCTACAACCACCTCGATGCTACCCTGGTCTGCCTGCGCTCGCTGGCGCAGACGACGAACGCCACCGCACACGAGATCATCGTGGTGGACGACTGCTCCAGCGACGAAACCGCCGCGGTGCTGCCCGTGATCGCCGGCCTGCGCTACCAGCGCAACGCCCGGAACCTGGGCTTCATCGGTGCCTGCAACGCCGCCGCGGCGAACGCGCGCGGCGACTACGTGGTGTTCCTCAACAACGACACCGCGGTGCAGGACGGCTGGCTCGATGCCCTGATCGACACCTTCGACGAACACCGGGATGTCGGCCTGGTCGGTGCCAAGCTGGTCTACCCCGACGGGCGGCTGCAGGAGGCCGGCGGCATCGTGTTCTCCGACGGCTCGGGCTGGAACTACGGGCGCTTCGACGATCCGGCCAAACCCGAATACAACTTCGTGCGCGAGGTGGACTACTGCTCGGGCGCGGCGATCGCGCTGCCGACGGCGCTGTTCCGCCGCTTCGGCGGCTTCGATGCGCACTACGCGCCGGCTTACTACGAGGACACGGATCTGGCGATGAAGGTGCGCCAGGCCGGGCTGCGCGTGCTCTACCAGCCGGCCTCGGTGGTGGTGCACTTCGAAGGCATCAGCTCGGGCACCGACACCTCCAGCGGCACCAAGCGCTATCAGGTGGTGAACAAGGAAAAGTTCTTCGCGCGCTGGAAGGACGCCCTCGCCAGCCACCCCGATCCGGCCCGCACCGCGCCGCAGGACATCGTGAAGGCGCGCCAGCACCGCGCCCGCAGGCAGGTGCTGGTGATCGACGCCACCACGCCCCAGCCCGACCACGACTCGGGCTCGGTGCGCCTGTGCAACATCCTGCGCCTGCTGCGCGAGGACGGGCATGCGGTCACCTTCTTCGCCGACAACCGCGCCTGGGTGGAACGCTACACGCCGGCGCTGCAGCAGATGGGCGTGGAGGTGCTCTGGCACCCGCACCTGTGCGATCCGGTGAGCTGGTTCGAGCACAACGGCGCACGCCTGGACCTGGTATTCGTCTCGCGCCACTACATCGCCTCCAACTACGTCGACCTGGTGCGCCGTCACGCGCCGCGCGCGACGCTGGCCTTCGACACCGTGGATCTCCACTACCTGCGCGAACAGCGTGCGGCCGAGCTGGCCGGCAGCAGCGAGATGGCGCGCACCGCGGAAAAGACCCGCGAGCAGGAGCTGCGCCTGATCCGGGAATGCGACGTGACGCTGGTCGTGAGCCCGGTGGAGAAAGAGCTGCTGGCGAAGGATGCGCCGGGCGCACGGGTGGAGGTGCTTTCCAACGTGCACGAGATCTTCGGGCGTCGCCGGGATTTCTCCGAACGCGCCGACATCATGTTCATCGGCGGCTACCAGCATCCGCCCAACGTGGATGCCGCCGTCTGGTTCGCCACGCAGATCCTGCCGCGCGTGCACGCCGAGATCCCGGAGCTGGTCTTCCATCTGATCGGCAGCAAGGCACCGGCCGAAGTCAGGGCGCTGGGCGAGCTGCCCGGCGTCGTTTTCCACGGGTTCGTGGAGGACATCGAGCCCTTCCTCGACGGCTGCCGCCTGGCGGTCGCGCCGCTGCGCTACGGTGCCGGGGTCAAGGGCAAGGTCAACATGAGCATGAGCTACGGCCAGCCGGTGGTGGCCACGCCCGTCGCGGTGGAAGGCATGTACGCCGAGCCGGGCCGCGAGGTACTGGTGGCCGAGACGCCGGAAGCGTTCGCCGCCCAGGTGATCCGCGCCTACCGCGATCCGGAGCTGTGGACGCGACTTTCCGACGGCGGCCTCGCCAACGTGGCGCGCCACTTCTCCTTCGATTCGGCGCGCGACGCGCTGCGCCGTCTGCTGGGCTAACCGCCGCGCGCCTGCTCCAGCCGCGCCTGCAGGGCGGGCAGGTCGGTGTTGCCCGGATCCAGCTCGCGCGCCTGATCGAAGGCGCGTGCCGCAAGGTCGATCTCGCCGGCACCGAGGCGTTCGCTGGCATAGGCCATGTAGCTGCGCGCCAGGCGCTGGCGCGCACCGGGCAGTCGCGCATCGCCGGCGGAAATCGCCGCGACGGCGTCGAGCGCCCTGCGTGCGGCGCTGAGTCGATTGGCCACCATGGCTTCCTCGAAGCGCCGCATCGCCCGATCCGGCAGGCCGGCGAGCCCGGCGCGCGCCTCGGCGTTGCCCGGCGCCCTGGAGAGCGCCGCGCGATAGAGGTCGTAGGCGCTGTCGCCGGGCGGCGCGAGGAACTGCCCGGCGTCGGCTGCGGCGCGCGCGCGCGCAAGCAGGTCCGGCAGGTCCGCGGCATCGGCTGAATCGCCCTGCTGCGCCCGCTGCCGCCGCGTACGCACGTCTTCGAGGTGCCGGCGCGTCGTGGCGACTGCGGTCAGGTCCGGGGCCAGCGTCTCGGCCCGGTCGATCAGGTTCCGGGCCTCGTCGAAGCGGTAGTCGTCGATGCGATGCGTGGCCTGACCGAGCAGCGCCGTCGCCACTTTGCGCAGGCCCGCGCGCGCGCGCGCCTGCGCCGGATCATCGGCCAGCACCGCCTGATAGGCCTCCTGCGCATTGGGCTGGCGCGGGGGCACGAGGTGTCCGCGCGCCAGCAGCGCATCGGCGGCGTCCACGCGCGCAGCGAGATCGTCCGCACGCGCCTGCCGCGCCGCGGCCAGGCGCGCCCGGGCCTCCGGCAGACCGAGGTGGGACGGATCCAGCGCGGCAACGCGCTCGATCAGGGACGAACCGGCGTCGGGCTCGCCGGCGGCAATACGCTCAGCGGCCTGCGCGAGCAGCTGGTCGAGCACGTCGCGCAGGCCCGCAAGCGCCACCGCATTGCCCGGATCCGATGCCAGGATGCGCCGGTACAGGGCGACCGCGCCGTCCTCGCCTTCGTCCAGCCGCCCGGCGTCCAGCGCGCTGCGCGCCGCGTCGAGCAGATCGACCATCGCGACTTCACGCGCGTCCACGACCTGGAGGCTGCGCGAAAGCTCGGCCACATCGGTCGCGGACAAGCCCAGCACGGCCGCCTGCGCGACGAGTTCACGCGCCGGCGCCGAATCACCGTTCTGGAGGGCGGCCCGAGCCGCGGCAACGAGCCGCTGCCCGACCTCACGCACGCCGCGGCGCGCGGCGAGGCTGTCCGGATCCAGCGCCAGCGCGGCCAGGTACAGCTCGCGGGCGCTGGTGTCGCTGCCCGACAGGTTGCCCTGATCGAGCGCCTCATCCGCAGCCAGCAGCAGGCTGTTCATGCGGGTCACCGGCAGGCCGGCGCGGATCTGGTCCTGGAACAGGTACAGCGCGCCTCCGGCGAGCACGGCGACCAGCAGGCCGGCCAAGAGCCAGCGCAGGCCGCGCCCGGACTGGCTGGCTGGCGCGCCGCGCGATCGCGCCGGGGTCCGCAGGACTTCGTCGATGCGCCCGAGGCGAGGCTCGTCGTACCGCTGCGGCGGCAACTGCGCCGCGTCGGCAGGCGGCGTCACGCGCGTCTCGCGCAGCTCACTGGACGCCTGCTCGATGCCGCGAATCGCCGCCACCACCTGCGCACCGCTCTGGTAGCGCCCGTCCGGATCCTTGGCCAGAAGGCCGTCGAGCACCGGCTGCAGCCAGGCCAGATCTTCCGGCAGCCGCGGCATGGGCGCGGTGATGTGCATGATGCCCACCGCGAGCGAGTCCTCGGCCTGGTAGGGCACCTTGCCCACCAGCATCTCGTACAGCAGGATGCCCAGGCTGTAGAGGTCGGCGCGCCCGTCCAGCGGCAGCCCGCGCGCCTGCTCCGGGCTCATGTAGTGCGGGGTGCCGATGATCGCGCCGGTGCGCGTCATGCGGCTGGCGTCGCTGGCGTGGGCGATGC
Organism: Denitratimonas tolerans; assembly: GCF_037203605.1. NCBI lineage: Bacteria > Pseudomonadati > Pseudomonadota > Gammaproteobacteria > Lysobacterales > Lysobacteraceae > Denitratimonas > Denitratimonas tolerans. Next base: position 27,170 of record NZ_JBBDHC010000015.1, read on the forward strand.
CGAAGTCGGTCAGCACCGCGCTGCCGTCCTCGCGCAGCAGGATGTTGTCGGGCTTGATGTCCCGATGCACGATGCCGTGCGCACCGGCGTAATCGAGCGCGCCGGCGATCTGGCGCACGACCCTGAGCGCGAAGGCCACGGGCCGCGGCTCGCCGATCCGCCCCATCACCGGACCGCCGGGCAAGTATTCCATGGCAATGTAGTGGTGCTCGCCGCTCACCCCCACGTCGTGCACCTGCACCACGTTGGGATGCCGGAGCCTGGCGGCGATGCGCGCCTCGCGCAGGAAACGCTCGCCGAACTGCTCGTCCCCCAGCAGCGCCTTCGACATCACCTTGAGCGCGACTTCGCGCTGCACCGATTCCTGCAGCGCCAGATACACGGTCGCCATGCCCCCGCGTCCGAGCGTCCGCACGATCCGGTATCCGGCAATGTCCAAGCCTGCCCCCTGGGGTTGTGGTGGTGTGTCCGCGCCTGAGGGTCGTGCATCCACCACCCGGCGGGCAGGCGATGGAAAGGGCAGGCACCCGTCGCGCAAGCATAGCAAGATGGGGGGGGGTCGCCGCGGCGCGTGCCCCGGGCCGGCGGCGCGCTTTGCCTTTTGCGGAGTGCGGCCTGTAACATTTTTTTCATCTTCGCTCGGGAGCGCCGACTCTTCGCTCCCTCCGGAACGTCTTTCTTGCTGACCGATCTCAACCTGACGCCGCAGCCTCCCCGCCACCTCGACGCCGATGTCTGCATCTGCGGTGCCGGGCCGGCCGGCATCGTGCTGGCGCTGGAACTGGCGCGACGCCGTCCCGACTGGCGCATCGTCCTGCTCGAAGGCGGCGGGCGCAGCCTGGCCAGCGAGCGCGAACGCATCCTCTACGACGTCGGGCTGGCTGCCAAATCCTATGCAGTCGCGGCCTCGCGCCGCCGGATGCTGGGCGGCACCTCCGGTCACTGGGGCGGCTGGTGCAAACCGCTTGATCCGGCGGATTTCACCGCGCCGGCGGCCTGGTCTGTGCCGGACTGGCCGGTCACGCTGGATGATCTGCAGCCCTATCTTGCGTCGGCCCACGTCTGGTGCGAGATCCCGAGCAATCGCTATGACCCGGATGAAGTTCGCGCCCGCCAGCCGCAGCGGTTCCTCGACCTGCCGGCCGGCAGCCCGGTGGCCGAACACCTGTTCCGCTTCAGTCCCCCGACCCGCTTCGGCGCGCGCTACGCGGACGAGCTGGCCGGCCAGTCCAACCTCGACGGCCTGCTGCATGCCAACCTGTTTGCTCTGGAGCGGCGCGGGGATCGCATCGTTTCGGCCTCGGCCCGGGCGCTTGACGGAAAGCCGGTCCGGATTTCCGCCCGCCGCTTCGTCCTGGCACAGGGCGGACTGGAAACCACCCGCACCCTGTTGAACCTGCGCGGCGATGCCTCCGATGACGGCGAGGGCCTGCGTTCACCGCACCTGGGACGGTATTTTGCCGACCACTACGGCGTGAGCCCCGGTACCGTGCTGGCACCGGCGGAGCTCGGCTACCGGCGCATGGCCGATCAGGACACGGCGGTGATGCCGGTGCTGGCACCCTCGCCGGGCGCACTTCGCCAGGCCGGGCGTCAGAACGTGTGCCTGATGCTCGCCCACGATCCGGCCGACGATTCGCTGCCTGCAAGCTACGCAACGCACGCGGCGCTGGGCTTTTCCACCCGTGCGTTCTGGAGCTACCGCGCGCAGATGATCGTGGAACCGCGCCCGCATCCGGAAAGCCGCATCACCCTGACCGACACCCGCTGCGAACTGGGCCTGCGCCGGGCGCACCTGGATTGGCGCCTCCACCCGCAGGACACCGCGTCGGCCCTCGCCTTCTTCGACGACCTCGGTACCGTGCTGGCGCAAAGCGGACAGGGCCGCACGCGCCTGACGTATGAAGCCACCCCCGCGCGCCTGGCCTCGGTCAACGGTGCCAACCACCACCTGGGCACCGTCCGCTTCGCGCATGATCCCAAGGACGGCGTCGCCGATGCGGACGGGCGCATCCATGACATGGAGAACCTCTACGTGGCGAGCTCTGCGCTGTTTCCCCGTTACGGCTATTCCAATCCGACCCTGACCATCGTGGCGCTGGCGATCCGGCTTGCCAGCCGCTGGGCGGGCGAATCGGCGGAGGCAGGGACATGATCACCCGACGCGACCTGTGCGTGGCGGTCATCGCGGCGGGTGCCACCGCGACCGGCTTCGTGACGCCCTGGGGCACGATCCGCGACGCCTTCGCGCCGCCGGCCAACAACACCGGCCTGGGACGTGCGTTCGACACCCTGCTCGCCGGCCTCGACGGCACTCAGGGCGTCGGCCGCATCGTGGCGGAGGGCAGTGCGCCCGGAACCTCCGCCGACGCGCTCATCGAGCGCCTGGGCAGTCATCTAGAGGGTGCCTTGAGTGATCGCGCCTCAATCGAGGCGCGCCTGGGCGAACGGGTGCGCGCCGACTTTGCCGCAGCGCGCACTTGCCGGGTGGACGGCTGGACGCTGAGCCAGACCGAGTGCGACCTGGCCGGCCTGCGCTGGCACCTCATGCACGATGCGCCGGCGCCGTCCCGGGCGTCAAACACGGCCACGCCGCTCCCGGCGGCGGGCGCTGCGACAGGCGCGGCTGCTTCCGATGCCGCGAAAGCGCCCGGGCAACCGCCTGCGGCCATCGTCGAAATCACCAACTGGGGGCCACGCACCACCGAGCAGGGATCGAAGTTCAACGTGCAGCCCGATGGCCACAGCGGGCTTTGGTTCGTCGCGCCAGGCGCGCCCGACTGGGTCAAGGTCCGCATCGATGGCCAGGAAAGCCCCACCACCGTGTCCGAAGCCGGCTTCACCTCGGGGATCTTCGGCAGCCTGCAGGAACGGATCCTCGCCACGCCGGGCAGCTATCGGGTCGAGCTTTACGACCCGGTGAACGACACTGTGCAGCCGATCGGCGAACTGGTGGTGCGGCCAATGGCCGAGCGCGCGGTCAGGGAGGACGGAACGCGCTCCTCCATTTTCTGCCCCGTCACCGGATGGGGTCCGACGGAAACGACGGTCGGCGTGGCGGAGAATGCGCAGCCCGACGGCTCGCAGGGCATGTGGTTCCTTCTACCGTGCGCGCCCAACAACGTGCAGCTGGTGTTTGGCGACGACCGCCTCCCCGCCACCCGCACCGATCGCGGCATCACCTCACGGGTGCCGCTGGCGCTGCTGGAATCCCCCGGCACGGTCAGCATCCGTCTTCGTCACATCCACTCCGGTGAAGAACTGACGGTCGGCCTGTTCGAAATCCGCCCCTGAGGCAGAACGTCACATTTCATGCCGGCCCAGCCTCTGGTCCGGCACCAGGACGCGATCCTGCTCACAATTCTGGCAAAATCATCACTCCCACCGCGCGTCGTGCGGAGCGCCGGCACCTCAGGAGAATCCCACGTGTCCCCCATCACCTCCCTGTACCAGATCGTGCGCCGGCCCCTGTTGACGCTGGCCGTGGCAACCACCTGCGCCGCCGTCGCCGGCAGCGCGCTGGCTGCCGATCCGGGCCGGATCGACACCCGCTCGGCGTTGGCCGAACGCGTCCTGTTCGATGCCGGCCAGCCGGGCGAATCCTTCGACGGCTTCATCGTCTACTACCGCGACGATGCGCCCGCCGGGGAAGAAAAATCCGCAGCGGCCAGCCGCACCCGCAAGGCGATCGATGCGGACCTCGCACGCATGGGGAAGGCGTTCGGCTTCGCGGCGCGCCACGAGCGCCAGCTCGCCACGGGTGGCCACCTCGTTCGCCTGAACGGAACCCGCCTTGCCGGTGAAGACGCGAATGCCTGGATGGCGACGCTGGCGGCCAATCCGGACATCGTGGCGGTCGAACCGAACGCCCGCGCCTACCCGGCACTGGTCCCGAACGACCGGCACTACGCCCTGCAGTGGGGCCTGAGCGATCCGGTCGGCGGCATCAGCGCCCCGGCCGCGTGGGACATGTCCACCGGCTCTGGCATCGTCATCGCAGTCGTGGATACCGGCGGCACCCCGCACCCGGACCTCGACGCACAGACCGTCGCGGGCTACGACTTCATCTCCAGTGAGGAAACCGCGCGCGACGGCGACGGTCGCGACGCCAACCCCAACGACGAGGGCGACTGGCACGAACCGGGCGACTGCGGTCCGGGAGTCGAGCCGTCGAAGAAGTCCTCCTGGCACGGCACCCACGTTGCCGGCATCGCCGCCGCCCAGGCGAACAATGGCATCGGCGTGGCCGGCGTCGCGTTCGGTGCCAGGGTGCAGCACGTGCGCGCCCTGGGCCGCTGCGGCGGCACCGTGGCCGACATTGCCGACTCGATCATCTGGGCGGCTGGCGGCACCGTGCCCGGCGTCCCGGCGAACGCGACGCCTGCGCGCATCATCAACCTCAGCCTCGGTGGCGAGGGCATGTGCGGCCCGACCTACCAGAACGCGGTCGATGCCGCGAACGCGCGCAAGGCCGTGGTGATCGCGGCCGCCGGCAACGATGACGCACATGCGGCCACCCAGCGCCCGGCCAACTGCAGCGGCGTGCTCGTCGTGGGTGCCAGCAACCGCGCCGGCATCCGCGCGTCGTACTCCAACTACGGCGAGCTGGTGGACCTCGCGGCACCCGGCGGGGACTGCAGGGACTGCGAGAACGACTACCCGGACCTCATCCTCTCCACGCTCAACAGCGGCGAGCAGGGACAGAATGAAGCGGGCTACTACTACATGGCCGGTACCTCGATGGCCACGCCGCACGTTTCCGGCGTTGCCGCACTGGTCCTGGCGCGCAAGGGCTCGCTCTCGCCCGCCGAAGTCCGCACCCTGCTGCGCGACACCGCCAAACCGTTCCCTGGCCACTGCACCGGCGGCTGCGGCGTCGGACTGGTCAACGCGGAAGCCGCGGTACGCGCCGCCGGCAATCAGGCGATCACCCGACTGCCGATCTCCGTGACCCGCGCCGGCATCGGCTCGGGCCGGATCACCAGCTCGCCCAGCGGCATCGACTGCGGCGCGCGCTGCTCCAACACCTTCAGCAAGGGCACCAGCGTCACCTTGACCGCGGCCGCCGCCACCGGATCGACCTTCACCGGCTGGTCGGGCGCCTGCTCCGGCAGCGGGAGCACCTGCACCCTGGCGGCGAACCAGGCGCACGCCGCGCTGGCCCACTTCAAGGTGCCGGTCACCGGCCTGAGCCGCGGCCAGGCGATCGCCGATCTGTCCGCGCAGGGCGGTCTGGCGCGCATGTACTCGCTGCACGTGCCTTCCGGCTCGGAGTCGCTCAGGATCCGGCTCAGCGGCGGCAGCGGCGATGCCGACCTCTACGTGCGCCACGGCACCGAACCGAACGAGAGCCAGTACGACTGCCGTCCCTACCTCCACGGCAACAACGAACTGTGCGAATTCCCGGCACCGCTGGCGGGGATCTACTACATCATGATCAAGGGCGCGCCGGACTATTCGGGCGCACGCCTGTTCGCCCACTACGCGCTCGGCCCGCAGGGCGGCCGCACCGTCAGCGCCGATGTGCCCATGACCGGCATCTCGGCACCGCAGGGCGGCGGACGCTACTTCAAGGTGGACGTGCCGCAGGGTGCCACCGACCTGTGGATCACCACGCGCGCCAGCCGGGACCTGGACCTGTTCGTGCGCCGCGGCGGCGTGCCGACGCCGGACTGGAACGAGCAGTTCGTTTCCGGCAACCCCGCCGGCAACGAGGAAATCTATATCCCCAACCCGCAGCGCGGAATGCACTACATCCTGCTGCATGCCTACGAAAGCTTCAGCGGTGCCTCGCTGCGGGCCGGCTACACGGTCGCCGGCAAGCGCATCGTCATGACGCATTCGGGCCTGGGGGCCGGCACGGTGGCAATGCGGCGCGTGGCGACCGGCGCGACCGCCGCCACCTGCGCGGGTTTCCCCTGCACCGTCGGGCTGCCCGATGCGACCTTCGACCTGATCGCCTCGCCCTCGACCGGCTCGGCTTTCAGCGGCTGGATCGCCAGCCAGTGCGATTCGATCACCCCGCAGGGCGACTGCCGCATGCGGGTTTCGAGCGAGCGCCCGGTGTCCGTCGGCTTCAGCGGCGCGCCGTCCAAGCCGGTGGTCACCCTGAACACCGTCGGCGAAGGCAGCGGCGTGGTCCTGGTGCGAGCCGCCGGTGGCGATGCGCCGCTGGCGGTGTGCACGGCCTTCCCCTGCCGCATCGCGCCCACCGCGACGACCTACGAACTGGTTCCGATCGCGGCCCCGGATTCGGCCTTCACGCGCTGGATTTCCCCGACCATGGGAACGCCGGCCTGCGCCTCGATCACGGCGGAAGGCTATTGCCGCCTGCAGCCGACCGCCGCAACCTCGGTCACGGCGAACTTCGTCAAGTAGCCGGCTCGCGCGGTGGCCCCGCTCCTGCGGCGGGGCCACCGCGGCGGATTCCGCTTACGGCACGTCCGCGCGCTGCGGACCGCCGCTCAAAAGTCCAGGTCGAGCGCCGCGCAAAGGTAATCGACCAAGGGCGCGAGCGTGGCGAAATCCGCCTCCAGCGCGGCGCGCAGGCCCGGGCCGACCACGGTGGCATCGTCGAGCGGACGCCAGAGCGTCCAGCTGCGCAGCTTGAGATCCTCGATCAGAGGCGAGTCGGCCGGATAGCCGCGCGGCGCGCGCACCATGGATCCTTCGCGCTCCAGCACGAAGCTTGCGCGAACGCGCGGCGCGCCGATGGCCGTCTGCCAGCCTGCCGGGTTGTCGAAGATGAACTGGCGGATGCGCCGCTGCACCTCGGGCTCAGGCTGCCAGATCCCGGCACCGACGAAGCTCCCGCCCGGCTGGAGCTGGACGTAGAAGGACGGCGAAGCCACCTCGCGCCGCCGCTCGTGAAAAAAGCGCGCGCCCTGCCAGGTCTTGTAGGGCGACTTGTCGCGGCTGTAGCGCGCGTCGCGATGGATGCGGAACAGCGAACCGCCCTGCTTGCGCGGATCGGCGCGATAGTGCGGGCTGATCGCGGCCAGCGCCGGCTGCAGATCGCCGACCAGCCGCAGAAACGGCTCGCGCACGTGGGCTTCGTAGTCGGCGCGGTGCGCCTGGAACCAGGGCTTGGTGTTGTTGGCGGCGAGCCGGTGCAGGAACCGCAGGCTGCGGTTGCTGAAGTAGTCATCCGCCGCGGCGTGCACGCCAGAGGTGTCGGTGCGGGGGCTCATGCCGGCTCCGGGCCAACTCGGTCCCTGCCGAGGGCGGCCAGCTCCCGCCGGTAGAAGGCCTCGATGTCGGCCACGCGCGCGGCGAGGTCGAAGCGCTCCATCGGATACGCGCGTCGCGCCGGGCGCTGCGAAAACGTCTCGCGCAAGGCCTCTGCCAGCGCCTCCGGATCATCGATCGGCAGCAGCGGCGTGCCGATCACCTCGGCCAGGTGCCGCGCGCCTTCGCTGGCGCTGGCCAGGATCGGCAGCCCGGCACCCATGGCCTCCAGCAATACCAGACCGAAGGGTTCGCGCCGCGCCGCGCTCACGAACACGTCGAACGCGGCCATCCAGTCCTGCGGATCGCTGACGAAGCCGGGCATCACCACCTCGCGCGGCGCGATTTTGCGCAACGCATCGAAAGCCTCGCCCTGCCCGACAATCACCAGGCGCGCCTCGATCGGCAGGTCGGCGCGCTTCCAGGCTTCCACCAGCACGTCGAGCCCCTTGCTGCGCTCCACCCGTCCAAGCGCACCGAACACGAAGGCATCGGGTGCAATGCGCGCGCCGGCTCGTATGCGCGCGCGCGCGTCGGGCGCGGCGGGCTGCGCGCGCGTCCAGTTGTCGATCTGGACGCTGTGCGGGCGCAGCGCCGGCGGGATGGCGGGAAGCTGCCAGGGCGCGATGGCGATGAGTGCATCCAGATCCGCGTGCTGGCGCGACTTGTAGGCCACATGCAAGCTGGCCACGCGCAGGCATTCGCCGCGCAGCCCGTGCAGCGCTCGGCAGGCACCACTCAGGTGTGCGTGCGCTACGTCAGGACGCAGGCGCCGCACGATCCGCCGCGCCTGCCAGACCGGCGAAAGCAGGCCCACGGCCTCCACGCGCACCGCAGGATCGAGGCGATGCGCGATCGCATCGGGCCGGTCTTCCGTGGCCACCCGGCGCAGCACCATGGTCACATCGTGACCGGCCTGCGCCTGCGCATTGGCCAGTTCCACGGCATAGCGCTCGCTTCCGGCGAAGCGGCGGGTGAGGATCAGATGGACGATACGCATGGCCGCTTCAGTTGCCCGTCGCATCTGCGCGCGGGCGCTGCCCGGTCAGGCGATCGACGCGCGGTAGATCGATTCGATCGCCGCGTCCAGCGCCTGATTGAACGCGGCCTCGTCCTGCTGCGCACTCAGCCCCTCGGTCAGCGCGCGGCTGAAGCTGGCGATGACGCCGGGGTTTTTCGCCAGCAGTTCGTTGGACTTCTCGCGCGAATAGCCGCCCGACAGCGCAACGACCTTGAGCACGCTCGGGTGTTCGACCAGCTCCTTGAAGAACCCGTCCACGCTGGGCAGGGTGAGCTTGAGCATCACCGGCGTCGCCGGATCGATGGTGTCCAGGCGCGCCAGCAGGCCCTTCTTCATCTCGACCTCGATGGCGGCCTTGTCGGCGGCCTTGATGTCGACCTCCGGCTCGATGATCGGCACCAGTTCCGCGGCCAGCACCTGGCGCGCCACCTCGAACTGCTGGTCGAGCACGGCAGCGATTCCAGACGGGTTGTTGGCCTTGATGACCGAGCGCTCCTTGGTGCCGAACACGCCCTTGGCCTTGGCGCGCGCCAGCAGCGCGTCCAGACCGGGATTGGGCTTCATCAGCTGCACGCCATCGGCCTCGTCCATCAGGCCCTTGTCGATCTTGAGGAAAGGCACCACGCCCTTGTCTTTCCACAGGAACTCAACCGCGCTCTTGCCGCCGAAGTCGTCGTCCATGGTGCGCTCGAACAGGATCGCACCGACGATGCGCTCGCCATTGAACGCGGGACTGGTGACGATGCGCTCGCGCATCCGATGCACCAGCGCGAACATCTCGGCTTCGCCGCTGTAGGCGGATTCCTCGATGCCGTAGAGGCGAAGCGCCTTGGGCGTGCTGCCGCCGCTCTGGTCGAGCGCGGCGATGAAGCCCTGGCCGGATGCGATCTTGTCACGCTGCTGCTGGTTGATGGCCACGATCCGTGTCTCCTGCGGGTGGGTTGAGGCGCGAAGTGAACTGGCAATGTTACCGGCTCGCGGTGAAATCCGCAGTCCGGCCCGGCGCGGCCGGTGCCCCGCTGGAACGCGCGGCCCGCGCCCCAACTGCGGCCGGGATCGACGCGCCGCCGGGGCGCAGCGGGTACGCTGTGGCCTGCTCCGCCCGAGGAATCCGCGTGCACCCTCCCTTCGTCATCGGCATCACCGGCGGCATCGGCTCGGGAAAGTCGGCCGTGACCGGAAAATTCGCCGCACGCGGCGTCCCGGTGTTCGACGCCGATCTCGTCGCCCGCGAGCTGGTCGAACCCGGCCAGCCCGCGCTGGGCGAGATCGCCGGCGCGTTCGGAACGCACCTGCTCGCCGCGGACGGCCGCCTCGACCGCGCGGCGCTGCGTACCGCGGTCTTCGGCGACGCGGCGGCGCGCGAGCGCCTGAACGCGATCCTGCACCCGCGCGTGCACGCCCGGCTCAAGGCCCTGGCGCACGCGCCCGGACCGGCCTGCGCCCTCGTCGCGGTTCCCCTCCTGGCCGAAGGCATCGACCGTTACGGCTGGCTCGACCGCATCCTGGTCGTCGACGTGCCGCGCGAGATCCAGATCGCGCGCGCCATGGCGCGCGACGGCATGGATCGCGGCGCCGCCGAACGCATGCTGGCGGCGCAGGCCGACCGCGCCGCGCGGCTTGCGATCGCGGACGACGTGATCACCAACGACGGCCCCATCGACGCCCTGGATGCCATCGTGGTACGCCTCCACGCGCGCTACGCCGCGCTGGCCGGGCGCTGATCCAGCACGCGCCGTGCCCGCCTTCGTTCAACGGGCATTGATGCAGCGCCGGGAACGAAGGGGTATCATGCGCCCCCACTTTTGATCCTTCCATCCGCATCAAGGGATAAACAGAAACAATGAGCACCCATCTCTTCACCTCCGAATCGGTGTCTGAAGGCCATCCGGACAAGATCGCCGACCAGATTTCCGACGCCGTGCTCGACGCCATCATCGCCAGGGATCCTGCGGCGCGCGTGGCCTGCGAGACGCTGGTGAAGACCGGCGTGGCCATCGTGGCTGGCGAAATTACCACCTCGGCCTGGGTCGACATCGAGGAGATCGCGCGCAAGGTGATTTCCGACATCGGCTACACCAGCTCGGAAGTGGGTTTCGATGGGCACACCTGTGCGGTGATGAACCTGATCGGCAAGCAGTCGACCCACATCGCCGCCGGCGTCGACGGCGCGGGCAAGAACAAGAAGAAGCCCGAAGAACAGGGTGCCGGCGATCAGGGCCTGATGTTCGGCTACGCCTGCCGCGAAGCGCCCGAGCACATGCCGGCGCCGATCTACTACAGCCACCGGCTGGTGGAGCAACAATCCAAGGTTCGCAAGAAGAAGAACTCGCCCCTGCCCTGGCTGCGCCCGGACGCCAAGAGCCAGGTCACGCTGCGCTATGACGGCGACCGCATCGTCGGTCTGGACGCGGTCGTGCTTTCCACCCAGCACGATCCGGCGATCAAGCACAAGGAGATCATCGAGGGCGTGTACGAGCACATCCTCAAGCCGGTGCTGCCCAAGGAGTGGCTGGAAAAGCTGCCCAAGAGCAAGGTCCACATCAATCCCACCGGTATCTTCGCCATCGGCGGGCCGATGGGCGACTGCGGCCTGACCGGGCGCAAGATCATCGTCGACACCTACGGCGGCATGGCCCGTCACGGCGGCGGCGCGTTCTCCGGCAAGGATCCGTCCAAGGTTGATCGTTCGGCCGCCTATGCCGCGCGCTACGTCGCCAAGAACATCGTGGATGCCGGTCTGGCCGACCGCTGCGAAATCCAGCTCAGCTACGCCATCGGCGTGGCCGAGCCGACCTCGATCTCGGTGACCACCTTCGGCACCGGCAAGATCGAGGATGCGAAGATCGAGAAGCTGATCCGCGCCCACTTCGATCTGCGCCCGTGGGGCATCATCAAGATGCTCGACCTGATCCATCCGATCTACCAGCCCACGGCGGCCTATGGCCACTTCGGCCGCAAGCCGAAGGAAATCAGCTACACGGACGGCGCGGAAAAGACCAGGACGGCGACGTCCTTCTCCTGGGAGCGCACGGATCGCGCCCAGGCCCTGCGCGAGGCCGCCGGTCTCAGGAAGAAGTAAGCGATCGACCGCGCCCGTCGGGCGCGTGCCGTCGCCGGTGGAAACGAAAAGGGGGAGCGGCATGCCGCTCCCCCTTTCTCATGTCAGCCGGCTGCGGACTCAGGCCTTTTTCTTTGCCGCCGTCTTGCGTGCCGCCGGAGCCTTGGCCACGACGGCGACCGGCACCGCCTCGGCGCTGGCCGCGCGGTGCGGGCGGGTGTTGCCGTAACTGCTGGAATAGCGCTTGCCCTTGGCCGTCTTGCGATCGCCCTTGCCCATCGGTATTGCTCCTTTTTCGCGGAATCGGATGTCTCGCGCAGCGCGCGGCCGATTAGCCTACCATCGCTTCGCCACCGCGCAAGCTCGCCCCGCAGGCGGAATCACCGGCGCGCGAAACTCACGCCGTCCGGTCAGGCGCGGTGAGGTGGGACAGGCGGTAATTGACCAGGTGCGCGACCGCGATCAGCAGCCCTCCGGCCGCCATCATCACCGCGTGCCAGAGCGAATGGTCGTGCAGCGGGGAGAAGGCGTTGGCCCAGACCAGCAGCAGGCCCGGTGCCAGCAGCAGCCACGCAAGGAAGGCACGATGGCGGCGGTAGCCCACGGCGAGCGAGGCGATGGCCAGCACCGTGGCGAACACCACGAACGCCTGATCGATGTCCACTCGCCCCACCACGCTCAGCCCAAGCGTGGGCAGCACCGCCAGCGCCAGCGGCAGCAGCGCGCAGTGCACCGCACATAAAAACGATGTCCACATGCCGACGCGGTCGCCGGTGCGCTGGAATCGATCGACTTGGCAGCTGGAGCGGGATACTTCCATGACTTCCGGAACACGTGTCGTCTTTGCGAAACACTATAACATGACCTGCAAAATGTTACTTGATAACATTCCAGCCGAAAGGTCCCACTTCCGGGACACGTGCCACAGCCCTGGACGCCCATGTTCCCCAAGACGATTTGCCACGCTCCGCTCGCCTGCACCATTGCACTGGCCATTGCCGCCTCCCCGCGCCTCGCCGCCGCCGATGCCACAGACGGCACCGCGCGAACGGCGCAAACGCTCGACGAAATCACCGTCACCGCAACGCCGATGCGCACCTCGGCCGAGGACATTGCCGCGCCGGTCGACGTGCTCGCGGGCGAGGCGCTGGAGCGCAGCAAGGCGGCCACGCTCGGGCAAACGCTGTCCGGATTGCCCGGCGTCCAGGGCGGCGACTTCGGCGCGGGCGTGAGCCGTCCGATCATCCGCGGCCAGGAAGGCCCGCGCGTGCAGATCCTTTCCAGCGGACTGGCGACGATGGACGTATCCACCGTCAGCGCCGATCACGCGGTCAGCGTCGAGCCGTTTCTGGCCGACCAGATCGAGGTGCTGAAGGGTCCGGCGACCCTGCTGTTCGGCAGCGGCGCGATCGGCGGCGCGATCAACGTGGTCGACGGCCGCATCGCCACGGAACTGCCTGACGCACCGCTTTCCGGTCGCGCCGAGGTGCGCGGCAACAGCGTCAGCGACGAACGCACCGGCATGTTCCGGCTCGACGGGATGAGCGGCGACTGGGTGCTGCATGTCGACGGCCTGGTGCGCAATGCCGGCGATGTCGATATCCCCGGCGTGGCGCGGTTGGAAGACCACGACGAGGATGGCCACGATCACGACGAGGACGAGCCGCAGGTCCCCGGCCTGCTGCCAAACAGCTCGCTTCGCACCCGCGCCGCCGGCATCGGCGCGACCCGGTTTGGCGAACGCGGCTACTTCGGCCTGGCAGGCTCCAGCTACCGCAGCAATTACGGCATCCCCGACGGGACCCACGCGCACGGTGACGAGGACGATCATGGCCACGACCAGGGCGATGACGACCATGACGACGATGAACACGGGCAGGATGAGAGCCGCGTGCGCATCGACCTGGTGCAGAACCGCTGGGACCTGCGCGGCGGCATCTACGACCCGCTCGCCTTCCTGCAGCGCGTGGACCTGCGCCTGGCCTACACCGACTACACGCATACCGAGTTCGAGGGTGCGGACCGGGGCACCGTGTTCGACAACCGCGGCATCGAAGGGCGCATCGAGGCGGTGCAGAAGGACATCGCCGGCTGGCGCGGCGCGTTCGGCCTGCAGTTCGGCCAGTCCCGCTTCGATGCCGTGGGCGCGGAAGCCTTCGTCCCCGCCACCCGAACCCGAACGCTCGGGGCCTTCGTGCTGCAGGAAAAGACCTTTGCCCCGGTCAAGGTGGAGCTGGGCGCCCGCCATGATCGGGTGAAGCTCGACCCGGACCTGGAGAGCGCGCACAGCTTCGGTCTGGTCAACCTGTCGGCGGACGCCATCTGGCAGGTCAGCGACGCCATCGACCTGCGCCTGGGCCTGGACCGCTCGGAGCGCGCGCCGATCAACGAGGAGCTGTACGCCGCCGGCCTGCACGTGGCCACGCGCTCGCTCGAAATCGGCGACGCCGGCCTCGACACCGAGCGCGCCAACCGCGCCGAATTCGGCCTGCACGCGCACACCGCGCGGATGACCTTCAAGGCGGCGATCTACCAGACCCGCTTCACCGACTTCATCTATCTGGCCGACACCGGGATCGAGGCGGACGGGGTGCCGGTCCGGCTGTGGGCACAGCAGGACGCCCTGTTCAACGGAGCCGAAGCGGAGGCGGTGTTTCACCTGCTCGATGCCGCCGCCGGCCGGCTCGACCTGCGCGTCTTCGGCGACACCGTGCGCGCCCGGCTCGACGGAAGCGGCAGCCGCAGCGTCGCGCTCGCCGTGCCGCACGGTGACCATGCCCACCACCACACCGTGGAACTGTCCAACGAGGGCAACATTCCGCGCTTGGCACCCGCGCGCTTTGGTGCCAGCCTGGCATGGGCGTCCGGCGGCCTGAGCGTCTCGGCCGGTGCCGTGCGCCACCAGGCCCAGAACCGCGTGGCCGACAGCGAGGCCCCCAGCCCGGGCTACACGCTGGTTGACGCGCATCTGGCCTACCGCTGGGACAGGCCCGCGGCAAGCTGGGAGGTGTTCCTCGACGGCACCAACCTGGGCAATCAGGAAGCCCGCCCGCACACTTCGCTGCTGCGCGACTACGCGCCGCTGCCCGGCCGCGCCGTGGCGTTCGGGATGCGCATGTACTTCTGAGAGGCGGAATGCGTGGATGCCCGCGGCACGGCTGCGGGCATCTAGTCCTGATCCAGCTCGTCATCCAGCGGCAGGGACTCCGGATCCGCTGGATCGCGCCCGCCGTCTTCGTCGGTCACGCCGCGGCTGCCGCGCTGCGCATCGCTGACGACCTGCTGCTCGCTGGTTTCCTCGCCCAGATGAAACACCGCGAATCCCGGCAGCACGACCTGGTTGCGCGCCATGCCGATCACCCGACCGCGCACCGGGGACACCAGATCGCGCTCGATGTTGTTGATCGGGTCGATCACGATCCCCAGCACCTGGCCCGGCTCCACGCTTTCGCCCAGGCGCACGCGCCCCAGCAGCAGGCCACCGGCATCCGATCGCACCCAGGAGGAGTCGTAGAAGATCGGCTGCGGCTCGTCCCAGGCCGGCAGGTGGCGGGTCATGCCGAGCTTGTGCATCAGGGTCGATATCGCCTGTTCGCCGTGCACGATTTCCTCGGCTTCCAGCTCGCCCGGCCCGCCGACCTCGAAGGTCACGGCGGGGATGCCGGCCTGGATCGCGGCGTTGCGCAACATGCCGCGCGAGCCGGCGCTGTGCAGCACCGTGGTGGCACCGAAGCCGCGGGTGAACTCGCGCACTTCCGGCCGGCTCAGGTCGGCGCGGACCTGCGGCAGGTTGCGCCGGTCGAACGAGCCGGTGTGCAGATCCACCAGGGCGTCGCAGCGCTGCACGATCTCGATGAAGAAGTTGTAGGCGATGCGCGAGGCGATGCTGCCGTGGCGCGTTCCGGGAAAATAGCGGTTGAGATCGCGCCGATCCGGCAGGTAGCGCGAGTTGCGCGAGAAGCCGAACAGGTTGACCACCGGGACCGCGATCAGGGTTCCGCCCAGATCGGCCGGCTCGACGCCATTGACGATGCGCCGCACGATCTCGACGCTGTTGAGCTCGTCGCCGTGGATGCCGGCGGTCAGGCACAAAACCGGCCCGGGCCGCACGCCGTGCGCCACCACCACCGGGCTGATCACCTCGCTGCCGGAGAAGCTCATTCCGGCGTTCCACTCCAGCCGCGCGCGCTTGCCCGGCAAGACCTGGGTGTCGAGGATCGTGAAGGGCCCCACCAGCACCGGGCCGACGAATTCGGAAGAGGCCGGATCGCCCGCAGGAATCAGCGGGGGCGGCCCGACAAAGGCATCCGCCGGCGTCGCCTGCGGCGGCAGAGGTGCCTGCGCCGCGGCGGCCAGGGCCATCAGGGCCAGGCCCAGCCCGAAGCACCCACGTCCACGCCATCGGACGCCACCGGCTGCCGCCATGCTCACTCCGACTCCGCGCAGCGCGCGCAGCGCCCGTGCACTTCCAGGGTCTGCGCCAGCGGCCTGAATCCGAGCGCATACGCCTGTTCGGTCAGCAGGCGGGTGGCGCGCTCGTCTTCCATCTCGACCGCGCGGCCGCAGCCTTCGCAGATCAGGAATGGCACCGAATGCCGCTGGCGCGGCTGGTGGCAACCAACGTAGGCGTTGATCGACTCCAGCTTGTGGATGAAGCCGTTTTCGAGCAGGAAATCGAGCACGCGGTACACCGTGGGCGGTGCCGCCGGGCCGCGATCGTCGCGCAGCTGGTCCATCAGGTCGTAGGCCTTCACCGGCAGCTCCGCCTGCGCCACCAGGCGCAGCACCCGCTCGCGCAGCGGCGTCAGGCGCAGTCCGCGCTCGTCGCACACGTCCATGACTTCGCGCACGAAGGCGTCCCGATCATGCACATGATCGTCGGGGTGAACGCAGCGCTGGTGCGGGATCGGAGCCATCGGCCGGGATCATAGCATCGCCATCCGGTGCCTCTTTCGCGACCCGGTCACGCCCTCATCGGCGAGACAGGCAGTCAGCCCGGAAGCATTCCCGAGGCCACGATATCGAGCGCGCGATCCAGCCGCGCCAGCGCACCTTCGCGCCCGCACAGGTGGATCGTCCAGTCGATCGAGGGCGATACCTGCGAGCCGGTCATCGCCACCCGCAGCGGCTGCGCCACCTTTCCCAGCCCCAGGCCCTGCGCCTCGGCACAGGCGCGCAGCGCCGCGTCGATGGCTTCGGGATTCCACTCGTCCAGGGCCGCCAGGCGCGCGCGCGCGTCGGCCAGCACCGCGCCGGCCGGCAGCAGGTGTTTGGACACCGCCGCCTGGTCCCACTGTTCGATGCCCAGGTACCAGACCCGCGCACGCTCGGCCATTTCCTTGAGCGTCTTGACCCGCTCGCGCAGGGCCACCACCACGTCGGCCGGATCCGGGCCGCGCTCGGCGTCGATGCCGGCGTTGTGCAGGTGCCACATGAAGTGCGGAACGATCTCGAGCGGATCATCGTTCTTGAGGTAGTGCTGGTTGACCCAGGCGAGCTTGTCGAAGTCGAAGCGCGAAGGCGCCTTGTTGACGTCCTCGACCCGGAACAGTTCGATCATCTGCGCGATCGAAAAGATTTCCTGGTCGCCGTGCGACCAGCCGAGGCGTGCGATGTAGTTGAGCAGGGCGTGCGGCAGGTAGCCGTCGTCGCGGTACTGCATCACGCTCACCGCGCCGTGACGCTTGGAGAGCTTGGCACCGTCCGGCCCGTGGATCATCGGCAGGTGCGCGAAGCTGGGCGGGGTGACGCCCAAGGCGCGGTAGATGTTGATCTGGCGCGGGGTGTTGTTGATGTGATCCTCGCCGCGGATCACCTCGGTGATGCCCATGTCGATGTCGTCCACCACCACCGCGAAGTTGTAGGTGGGGTGGTCGTCGGAGCGCCAGATGATGAGGTCGTCCAACTCCTCGTTGCCGATCTCGATGCGTCCGCGCACCCGGTCGTCGAACACCACGCTGCCGTCCAGCGGGTTCCTGAAACGGATGACGCGGTTGGGATCGTCGCGGCGCGGTTCGTCCAGATCGCGATAGTGGCCGTTGTAGCGCGGCTTGCGGCCCTCGGCCATGGCCTGCTCGCGCATGGCTTCGATCTCCTCGCGCGACTCGTAGGCGTAGTAGGCCTTGCCGGCCTTCACCAGGTCTTCGGCCACCTGGCGGTAACGGTCGATGCGCAGGGTTTGATAAAACGGGCCTTCGTCGTGCTCGAGGCCGAGCCACTGCATCCCCTGCAGGATCGCGTCCACCGCCTCCTGGGTGGAGCGCTCGCGGTCGGTGTCCTCGATGCGCAGGATGAATCGGCCGCCCTGACGGCGCGCTTCCAGCCAGGCGTAGAGCGCGGTGCGCGCGCCGCCAATGTGCAGGAATCCGGTGGGGCTGGGGGCGAATCGGGTACGGCAGGTCATGGCGGCGCAGGGTTGAAAGGAGCCGGTCATTCTACCTGCAAGCCGCCTACGACTCGGGAAAGGCGCGTCCGATCAGCGCATCGAACGGCGCATCCGCAGGCAGGGTGCCGAAGCACTGCCCGTGCTGGCCATCCAGGCGCGTGGCGATGAAAAGGTCCGCCGCCTGCGCCTGCCCCGCGCGGATCAGCTGCGTCGCCTCCAGCGCCAGCGCGATGCGCTCGGTCAAGAGGCGCGCGCGGGCCTCGAGCGTGTCGGTGGCATCCAGGGTGCGTTCGATCCAGCGGGCCTCGTCGTCCAGCCGGCGGTTTTCCCCGGCGACGCCGGCCAGTTCGGCCATCAGCGCCTCGCGCGTGGCCGGCTCGCGCCGCAGCGCGCGCAGCACGTCCAGGCACTGGATGTTGCCGCTGCCTTCCCAGATCGAGTTCACCGGCGCCTGCCGATAGAGGCGCGGCAGGATCGAATCCTCGATGTAGCCATTGCCGCCGAGGCACTCCTGCGCCTCGTTCACCACCGGCGGGCAGCGCTTGCAGACGTGGTATTTGCCGATCGCGGTGGCGACGCGGGCGAATGCCGCCTCCATCGGATCATGCGGCGCGGCGTCGATCGCGCGCGCCACGCGCAGCGCCAGCACCATGGCAGCCTCGGATTCCAGCGCCAGATCGGCGAGCACGTTCCTCATCAGCGTCTGCTCGACCAGACGCCGGCCGAAGGCGTGCCGGCCGCGCGCATGGTGGATCGCCTGCACCAGCGCCTGGCGCATGATCCCGGCCGAGCCGATCAGGCAGTCCTGGCGGGTGAGCGCCACCATTTCCAGGATGGTGGCCACGCCGCGGCCTTCCTCGCCGACCAGCCAGGCCACCGCGCCGGTGAATTCGACCTCGGAGCTGGCGTTGGCCCAATCCCCGAGCTTGTCCTTGAGGCGCTGGATGCGGATGGCGTTGCGCGCGCCGTCGGGCAGGAGGCGCGGCATGAGGAAGCAGGACAGGCCGCCCGCCGCCTGCGCCAGCACCAGGAAGGCGTCGCTCATCGGTGCGGAGAAGAAGAACTTGTGCCCGACCAGCTCGTACGCTTCGCCCGGCCCCGGGGACGCGACCGGCGTGGCGCGCGTGCTGTTGGTGCGCACGTCCGAACCGCCCTGCTTTTCGGTCATGCCCATGCCGATGGTGTTGCCGGCCTTGGCCGCGGCCGGCACCGCGCGCCCGTCGTAACGCGTTGCCAGGATGCGCGGCAGCCACTCGCGCGCCAGCGAAGGCTGCTGGCGCAGCGCCGGCACGCAGGCGTGGGTCATGGTCAGCGGGCAGTTGTGGCCCTGCTCGGGCTGCATGTGCAGGTAGGCGAGCGCGGCACGCGCCACGTGCGCGCCGCGCGTGCCCTCGTGGCACCAGGAAAAATTCGGCACGCCGTGTTCGATGCCCAGCTGCATCAGGCGGTGGTAGGCGGGATGGAACTCGACCTCGTCGATGCGGTTTCCCAGGGCATCACAAGGCCGGAATGCGGGCCGATGCTGGTTGGCAAGCACGCCCAGCCGCATCGCCTCGCCACCGGCCACCGGGCCAAACGCCGCCAGCGCATCGCGCGCCCAGCCGCCTCCCTCGCGCTCGAGCGCCTGCTGCAGCGCGATGTCGGTCGCAAAGGCATCGTAGTCGCCGAGCGGCGGCACCTGGTTCTCGACGCGATGGGTGACGAACTGGTCGGCGAGTGGCATGACGGGCTTCTCCGTGCGGGCGGAACAGGCGGCGTGGCCCCAACTCTAGCGCGAAGCCGTGGTGCGGACACCGATGCCACGATGAGCCGATTTCCTATGCCGGCGGGCGGCAGCGCCCGATGGGCCGGGCGCGTGGCGAAAGCGAGACTGACGCCACACTTTTCACGGAGTCCCGCCATGATCCGCAGCCACGCCGGTTTCACCCTGATCGAACTGCTGATGACGCTGGCCGTCATGGCGCTGCTCGCCGGCATCGGCGCGCCTCCGATGGGCCGCCTGCTGGTGCGGGCGAGCGCTTCCTCGGCACACAATCTGGTCATGACCGGTTTCGCGTCCGCGCGGCTGCACGCCGTCAGCCAGGGCCGGGCCGTCACGGTCTGCCCCGGAGACGCGGCCATCGGCTGCCGCGCCGGCGGGCGCTGGGAAGGCGGCTGGATATTGTTCGTGGATCGCAACGGCGACGACCGCTTCGGTCCGGAGGACACCCTGCTGCGGGTCGAGCAGCCGCTTTCGCCACGCCTGGCCATCCAGAGCGGCAGCACCCGGCCGCGCGCCGTGTTCCGCCCCAACGGGATGTCCGGCGGGGCCAACCTCACCCTGCGGATCTGCGCCGATGGCGCGGTGCAATCGGCCGTGATCCTGAGCAACGCCGGCCGCGCGCGCTCCGCCACCGCGTCCGAACGCGCGGCGATGAGCGCCTGCAGTTGATTGGCGGGTGATTGCCGATTCGGATGGGCCCGCCGTGGTGCGTCTGGCCGACGCCGGGCGCGTCTCAAGGATTGCGTCAGCCCCTACAATGCACGGCTGATCCGTCCCGCCCGCGATTCCGAATGACCGACCTCTTCCGCCCCGATTTCCACGGTTTCGAGCAGATCCCGCTGCACGAGTACGCCGAGCGCGCCTATCTCGACTACTCCATGTACGTGGTGCTCGACCGCGCCCTGCCCTTCATCGGCGACGGCCTCAAGCCGGTGCAGCGGCGCATCGTGTATGCGATGAGCGAGCTGGGGCTTTCGGCCAGCGCCAAGCCGAAGAAATCGGCGCGCACCGTGGGTGACGTGATCGGCAAGTTCCATCCGCACGGCGACTCGGCCTGCTACGAGGCGCTGGTGCTGATGGCCCAGCCCTTTTCCTGGCGCTATCCGCTGGTCGATGGCCAGGGCAACTTCGGCTCGGCCGACGATCCCAAGTCGTTCGCCGCGATGCGCTACACCGAGAGCAAGCTCAGCCCGCTGGCCGAGGTGCTGCTGGGCGAACTGGAGCAGGGCACGGTCGACTGGGTCCCGAACTTCGACGGCACCCTGGAAGAGCCCTCGTGGCTGCCCGCGCGCCTGCCGCACCTGCTGCTCAACGGCACCACCGGCATCGCGGTGGGCATGGCGACCGACATCCCGCCGCACAATCTCAACGAGGTCGCCAGCGCCTGCGTGCGCCTGCTCGACGATCCGCAGGCTTCCGTCGCCGACCTCATGGAGCACCTGCGCGGTCCGGATTTCCCCACCGAGGCGGAAATCATCACGCCCGCCGCCGACCTGCTGAAGCTCTACCAGACCGGCAGCGGCAGCGTGCGCGCGCGCGCCGTGTACCGGCGCGAGAACGGCAACATCGTCATCACCGCGCTGCCCTATCAGGTCAGCCCCGGCAAGATCCTCGAGCAGATCGCGGCGCAGATGCGCGCCAAGAAGCTGCCCTGGCTGGAGGACCTGCGCGACGAATCCGACCACGCCAACCCGATCCGCCTGGTGCTGGTGCCGCGCTCCAACCGCATCGACGTCGAACAGCTCATGGGCCACCTGTTCGCCACCACCGATCTGGAAAAGAGCTTCCGCGCCAACTTCAACGTGATCGGCCTCAACGGCAAGCCGCAGGTGATGGATCTGCGGCAGATGCTGTCCGAGTGGCTGCGTTTCCGCGCCGATACGGTGCGCAGGCGCCTCACCCACCGTCTCGAGAAGGTCGAGCGCCGCCTGCACCTGCTCGATGGCCTGCTGATCGCCTTCCTGAACCTGGACGAGGTGATCCACATCGTCCGCACCGAGGACGACCCGCGCGCCGCGCTGATCGCCCGCTTCGCGCTGTCCGGGGACCAGGCCGACTACATCCTGGAAACCCGCCTCAAGCAGCTCGCGCGGCTGGAAGAAATGAAGATCCGCGGCGAGCAGGACGCGCTGGCAACGGAACGCGAAACGCTGATCGCCACGCTCGGTTCCGCCGCCCGGCTCAAGAAGCTGGTCAAGGACGAGCTCCTGGCCGACGCGAAGAAGTTCGGCGACGCGCGGCGCTCGCCGCTGGCCGAGCGCGCCGCCGCGCAGGCGCTGGACGAAACCGAACTGGTGGCCAGCGAACCGGTGACCATCGTGCTTTCCACCAAGGGCTGGGTGCGCGCCGCCAAGGGCCACGACATCGATCCGGCCTCGCTCGCCTACCGCGAGGGCGATGCGCTGCTCGCCGCCGCGCGCTGCCGCTCCAACCAGCAGGTCGCCTTCCTGGATTCCACCGGTCGCGCCTACTCCACGCCGGCGCATACCCTGCCCTCGGCGCGCGGCAATGGCGAACCGCTGACCGGACGCTTCTCGCCTCCGGCCGGTGCGGGATTCCGCGCACTGGCCACGGGCGAAGACAGCCAGCGCTTCCTGTTGGCCACCAGCCACGGCTACGGGTTCGTCACCGCCTTCGGCAACTTCCTCGGCCGGCAAAAGGCCGGCAAACAGCTCATCCATCCCGGTGCGGGATCCGAACTCCTCGCACCGGTCGCCGTGGCCGATCCCGCCGGCGACCTGGTCGCGGCCATCACCAGCGCGGGCCATCTCCTGGTGTTCCCGATCTCCGAGCTTCCGGAGCTGGACAAGGGCAAGGGCAACAAGCTCATCCAGATCCCGCCGGCGCGGCTCAAATCCGGGGAGGAAGCCCTGAGCGTGCTGGCCTGCGTGCGCAGCGGTGGCGAACTGATCCTGCACTGCGGCCAGCGCAAGCTCGTCCTCACTTGGCGCGACCTGCAGGCCTATGGCGGCACGCGCGCGCAGCGCGGCCACCTGCTGCCGCGCGGCTTCCAGAAGGTGGATCGGGCCGTGAGCGAGGATCGCGAGTGAGGAAGGCCCGGGCGCGCCGGCGCTTTTGTGACCCGAAACACGAATTGCGCAGGGAAGCGGCAAAAACGACTGGATAAGCGGAACGCGCTCTGCGAAGATGCAGCCTCGCGTCACAAGGTGACACGCCACGTCGCACTGCGACACCCCCTGTCAACATCAAGTTGCGAGACCGCCCGTGAAACTGCTGACCCGCCTGCTCGTGTTCTGCCGCTACACCGTGCTCAACCGCCAGCTGCGGGAAATCAAGCGCAGCGTGTTTGAACTGCCCGTCACGGCGCAGCGCGCGGTCGGCAATCTGGTGATGAGCGAGATCGAAGCCGCCACCAAGACGCCGGTTCCGCACCTGTACGGCAGCAGCAGCACCGACGTGCACCAGCCCTGGGGCGACGGTGCGACCCTGGCCTTCACCCGTGCGCGCTCTCGCGTTCCGCAGCTTCGGCTGCGCGGGCTGGCGCTGTGGCTGGCGATCGTCTATCAGGAAACCAATGACTCGCCCCATGCCAGCATGCAGTCGCTGCATCGCGAGGCGCTAGGGCTCATGGGCCTGCTGAAGGGCACCTACGGCAAACCGATCGCCGAGGCGGCCAGCGCGACGGCCTGAATGCGGTCGACCCACTCGTCCTGATTCCGCAGGCTGCCCGCGCTGACACGCGCCCCTGACGCGGCCAGCCAATCGCGCGTGGCATGGCGCTCGAACGCCGGAGACTTGCACCGCCATACCGGCACCTGCCCATGCGTCGCCGGGCGCGGCCATAGTGTGATTATTCTAGGCACACGGCCTAAAATCACGTTTTGCACCGCCCCGTCCGCACTCATCGGAACGCCCCATGGCCAAGTTCAAGTCCGCCACCCCCGGCACCTCCGCTCCGGCCAAGCCGGCCCCGACCCGCAAGCCCGCCGCAGCGAAGACGACTGCCAAAAAGCCTGCCGCGAAAACCACGGCATCGGCGCGCAAGCCGCCGGCTGCGCCGCGGGCCGGGAATCCGGCAGCGCACGGAATCATGGACTCCGCCCAGCAGATCTGGTCGACCGGCGTGAAGGCGCTGGGCCGCGCGCAGCAGGAAAGCACGCGCCTGTTCGAGGCGCTGGTCAAGGAAGGTGCCAACGTGGAAAAGAAGACCCGCTCGCTTGCCAGCGGCAAGGTCAACGCCGTGCGCGGCTCGGTCGAGAACCGCGTCGAGCAGGTCAAGGATCGAGCGGCCGACACCTGGGATCGCCTTGAAAAGGTGTTCGAAGAGCGCGTCCAGCGCGCCCTCGTGCGCCTCGGCGTACCGGGCCGCGACGAGCTTCAGGCCCTGATCCAGCGCGTCGACCAGCTCAATGCGCGCCTGCGCGACCTGGCCGACGCCCCCGGTTCCGGGAAAAACGCCCCGGCCGCACCGACCGCCACGCCTGCGGCCAAGCCCGCCGCCGCGAAGAAAAAGGCCGTCGCCAAGGCACCCGCCGGAGCGAAACCGGCGGTAAAGAAGGCGGCGAAGAAAGCCAAGGCAACGACGCCTGCGGCATCCGCGCCCGCATCCGGCCAGGACTGAAAACCGCCCGCCTGCGCCGCCGACGCTGCAGGTCGGCAGCGCGAATTGCCACAGCCCCCCGATCCGCCGTGGCGGCCTGTCGGCGCGGAAGCCGCGCTATGATGCGCGCCTGATTCCCGCCGGCGGATACTCCATGGGATTTGCTTCCCTGCTCAACCACCCGTGGCCGATTGCGCTGGCCACGCTCGTCATCGTGTTCCTGCTCATGGCCCGCATTCTGGGTGCATTCCGCACCGAGCGGGTCGAGGCGAATGCGGGCATCGCGCTGCTGTGCGCGATGCGCTGGAACGAATTCAGCCGCCTGATTTCCGAAGTCCTGAAGGATCGCGGCATGCAGCCGGCAGGTACGGATCGCGCCCCTGGCCAGGACGGTTTCGACCTCCTGTTCGCACGCGGCACCGCGCGCTATCTGGTGCAATGCAGGAACGGCGCGAACCAGGTCGTCACCTCGGCGGCCGTGGGCCAGCTGCACGCGCTGGCGCAGGTCGAGGGTGCCGATGGCGCGATCATCGTGTCTTGCGCCAGCGCCGACCCGGAGGCCGTGAAACTGGCGAGAGAGCGGCGCATCGAAATCCTTGCCGGGCCCGAACTCTGGGCCCACGTCAGGACCTGGGTGGCGCACGACCAGCGCGTCGACGCCGAAAGCGTGGCGCTGGCCGCCAGGCGCAAGCGACTGCTGAGCGCGACGCTGGTCGCGCTCACGGCCGCGATCGCGGCCTTCGCCATCGTCAGCCTGACGGCTCCCGCGCCGACCGCGTCGCCGCCCCGGGAACCCGGCGCGGCGGCACCCGTCACCCCCGAACCCGCGGTCACGCCGCAGCCGACCCCACAGTCCACGCCGCAGCCCGCCGCACCGGCGCTGCCCGATGCCACGCTAACCGACCAGCAGCTCGCCTCGCGCCGCGCTTCGGCGGTCATGGAGGTACGCGACCTGACCCAGGTGGCCAACGCCGTCTGGCAGACCCGCTCCACGCTTCAGATCAGCCTGCAGGAAATGCTCGCCGATGCGGAGCTGGCTACTTTGGTGGACGATATCTGCCGTTCGCTCCTGCAGTACGAGGAACTGCGCTTCACCCGCTTGCAGGTCGACGTGCCCGGCGGCGACGCCGACCAGCCCATGCAGGTGCGCTGGCGCCAGTGCCGCTGACCCGACGCGATCCGGAAATCAGATCGCCGCGCCGAGGCGACGGCCGAGGTTGACCAGCATGGCCGCGGTCGCGCCCCAGATGCGGTGCGGGCCCACCTGGTATTCCCAATAGCTGCGCACACGGCCGCGGTAGGGACCGCTCAAGGTGACCAGCCGATCTCCCGCCAGGAGCGGTGCCAGCGGCACCTCGAAGGCATCGGCGACTTCGTCGGGATTGGGGATCGCGCGGTAGTCTTCGGGCAGCCGTGCCACCAGCGGCAGCACGCGGAAGCCGGTGATGGTCGCATAAGGGTCCAGAAAGCCCAGCGGCTCGACCTGTGCCGGCGCAATGGCGACTTCTTCCCAGGCTTCACGCAGAGCCGCATCCAGCGCGGAGCGATCCTGCGGATCCACCCGTCCGCCCGGGAAACTCACCTGGCCGGCGTGGTGCTGGAGGGAATCGGTGCGCCGGGTCAGGAGCACGTGCGCCCCGGTCGGGCGCGCGATCAGGCCCACGAGCACGGCGGCGTTGACCATACGGTGCGGATCGATGACGTCGGCAACCTCGTCGAGGTTCCAGCCCGGCCCGGGCGGCTCGCCCGACAGCGGCAGCAGCGACTGGCGCAGGCGCTCTGGTTCGGTCAGCGGGTTGATCGGCAGCGACAGCGGCCGCATCACGCCACCGCGCGGGGTGCCTGGACGGCAAACGCGCGGAGGCGGCACCCGGACAAAACCCCGAAAAAATGAAACACGGCCGGAACGCGCAATCCGCGTCCGGCCGTGGGAGGCAATCGCGATGCGCTTCCGGGCGATTCCACCCGGGAAAGCGCGGCGAGGGTCATTTTACTTCGACCAGCTTCACGTCGAACACGACGGCCTGGTTGGGGCCGATCGGGCGCACCGAATCACCGTAGGCCTGCTCCGCCGGCATGAAGACTTCCCAGCGCGATCCCTGGGTCATCATCGGCAACACCTGGCGCAGCCCCGGCAGCGGCGCTTCGCCAACCCGCATCGACACCGGCTCGTTGCCCTGGTAGGTGCTGGCGAACTCCTGCCCGGTGGAGAGCGATCCGCGGAAGTGGATCTTCACGTCCGAGGCCGCCGTGGGCTTGGCACCGGTACCGGTCTCGATGACGCGGTACTGGATGCCCGAGGACAGGGTCTGCACGCCGGTCTTGGAGCGGTTCTGGGCCAGAAAGGCGTCACTCTTGCGCTTGTTTTCACCAGCGACCTTGTCGAACTCGGCCTTGGCTTCGTCCAGCAACTTCTTCTGCATGGCCTCGAGCGCCGCGCCCATCTGCTCGGCCGGAACCGCCGGATCGCGCTTGGCGTAGCCGTCCTGGATCGCACGGATCACGGTCGACAGGTCGACATCGACCTTGCGCTCGGTGAAGTCCTGCCCGATCTGGTAGCCGACCGCGTAGCTCAGCTTGCCCTTTTCGGACGTGGTGTCCTGCGCCAACGCGGCGCTCATCGTCGTGGCCGCCAACAGCGCGACCGTCCAGCGCAACTTCATGCCTGTCTCCTGGTGGAACGGCCACGCCCGTGGCCGAGAAAGAACGCGCAAGGATAGCGACGCGTACCGCGAATCGCCAGTACCCGGATTGCCCGCCCGACACGGGATCGAAAGACCGTACAGCGGGCGGAAAGTTTCACCGGCGTGCACGCGGCCATCGGCGCGGAGGCTGAGCGGCTACAATCGGCGGCCGGCATTCCACCTTTGCGGGTATCCCAGTGGCCTTCGTGAACCTCCTCATCGAAAACCTCGGCGCGGTGCGCCGCATCACCGTCAACCGCCCCGACAAGCTCAACGCGCTCAACGCGGCCACGCTCGACGAGCTCACCCGCGCCTTCGAGGACGCCGGCACCGATGGCTCGGTACGCGCGGTGATCCTGCGCGGCGCGGGCGAGAAGGCCTTCGTGGCCGGGGCCGACATTTCCGAACTGGCCACCGTCACCCCGGTGCAGGCGCGCGATTTCGCGCGGCGCGGCCAGCGCACCATGCGCACCGTGGAAACCCTCGGCAAACCGGTGATCGCGCAGATCAGCGGCTATGCGCTCGGCGGCGGCATGGAGCTGGCACTGGCCTGCCACCTGCGCATCGCCAGCGAAAAGGCGCGCCTGGGCCAGCCCGAGGTCAACCTTGGCGTGCTGCCCGGCTTCGGCGGCACCCAGCGCCTGCTGCGCGTCACCGGCCGCGGCGCGACCCTGGAGCTGTGCCTGACCGGTGTCCAGATCGACGCCGCACGTGCCTACCAGCTCAACCTCGTCAACCGCGTGGTGGCACCCGAGGCGCTGGAATCGGAGACTCTGGCGCTGGCCGAGCAGTTGGCGGCGTCCGCACCCGAAGCCCTGCGCGGCGTGCTCGACGCGGTGATCCTGGGCGGCGAGGCCGATCTGGTGACCGGGCTCGACTACGAAGCCCAGGCGTTCGCCACCTCGGCCTCCACCGAGGACATGCGCGAAGGCACCCGCGCCTTCCTGGAGCGGCGCAAGCCCGCCTTCACCGGGCGCTGAGCGCGCGGGCCGGTCGTGGTCGCGTCCCAGCCCTGCATCCGCTGCGGCGAGTGCGCGCCGGCCTGCCCGGCCGGCGTCCACCCGCAGCGCGTCCTCGCCGCGCTGCGCCGCGAGGCGCCGGACGAAGCGCAGTCGCTGGGATTGAATGACTGCACCGGCTGCGCTGCCTGCGACGCGCACTGTCCGAGCGCCATTCCGCTGGCCGCGCTGTTCGCCGCGGCGCGCGACGAGCTGCGGCTCGCGCGCCAGCGCAGCGACTTTTCCGCCGCCTCGCGCGTACGCTACACGCAGCGCGAGGCGCGCCTGGCGCGCGCGCGCGAGGAACAGGCCGTCGAACGCGAACGCCAGCGCGCCGCCAACGCCTCGGCCCAGGCGGTCGCGGCGGCGCTGGCCCGCTCCCGGGCGCGACGCAAACCCGCACCCCGGGACGGGGCATGAGCGCCTCGGCGCTGCCGGCATGGCGCGGCACGCCCACACGCCGCGCCGCCTGCGTGCTGGCGGCCATGCTGCCGGCACTGGCGCTGCAGGCCGAACGACTCGATCCGTTCCTGCCGGCGCGCTGCATCGCGCTGTGCGCCGTTGCGTTGGCCGCCGCCACCGCGTTGCGGCGCGTTCCGAATGGCAGCACCGGCCGCAGCAGCGCGGCCGTCGACCTGATCCACGCGCTGGCCACGGCGCTGCTCGTTGCGGCACTCTGGCCCGCAGCGGCCCCGACGTGGATGGCCGCGCTGGCGCTCGCTGCGAGCCTGGTCGCGGCGCGCCTGCTCGGCGGCGTCGCGGCAAATCCGTTTCCACCCGCCGCGCTCGCGCTGGCCGTCGCCACGGCACTGGCGCAGGCAGCCGGCGGCACGCTCGCGCCGGACCGCATGCTGCTGCCCGACGCCCTGCTGGTATCGGGCGTCTGGCTGGGCGGCGCATTGGCTCTGGCGGCTCTCGGCCTGCTGCGTGCTTCGCCCATGCTGGCCTTCGCCCTGCCCGTCGCCTTCGCCTGCGCCGTCGGCGCGCTGCCGGCGGCGGGCGTCGTCAGCGCGGCGCTCGCGGCCGGATTCCTGCTGGGCGAATCGCGCCACCTGCCGAGCACGGCGCAGGGACGCCGCGCGGTGGCGGCACTGGCGGGCACCGGCACCGCGATGGCCTGGCTGCTGGGCGCGCCGCCGGTCGCGCTGGGTGCCGCGGTCGTGCTGGCCTGCGCGCTGACGCCGTGGATCGAACGCCTGACTCTGCCGCCGCGCGCCGCCATCGAAAGCACCCCATGAAACCCGCCGATCGCACCGAACTGTTCCGCCGCCTGGCCGAACTCAATCCCCGGCCCGAAACCGAGCTGGAGTACCGCACGCCGTTCGAGTTGCTGGTGGCGGTGATCCTGTCGGCGCAGGCCACCGACGTGGGCGTCAACAAGGCCACCCGGCGGCTGTTTCCGGTCGCCAACACGCCCCAGGCCATGCTCGATCTGGGCGAGGAGGGGCTTCGGCGCCACATCGCCACCATCGGCCTGTTCAATGCCAAGGCGAAGAACATCATCGCCACCAGCCGGCTCCTGCTCGAACGCCACGGCGGCGAGGTGCCGTCCGACCGCGACGCGCTCGAAGCGCTGCCCGGCGTCGGGCGCAAGACCGCCAACGTGGTGCTGAACGTGGCCTTCGGCGAACCGACCATCGCGGTCGATACCCACATCTTCCGCGTCGCCAACCGCACCGGGCTGGCGCGCGGAAAAAACGTGGACGAGGTGGAGCGCAAGCTGCTGCGCAACGTGCCGGCGACCTACCGCAAGGATGCCCACCACTGGCTCATCCTGCACGGGCGCTACGTCTGCACGGCGCGCCGGCCGCGCTGCCCGGACTGCGTCATCGCCGATCTGTGCGCCTGGCCGGACAAGACCCGCGGCGACTGAGCCAGCCGCCGCCTGCTTCAGCGCGCCCGCTGCGCGCCGATCACAGCAGCGCGAGGATGTCCTTCTCCAGCTTCTCCGGCGCATCCATCGGCGCGTAGCGATGCCGCACCCGGCCGTCGCGATCGACCAGGAACTTGGTGAAGTTCCACTTGATCGCCTCGCTGCCCAGAAGGCCGGGCTTCTGGCCCTTGAGCCAGCGGTACAGCGGGTGGGCGTTGGGGCCGTTGACCTCGATGCGGGAAAACATCGGGAAGGTGACGCCGTAGGTCAGGCTGCAGAAGCGCTTGATTTCCTCGGCATCGCCCGGCTCCTGGTGGCCGAACTGGTTGCAGGGAAAGCCCAGCACCGCGAACCCGCGTCCGGAATGGGCCGCATGCAGCGCTTCGAGCCCCTCGTACTGCGGAGTGAAGCCGCACTTGGAGGCGACGTTCACGATCAGCAGCACCTGGCCGCGCCACAGCTCGAGCGAGCGCGCGACGCCGTTGATGTCGTCCGCGGTGAAATCATAGATGGATGCCATCGAAAGACTCCGGTATCGCCGCAGGATCGCGGCAGCTTACGCCCTCACCACCACTCGTCCCGCACCGTCCCGCCGGAAACCCGACGAACGGCGCGCGATCAGCCCGCCGCCTGGCGCTGGCGCATCGCCTCGAACAGCGCGATGCCGGTCGCGACCGAGACATTGAGGCTTTCCATTTCGCCCGGCATCGGAATGCGCGCAAGAAAATCGCAGCGCTCGCGCGTCAGCCGCCGCATGCCTTCGCCCTCGCCACCCATCACGATGCCCACCGCCCCGCGAAGGTCCATGGCATACAGGCTCGCTTCCGCCTCCCCATCCAGCCCCACGAACCAGACGCCGGCCTGCTTGAGCGACTCCAGCGTGCGCGCGAGGTTGGTGACGCGCACCACCGCAATGCGGTCGGCGGCACCGGCGGAGGTCTTGTGCACGGTGGCGTTGACCGGCGCGCTGCGGTCCTTGGGAAGCACCACCGCGGTGACCCCTGCGGCCGCGGCGCTGCGCAGGCAGGCACCGAGGTTGTGTGGGTCCTGCACGCCGTCGAGCACCAGCAGCAGCGGTCGCTCGGAAGCTTCGAGCAGCGCCATGAGGTCGTTCTCGTCGAGGCTGCGCGCGGCGGCGCAGCGCAGCACGATGCCCTGGTGGCGCACGCCGCCCGACATCCGGTCGAGCACCTCGCTGCCGACGCTGCGCACCGCGATGCCCTCGCCACGCGCGCGCTCGGCCAGCTCGGCCAGGCGCGGGTTGCGCGCGCGCGCCTCGATCATCACCTCGAGCACGCTGATCGCCTCGTGCTCGAGCACGCTGGCGGCGGCGTTGATGCCGGCGATCCAGCGGTCGTTGTCAGCCATGGAAAATCACTCTCGATGGGCTCAGGACGCCGTGCGGCGTTTGGCGCGGGTTGTGCGCGCCGGCGCGGGCGCGGATTTCTCCGGTGCCAGACGCAGGTCGATGCGGCGATCCTCGATGCTGGCGCGCAGCACCAGCACGCGCACCGCGTCGCCCTGACGCCAGGCCGCGCCGGTGCGCTCGCCGGCCAGGCGCTTGCGCACCGGGTCGAAGTGATACCAGTCGTTGGGCAACTGGGTCACGTGCACCAGCCCGGTGACGCGGGATTCGGTCATTTCCACGAACAGGCCGAACGAGGTGACGCCCGAGACGATGCCGTCGAACTCGCCGCCCACATGCTGCTCCATCCAGGCCGCGCGGTAGCGCTCGTCGACTTCGCGCTCGGCCTCCTCGGCGCGGCGGCTGCGCTCGGAACACTGCAGGCACAGGCTGGCCATGTCGTGCGGGGCGTAGCGGAAGTCGGTGGCACGCCCGCCGCCCAGCGCGTGCTTGAGCGCGCGATGCACGAGGAGATCGGCGTAGCGCCGGATCGGCGAGGTGAAGTGCGCGTAGGCCTCCAGCGCCAGGCCGAAGTGGCCGATGTTCTGGGTGGCATAGCTCGCCAGACTCTGCGAGCGCAGCAGCACCGATTCGATCAGGGCACCGTCGGCGCGCTTGCGGACCTTCTTGAGCAGCGCGGTGAAATCACGCGGGTGCACCTTGTTCCAGGGCGGCATCGAGAGCTTGAACTCGGTCAGGAACTCCTGCAGCTCGGCGTACTTCTGTTCGGGCGGACGGTCGTGCACGCGGTACGGCGCGGGGATCTGCTTCTTCAGCAGGAAGCGCGCGGCCTCGACGTTGGCCGCGATCATGCATTCCTCGATCAGCTTGTGCGCATCGTTGCGCTCGCTCATGCCGCCCTGCACCACCTCGCCGCCCGGCCCCAGCAGGAAGTGCACCTCGCTGGTCTCGAACTCGATCGCCCCGCGCGCCGCGCGCGCGCGGGCGAGCAGCCGGTAGAGCTGGTGCAGGTGGCGCAGCTGCGGCATGCGAGCACCGACCTCGGCGATGGCGTCCGGGTCATCCTCGCCGACCGCGCTCCAGACCTGGGCATAGGTCAGGCGCGCGTGCGAGCGCATCACCGCCTCGTGGAACGTCGAGTGCGTGACCTCGCCGTTGCGATCGACCTGCATGTCGCAGACGAAACACAGGCGGTCCTCGTCCGGGCGCAGCGAGCAGATGCCGTTGGACAGCGTCTGCGGCAGCATCGGGATCACGAAACCGGGGAAATACACCGAGGTGGCGCGGTTCTGCGCCTCCTCGTCCAGCGCCGCACCGGGCTGGACGTAGTGCGACACGTCGGCGATCGCCACTATCAGGCGGAAGCCGTCGCGGTTGGGCTCGCACCAGACCGCATCGTCGAAGTCGCGCGCGTCCTCGCCGTCGATGGTCACCAGCGGCAGCGCGCGCAGGTCGACGCGCGCGCCGGCCACCTCGGCCGGCACCTCCTGCGGGACCGCGGCCGCCTGTTCCAGCACCGCATCGGGGAAAACGTGCGGCAGCCCGCGGCCGTGGATCGCCACCTCCACCACCAGCGAAGGCGTGAGCGCGTCGCCCAGCACCGTCAGCACGCGGCCGATCGGCGGGCGTCCGTGCGCCGGCGGCTCCACCACCTCGCACACCACCAGCTGCCCGGGCCGGGCACCCAGGCGCGCCTC
Organism: Denitratimonas tolerans; assembly: GCF_037203605.1. NCBI lineage: Bacteria > Pseudomonadati > Pseudomonadota > Gammaproteobacteria > Lysobacterales > Lysobacteraceae > Denitratimonas > Denitratimonas tolerans. The sequence continues at coordinate 59,805 of NZ_JBBDHC010000015.1, forward strand.
GGGCGGGATCATCACCTCCTGCAGCAGACGGCGATCATCGGGGCTGACGTGGCCGATGCCGGCGCGTTCGTCATAGCGGCCGACCAGGCGCGTCACGCGGCGCTCGAGCACTTCGACGATGCTGCCTTCGCGCCGCCCGCGCGCATCGACGTTGACCACGTTGACCAGCACGCGGTCGCCGTGGAACACCTTGCGCATCTCGCGCGGCGGCAGGAACAGATCCTCGCCGCCGGCTTCCGGACGCAGGAAGCCGAAACCTTCCGGGTTGGCCGTGACCGTGCCGGCGATCAGCGCGGTCTTCTGCGCCGGAACGTAACCACCGCGGCGGTTCACGTGCAGCTGGCCGTCGCGCAGCATGGCGGCAAGGCGCCGGCTGAGCGCCTCGAAGCGGTCGGGTGCGGTCAGCCCCAGCTGCTCGGCCAGGTGCTCGATCGACTGCGGCCCGTCGGCCGCATCCACCAAGGCCAGGATCGCCTCGCGACTGGCGATCGGCCGCTCGTAGCGCAGCGCCTCGCGCTCGGCATAGCGATCAGGCACAGGCGCGGCGCGGGACGGTTTCGCCGCGCGCCGGTCGGCAGACGCGGCGGGCGGCGGCAAGGCATCGGATTTGCGGCGCGGAGGCCGCGCGCGCTCGTCATCGGGGCGGGCCTTCTTCGGCGCGGCCGGAGGCGTTTTCGCGCTGCCGGCGGCGCGCGTGCGCTTTGGACCAGGCGCGGCCTTTTCACCGGCTTCGGCACGCACCAGCGATTCGGGCATCCAGCCGGGGCGCTGTGGCGCGTCTTTGCCGGACTTCCCGCGCCGGCTGCTCGTCGTTTTCGTCATCCGCACATGTTACTACGTGCGGCCTGCCGGCCTGTGCGCCGGCGCGCGGGCAGCAGACTGCGGTCGGCCTGGCTCAGTCGGCAACCGTGGCGGTTTGCGGCGCGGCGGCCTCGATGGCGGCGGCAGGTGTCGCGCCCGCGGCCGCTGGCCGCGCCTGCACCACGCGCACGCCGCGGCTCTTCATCCAGGCGTCGAACTCGGCTGCGGTAAACTTCTTGCCCTTGTCCATGTTGAACCGATACGGCGTGTTGTCGAACTCGGTCTTGGGCACGTAGTTGGCGAACTCGTCCTTGGGCTGCGCGGCGCAGGCTTCCAGGCGCAGCCGCATCAGCACCACGTCGAGCGCCAGCGATTCATCGCGACTCTCGGCCAGCAGCGTGCGCGGCGCGGCCAGCGCCGCCGGGCGGCCGAGCATGCCCGAGTACAGCGGCGGCACCGGCGTGGTGCGCACCGGCAGCGGCTGCCCGAGCTCGCTGTCGCAGCTGATCGCGGCAGCCTCGCCGGTCAAGGCCATGGCCGCCAGCAGCACCGCACCCGTCATCATCGTCCTGAACATCGCCACGTCCCTGAGCAGTCCCGGTGCAAGTCTAGGCGCTGCGGGTACTTGCGACAATGACTCGGGATCGATTCGTGAAGCCCGTCACCTCATTGCCGCTTCCGGCGAAACGGCCAGCGCCCGCGCCAGTACTGGATCAGCAGGAAGCCGAAGGCCATGCCGCCCAGGTGGGCGAAGTGCGCGACACCAGGCGCGGTGCCGGTCACGCCCAGGAACAGTTCGAGCAGGCCGTAGGCGATCACGAAGGTGCGCGCCCGCATCGGGATCGGCGGGAACAGCAGCATCAGGCGGTGGTTGGGAAACAGCATTCCATAGGCCAGCAGCAGGCCGAACACGCCGCCCGAGGCACCGACCGTCGGGTACGCGCCCAGCCCGCCGTTGACCGCGGCGGTGGCCACGAGCAGCTGCACCAGGCCCGCGCCCACGACGCAGACGAGGTAGTACTGCAGAAAGCGGCGGCTGCCCCAGGTCGCCTCCAGCGGACCGCCGAACATCCACAGCGCGAACATGTTGAAGAACAGGTGGGTCATGCCGCCGTGCAGGAACCCGTAGGTCACAAGCTGCCAGGGCAGGAAGCCGACCAGTCCGGTGGAGCCGTCCGGCAGGCGCACGGGGAAGTCGCCCATCGGCCAGAGCATCAGATCGAGGAAGCGCGCCTCGCCCAGCCCCATCGTGGCCAGGAACAGCAAAACGTTGGCGATCAGCAGCGCACGCGTGATCGGTGGCACGTTGTCGAACATGTCGATGGAACCGGCTTGCGAAAGAAGGGGCATTCTACGCGGGCGGCGCGGTTCAGCCCCAGAGCACCCGGTCCAGCCAGGTTTCCGCGTCGTCCGTCGGCCGCACCCGGCCGTTGGCCACCGCGACGCCCTCGCCGCGCAGGCGCGCGACCTGTTCGTCGAAGGCCGCCGATCCCGGCGGAAAGGCGATGCGGCCGTCGGCGCGCACGATCCGGTGCCAGGGCAGCGCTTCGCCGGCGTCGGACAGGATTCGCGCCACCAGCCGGGCGCAGCGCGGAAAGCCGGCGCGGCGCGCGATCTGGCCATAGCTGGCGGTGCGGCCCGTCGGCACGTCGTGGATCGCGGCCAGAATCCGTCGCCGGCGCGTTTCGGCTTCGGTCGGGGGCATGCATCGGCCTCGTGGCGGGGAAGAGCGCAAGGGCGGCTAGAATACCCGCTGCCTTTTCCAGCCATCGTCGCCATGCAGAATTTCGAGCAGATCCGCGCCCACGTCCTTGCCCACTACACGGTCCGAACCAACGATCCCTACCTTCTGGGGGTGGAACTGTCGCTCGACCAGGGCGCGCGCCGGCAGACCATCTACCTGACCGAGATGCAGGACGACGACGCGCGCCCCTTCCTTCGCGTCAGCACCGCGATCGCGCCCATCACCGGGGTCGATGCGCGGCGCGCCCTGCACTTCAACTGGGCGCAGCGGGTGGGCTACCTCGCCCTGTCCGACCTCGACGGCGTACCCTACCTCAACCTGTGCGAGAACCGCCCCTACGCCTCGCTCACCGCGGCGGAAGTGGACCGGATCGTGCTGGAGATCGGCGGTCTGGGCGACCGCATGGAGCGCAGCTTTTCGGCGGGTGGCGATCTGTTCTGAGGGCCGCCGTCACGGCGCGCCCGTCGCCTCGCCGCCGTCCCCGGCCTGCTGCAGGAAAGCGCGGATGAGCGGCACCGTGACGCGGCGCTGCTCGGCCAGGCTGACCCGATCCAGCTGCTCGAGCAGGGCCACCAGCGAGGCCATGTCGCGCCCGACGCGACGCAGCAGGTAGCCGACCGCCGCCTCGTCGAGCACCCAGCCGCGATCCTGCGCCTTGCGCTGCAGGATCGCCGTGCGCAGCGCATCGTCGCTGCGCGGCAGGGTGAGCTGGATGCACTGGCCCAGGCGCGAGCGCAGATCCGGCAGGTCCACCGCCAGCCCCGCCGGCGTCTGGCGCGCCACATAGAGCACCGCGCAGCCGGCGGCCTGGCAGCGGTTGTGGAAATCGAACAGCGCGACCTCGTCGGCACGCGCGCCGAGCACCGCGTCGAGCCCATCGAGCACCGCCAGGCCGAGCCGGTCCAGACCCGCCAACCCCTGTTCCACCCGCCCCTGCAGCCGCACCAGCGGCACGTATTGCACCGCCAGACCCGCCGCCGCCGCGGCCTGCGCGGTGGCGATGGCGAGGTGGGTCTTGCCGCTGCCCTCGGGCCCGGACAGCAACACGAAACCCGGCTCGCCCGCGGCCATTGCGCGCAGGCGGGCGGGCACCTCGGGCGCGCCGACGAAGGTTTCGAAACGGAAGTCGGGTGCCGGGCGCAGCGCCAGCGGCAGCTGCGGCGTCAGGCTCACGCGCCCGATCCGCCCGGATCGGTGCCCGGATCGGTCTCCGCACGACGCCCGCGCCGCCTGCGCCCGCGCGGGTTCGCCTTGCGCCTGATCGGTGGCGGTTCGCCCGCGGGAGGCGACGGCCCGTCCGGTGGCGGATGCTCCCCGGCATACAGCCGGCTCGCGGTGTACTCCTGATACAGGTAGCGCAGGATCACCATCACCACGGCAGCCACCGGCAGCGCCACCAGCACGCCGACGAAGCCGAAGAGCTGGCCGCCGGCCATCACCGCAAAGATCACCGCCACCGGGTGCATGCCGATCCGGTCTCCGACCAGGAACGGCGTCAGCACCACGCTTTCGAGCGTCTGCCCGACCGCGAACACCAGCCCCACCAGCAGCACGTGGGTGAGGTCGCCGTGCTGCACCATCGCCGCGATCAGGCCGGCACCCACGCCCACGATGGCTCCGAGGTAGGGAATGAAGCTCACCAGTCCGGCCACCATTCCGATCAGGAGCGCCAGATCGATGCCCACCATCCACAGCCCGATCGAATAGATCGCCCCCAGCGCCACCATGACGCTGAGCTGGCCGCGCAGAAAGCCGCCGAGCACGCTGTCGGCCTCGCGCGACAGGCGCGAGATCACGGGCTCGATCCGGCGCGGGATCAGCAGGCGGATCTTCTCCACCATCACGTCCCAGTCGCGCAGCAGGTAGAAGGCCACCACCGGGATCAGCGCCAGGTTCACCAGCCAGCCGATGATCACCATGCCCGAGCGCGAGATGCCGCCCAGCACCGTGGCGGCGAATCCGCCCGCCTGTTTCCAGTGGTCGCGCAACATGCCGTAGAGGTATTCGAGGTCGAATCCCTCGATTTCCACGCCGGTGCGCTCGGTGATCCAGGGCAGCACGGTGCCGGTGAACCACTCGCGATAGCGCGGGAACTGGTCGATGAAGGTCGAAACCTGCCGCTCCAGCAGCGGGATCAGCAGCAGCACCACGCCCACCAGAGCCAGGGTCATCAGCAGGAACACGATGACGACCGCTCCGGTGCGCGACAAGCGCAACCGCTCCAGCCGATCCACCATCGGATCGCCAAGGTAGGCGAGCAGCGCGGCGATCACGAACGGCGTCAGCACCGGACCGAGCGCCCACAGCAGCAGGCCGATCCCGAGCACCAGCGCAGCCAGTTGCCACTTGTGCTTGTCGCTCATCGCCTTCTCCACGGATTCATCGACAGCTCTGTCAGGCATTGACGGTCCCGCCGGTGCGCGCGTGACTTCGCGTGATCATGGATGGCCCTGCCGCCGCCGTCAGCGGCGCAAGCTGAACACGCTGGGCGCGCGCTGGTCGCCGACCGAGGTCGACTCCAGCGGGCCGCCCGCCAGCAGTTGCGCAAGGCTGCCCACGCCCGCGCCCAGTTCCACATCCAGCTCCACCCGATCCGCCGCCAGTGCGACCGGCGACACCGCGCGCACGATGGTCTGACGGCGCAGGGTGGCGAGCACGCGGGCGTAGTCGGCGGCGCTCCCCAGCCCCTGCACCACGATGCGGTAGGTTCCGGCCGGGCCGGAAAGCGTCACCTGCGCCAGCCGCCGCACCAGCGCATCGGCCGCGCCGTCCGCTCCCGCGGCCAGCACCGCGGCAGCCTGCGGATCACGGTTCTGCCAGCGCCCGATCTCGCTTTCCCCGTCGCGCAGGCGCCAGTCGACCACCCAGCCGCCGCCGTCGCGCCGCAGCCAGCCGATCAGCGCCGGTCCGCCGTAGCGTCGCGTGGCCGTGTCGACGGCGTAGCTGTCCTCGCCGGCCAGATCCAGCGCCCGGACGGCGGCCTGATCCCGGGCGTCCCAGGCCGGCAGGCGCAGGCGCAGACCGCGCTGGCTGGCGCGGGTAGTCAGCGGCAGCACCGCCGCGGCGGCCGACTGCGACACGATGCGCGCGCCGGAACCATCGTCGATCGCCAGCCACAGGATCGCCTGGACGCGCCGCGGCGGTGCCGCGACCCCGCCGCCGGCCGCCAGCAGGTGCTGGACGCCGGCGGCGTCGAAGCGCGCGATCAGGTACAGGCGGCGGGTCGGCACGCCGTCCACATCCACCACCTCCTGGCGGTAGCGATACTGCTGCAGCAGGCCCGCAGCATCCGCGCCATGCGTAGCATCGGGCGCGGCCCCGGCCCTGGCCAGCACTTGGGCGAGGGCCTGCGGCAGCGCCGCCTCACGGTCCGCGTCCGACTGGCTGGCCACGGCGACCTCGCCCTCGTACGGACCGATCACCTGCGCCAGCGCCGGCAGACAGGGCGCGATGGCCAGCAGCACGAGCAGGAAAAGGCGGAAGGAAGAGCAAGCGCGCGCCATGGAGAAACCCTCGAAGTCAGACGCGCATGGTGCCGCAAGGCGGGCCGCAGCGTCCACGAACGGACGATCCTCCGCGCACGATGCCGCGGGCGAGCGGCTACAATTGCGCCCCCCGCATCCAGGATCCTGCCGTGTCCGCCGCCAAGCCGCCGCTCACCTACCGCGATGCGGGCGTCGACATCGACGCAGGCAACGCCCTCGTCGACCGCATCAAGCCGCTGGTGCGGCGCAGCTTCCGCCCGGAAGTGATGGGCGGGCTGGGCGGTTTCGGTGCCCTGTTCGATCTGTCGAACCGGTACCGCGAGCCGGTGCTGGTGTCGGGCACTGACGGCGTCGGTACCAAGCTCAAGCTGGCGCAGGACTGGAACCGCCACGACACCATCGGCATCGATCTGGTCGGCATGTGCGTCAACGACGTGCTGGTGCAGGGTGCCGAGCCGCTGTTTTTCCTCGATTATTTCGCCACCGGCAGGCTCGACGTGGACACCGCCGCGCGCGTCGTGGGCGGCATCGTGGAAGGCTGCGTGCGCGCCGGCTGCGCCCTGATCGGCGGCGAAACCGCGGAAATGCCCGACATGTATCCGCCCGGCGAATACGACCTGGCCGGGTTCTGCGTGGGCGGCGTGGAAAAGTCGAAGCTGCTCGACGGCGGCGCGGTGCGCGCCGGCGACGCCATCATCGGCGTGGCGTCGAGCGGCCCGCATTCCAACGGCTACTCGCTGATCCGGCGCGTGCTGGCGCGCAGCGGTGCCGCGCCGGAGCTGCAGCTCGGCGACACCACGCTGGGCGACGCGCTGATGGCACCCACGGAAATCTACGTCAAACCGGTCCTCGCCCTGCTGGCCGCGCACGCCCCGCACGCGCTGGCCCACATCACCGGCGGCGGGCTGAGCGAAAACATCATCCGCGTGATTCCCGAAGACCTGGGCGTGGCCATCGAGGCCAGCGCGATCGCGCTGCCGCCGGTGTTCGACTGGCTCCAGCGCGAAGGCGGCATCGCCAATGCCGAAATGTGGCGCACATTCAACTGCGGCATCGGCTTCGTGGTGATCGCCAGCCGCGACGAAGCGGCGGCCATGCAGGCATCGCTCGCACAGGCCGGGCTGGCCAATCGCATGATCGGTGAAGTGGTCGCAGCCACCGGCGAGAGCCGCGTGCGGATCGGCTGATGCTGCGCGTCGCGGTACTGGCCTCGGGCCGGGGCAGCAATCTGGCCGCGCTGCTGGCCGCGAGCCGCGCGCCGGACGCGGGCTATCGCATCGTCGGGGTCTTTTCCGACCAGGCCGACGCCGGTGCGCTCGCGCTGGCGCGCGAGGCCGATATCGAGGCAGCCGCCGTGACGCGCCGGCCGGACGAGCCGCGCGCCGCGCACGACGCCCGCCTGTTCGCCCGCGTGGCCGAGGTTCAGCCCAACCTCATCGTCTGTGCGGGATACATGCGCATCATTTCCGCCGAAGCGCTGTCGCAACTGGCCATCCCGATGATCAACCTCCATCCCTCGCTGCTGCCGCTCCATCCGGGTCTGGACACCCATGCGCGTGCGCTGGCCGCCGGCGACGCGCAGCACGGCTGCAGCGTGCACGTGGTCACCGCCGACCTCGACGCCGGCCCGCTGCTGGCCCAATCGCGGATCGCCATCGAAGCGGACGACACGCCCGAGCGTCTGGCCGCGCGCGTGCTGGCGTGCGAGCACCGGCTGCTGCCGGCCACCGTGCGCGCCATTGCCCGCGGGACGCTCGATCTCTCCGGCCCCGTGCCGCATCACGGCGGCGTGCCGCTAAGCGCACCGCTGCAGCTCGATCCATCCACGCTTGAAGGACTGCGGGCATGACGCGGCACCGGTTTTTCCCGCTGGCGGCGCTGCTCGCGCTCACCGCCACGCCCGCCGTCGCGCAGGAGGCGCTGTCGCCCTATGTCGCCGAGTACGAGGTGCTGCGCTCGGGCGCGGTCGAAGGGCGCGCCACCATGTCGCTGACCGCGGAAGGCGACGGGATCTGGCGGCTGGAAGGGCACACGCGGGGAACCCAGGGCCTGGCGGCGCTGGCGGGACTGCGCATCGACGAAACCTCGCGCTTCCGCGAGACCGCGGAGGGCCTGCAGTGCGTCCGCTACGATTACCGCCAGACCGGCCTGCGCAAGCGCGAGCGCCGGGTCGATTGCGGGGCCGATGGCATCGTCAGCCGCGACCATCGCGGCGAGTACCAGTTTCCCGCACAGCCCGGGGTCATCGACCAGCAGGCCGTGGGCCTGGCGCTGGCGATCGACCTGGCGGCGGGTCGCCGCGGGAAACTGGAATACCAGGTCGTCGATCGCGAGGAGCTTGCGGCCCAGGCCTACCGGGTCGATGGCGAAGACACCGTCCAGGTGCCGGCCGGACGCCTGCGCGCGATGAAGGTCGAGCGCATCCGCGAGGATGCGCGGCGCGTCACCACGACCTGGTTCGGCATCGGGCAGGGCTGGGTGCCGGTGCGCATCCTGCAGGCCGAATCCGACGGCATGGCCTTCGAGCTGCGCCTGGTGTCGGTGCGGCGCTGACGGCCGCCGGGCCTTCGCCGGCAGCGCGCAGCCCGCGCCTGCGGCGCTATGCTTGGGCAACCGGCTTCCGGCGGCAGCGGGATGTTGCGCCGCAGCGGGGTGCCGGGCATCCATCCTTTACACGAGGTGTCCCATGTCCGTGGCAAAAGTCATCGAAATCAGTTCTTCCTCTCCCCAGAGCATCGAAGACGCGGTCAAGCGCGGTCTCGCCAAGACAGCGGAATCGGTGAAGAACATCCAGGGCGCCTGGATCAACGAGACCAAGGCAGTCACCAAGCCCGACGGCAGCGTGACCGAGTGGCGGGTCAACATGCGGATCAGCTTCATCGTCGAGTGAACGACCGCACCCGCCCACGAAAAAGCCCGGCGCACGGCCGGGCTTTTTCGTGGCATCGGATTCAACCGGGCAGGCGCCGGATCCGCGCGCCCAGGCCGCTGAGCTTTTCCTCGATGTTCTCGTAGCCGCGGTCGATGTGGTAAATGCGGTCGACCACGGTCTCGCCCTGCGCCACCAGGCCGGCCAGCACCAGCGAGGCCGAGGCACGCAGGTCGGTTGCCATGATCGGCGCGCCGGTGAGCCGCTCCACGCCGCGGATGATGGCGGTGCGCCCGTCCACGCGGATGTCCGCGCCCAGGCGCTGCAGCTCCTGCACGTGCATGAAGCGGTTCTCGAATACGGTTTCGGTCACCATGCCCACGCCCTCGGCGACGCAGTTGAGCGCGGTGAACTGTGCCTGCATGTCGGTCGGGAAGGCCGGGTACGGCGCGGTGCTCACGTCCACCGCGCGCGGCCGCCGGCCGCGCATGTCCAGCTCGATCGAATCATTGCCGGTGGAAATGTGCGCGCCGGCTTCCTCCAGCTTCACCAGCACCGCGTCGAGCACGTCGGCACGGGTGCGCCGCGCCACCACGCGCCCGCCGGTCATCGCCGCGGCGACCAGGAAGGTGCCGGTCTCGATCCGGTCGGGCAGCACGTCGTAGCGACAGCCATCCAGCCGCTCCGCACCCTCGATCACCAGGCGCGAGGTGCCGATGCCGTCGATCTTCGCGCCCATCGCCACCAGGCAGTGCGCCAGATCCTCCACCTCCGGCTCCTGCGCGGCGTTCTCGATCACCGTGGTGCCGCGCGCAAGGGTGGCGGCCATCAGCAGGTTTTCGGTGCCGGTGACCGTCACCAGGTCCATCACGATGCGCGCACCGCGCAGGCGGTCGGCACGGGCGCGGATGTAGCCGTTCTCCACGCTGACCTGCGCACCCATCGCCTGCAGGCCCTTGATGTGCAGGTCCACCGGGCGCGAGCCGATCGCGCAGCCGCCCGGCAGCGAAACCTCCGCCTGCCCGAAGCGAGCCACCATCGGGCCGAGCACCAGGATCGAGGCGCGCATCTGCTTGACCAGCGCGTAGGGCGCGACAAAGCGGTTGGTCGGACGCGAATCGAGCTGGATGCGCATGCGATCGTCGATGGCGAGGTCCACGCCCATCTGGCCGAGCAGCTCCATGGTGGTGGTGACATCGTGCAGGTGCGGCACATTGCCGATCTCCACCGGGCCGTCGGCGAGCAGGCCCGCGGTCAGGATCGGCAACACGGCGTTCTTGGCACCGGAAATCTGCACCTCGCCTTCGAGCGGGATGCCTCCGGAAATCTGGATTTTGGTCATGAGTGGATCGCGTGTCCTGCCGGTGCGACGCGCTCAGGCGCGCGCTTCGTCCGGTGTCATGGTTTTGAGGGCCAGCGCGTGGATTTCCCCGCCCATGCGGTCGCCCAAGGTCGCGTAGACCAGGCGATGACGCGCCAGCGGCAGCTTGCCGGCGAAGGCATCGCTGATCACCGTGGCCTCGAAGTGCACCCCGTCATCACCCGAAACATCGACCACGGCACCGGGCAGTCCGGCCTCGATCAACTGGCGAATGCGCTGTGGGTCCATCGAAAAATCCGGCACTGAAAACATGAATGAAACCGTCCGCATCGCCCGGTGCCGGGCGGGCGGCCGGGCGGGGCGCTGGGGTAGAATGGCCGAGCATCATAAATCATAACGCCCGCCGCGCCCGAACCCGGGCCCACCGCGCCGGCCGATCAGGTGACCCACCGCCCATGAATGCCACCCTCCGCACCCTGGTTCCGCCCTCCGGCGGTGCCGACCTCGATCCCTCCCGGCTGATCGCCGCTGCCCAGTCGGTGTTCGACAACGAGGCGCGCGCGCTCCTGAGCCTGCGGAGCCGGGTCGACGCCAACTTCGTTGCGGCCTGCCGCGCCATGCTTGCCGCGCGCGGGCGCGTGATCACCACCGGCATGGGCAAATCCGGCCACATCGCCAGCAAGATCGCCGCCACCATGGCCTCCACCGGCACGCCGGCCTTCTTCGTGCACCCGGGCGAGGCCAGCCACGGCGATCTGGGCATGATCACCGAACACGACGTGGTGCTGGCGCTGTCCTATTCGGGCGAGAGCGACGAGGTGCTCACCATCGTCCCGGCGCTGCGGCGCCAGGGCAACACCCTGATCGCCATGACCGGCCGCGCCGATTCCACCCTGGCCCGCCTGTCGGATATCCACCTCGACGTCGCCGTCGGGGAAGAGGCGTGCCCGCTGGGGCTGGCCCCGACCACCAGCACCACCGCTTCACTCGCCATGGGCGATGCCCTCGCGGTCACGCTGCTGGAGGCGCGCGGCTTCACCAGCCAGGACTTCGCCCGCTCGCACCCGGCCGGCAGCCTCGGCCGACGCCTGCTGCTGCGCATCGCCGATGTGATGCACGCCGGCGACGAGATCCCGCGCGTGCCGGGCGATGCCACGATCAGTCAGGCCGTGGTGGAGATGAGCCGCAAGCGTCTGGGCATGACCGCCATCGTCGATCGCGACAATCGCCTGCTCGGCGTCTTCACCGACGGCGACCTGCGCCGCGCGATGGACGATCCGAGCGCCGACCTGCGCACCACGCCGGTCGCGGCGGTGATGGGCCGCGAGCCCAAGACGCTCACCCCCGAACGCCTCGCCGTGGAAGCGGCGCGCATGATGGAAGACCACAAGATTTCCGCCGTGGTCGTGGTGGACGAGCAACAGCGCGTCATGGGCGCGCTCAACATCCACGACCTCCTGCGCGCGCGGGTGGTATGAGCGCGCACTACCTGGCCGATGTTCCCGCCGCGGTGCGCGAACGCGCCGCCCGCATCCGCGTCGTGGCGCTCGACGTGGACGGCACGCTCACCGACGGCCGTCTGCGCTTCGCCTCCGACGGGAGCGAGACCAAGGCCTTCCACGCGCTCGACGGACAGGGCCTCAAGCTGCTGCGCGAATGCGGCATCGAAGTGGCGCTGATCACCGCGCGCAGCAGCGAGGTGGTCGCGCGCCGCGCCGTGGAGCTTGGCATCGTGCACCTGCACCAGGGCTGCCACGACAAGCGCGCCGCGCTGCGCGCCCTGTGCCAGATCCTCGCGCTCGAACCGGCGCAGGCCGCCTTCATGGGCGATGACCTGCCCGACCTGCCCGCGCTCGGCTGGGCGGGGCTGGCGGTCGGTCCGGCCAACGCGCATCCCTGGCTGCATCCGCACCTGCACTGGATCACCGCCGCGGCCGGCGGTCAGGGCGCGGTGCGCGCGCTGTGCGATCTCATCCTCGACGCGCAGGGCCACACCGGGCGGGTCCTGCAGCGGTTCGTCGATCCATGAGGCTGCCGCGCTGGGTTCCCGGCGCGCTGCTGCTGGTCGCGGCTGCCACCAGCAGCCTGGCGCTGTGGTGGCTGTATCGTCAGGACGAACCGGAACCGCTCACCGGGCCGCCGCGCTCGGATTATTTCCTCAGCGACTTCGACCTGGTGGCGCTGGACAGCGGCGGCAAGGAGTCCTTCCACGTCACGGGGCCATACCTGAGCCGCCACCCCTACCTTGGCACCATCGAGATCGAACAGCCGCGCTTCGCCTTGCCCGACAGCCGCGAGGGCACCTGGCTGGCGCGCGCCGACCGCGCCTGGGTCGATGCGGGCGGCACCGAACTGCGCCTGATCGGCGCGGTGGCCCTGGACAGCCCGCCGGAAGGCGGTAGCGGCGAACTGGCGTTCCGCAGCGAACGGCTCGACGTCTTCCCGCGCGAGCGAAAGGTGCAAAGCGATGCCGTGGTCACGCTCACTTCGCGTGACTCTATACTGCGCGGACGCGGCCTGCGGGCCGACCTGGACACCCGCCGCTTCCAACTGCTCGACGAGGTCACCGGCCACTATGCTTCTCCCGTTTCGACTCCGCGCCGTTGAGCGACTGGCGCTCCTCGCCGCCTGCCTGGCGCTGTTCGCGCCGCCGGCGCTGGCCCGCTCCGATGACCGCGACAAGCCGCTCGACGTGCAGGCCGGAGGACTGGATGGCGTGATGACGCAGGATGGTGACACCCGCTTTACCGATCTCGTCATCACCCAGGGCTCGCTGCGCATCGATGCCGCCGAGGCCACGGTGACGCGCGTCGCCGGCGAGGTGACCCGCGTGCTGCTGAAAGGCAGCCCCGCCTCGCTGCAGCAGGAAAACGACGAAGGCCAGCTCATGCGCGCCCGCGCGCAGCAGATCGTCTACGACACCGGCACCGAGATCGTCGTGCTCAGCGGCGATGTGCAGGTGGAACAGGGCCGCGACACCTTCCGCGGCGATCGGGTGCGCTACGACACCCGCAATGGCCGCATCCAGGGCGGCGGTGGCGAGGGTGGCCGCATCCATCTGACCATCCAGCCCAAGCCGCGCGCCACAGGCAACTGATGCTGGTCGCGCGCCACCTCAGGAAGCGCTACCGGCAGCGCGAGGTCGTCAAGGATTTCAGCCTGCACCTGGACGCCGGCGAAGTCGTGGGCCTGCTCGGCCCCAACGGGGCCGGCAAGACCACCTGCTTCTACATGATCGTCGGGCTGATCGCCTCCGACGGCGGCAGCATCCTGCTCGACGGCGAGGACGCCACCGCGCTGCCGATGCACCAGCGTGCGCGCCGCGGCGTCGGCTATCTGCCGCAGGAGCCGTCCATCTTCCGCCGCCTGACCGCCGCACAGAACGTCATGGCCGTGCTGGAACTGCGCGAGGATCTCGACGCCCAGGGGCGCGAGAACGAACTGCTCGCGCTGATGGAGGAACTGCAGGTCGCGCACGTCGCCGACCAGCGCGGGGTCAGCCTCTCGGGCGGCGAACGCCGTCGCGTGGAAATCGCCCGCGCGCTGGCCGCGCGCCCGCGCCTGATGCTGCTGGACGAACCCTTCGCCGGCGTCGATCCGATCTCGGTCGGCGACATCCAGAAGATCGTCGCCCACCTCAAAACCCGCGGCATCGGCATCCTCATCACCGACCACAACGTGCGCGAAACCCTCGGGATCTGTGACCGGGCCTACATTCTGAGCGAAGGCAGCGTGCTGGCGCAGGGCCGGCCCGATGAACTGCTCGCAAATCCCGACGTGCGTCGGGTATATCTAGGCGACAGTTTCCGCATGTAGCCCCGCAGGATCGCCGGTGAAGCCCGCACTCCAGCTCAAGATCGGGCAAAACCTGACCCTGACGCCCCAGCTGCGCCAGGCGATCCGGCTGCTGCAGCTTTCCAGCGCGGAGCTGGAAGCGGAAATCGCCGCCGCGCTGGAATCCAACCCGCTGCTGGAACAGCCCGAAGAGCCCGCGCCCGAGGAACACGCGCTGCCGGAGGCATCCCAGGCCGACGCCGGCGACGCGGCCGATGCGACCGACGACCTGCTCGACATCCCCGACTGGGCGCAGGAATACCAGAGCGACAGCTACGCCGCCGGCAGCGGCGGCGAGGACGACGAGCGCGAACGGGCCTTCGCGGACGCCGGCCTGGGCCTCCAGAACCACCTCCTGTGGCAGCTCAACCTGACCCCGATGTCGCCACGCGACCGCGTCATCGCGGCGACCCTGATCGAGTCCATCGGCGAGGACGGCTACCTGAGCGAACCGCTGGACGCGCTGCGCGACGGCTTGCGCCCCGACCTCGTGGCCGAACCGGACGAGATCGAGACGGTGTTGCATCGCATCCAGCGCTTCGATCCGCTCGGCGTGGGCGCGCGCACGCTGTCCGAATGCCTCCTGGTGCAGCTCTCCCCGGGCGATGCGACGCCTGCCGTGGACCTGGCCCGGCACATCGCGAGTGAACACCTCGAGGCCCTGGCGCGACTCGGCTCCGAGCGACTGGCCGCCCGGCTCGGAGCCGCGCCGGACATCATGCACGAGGCGGTGCAGCTGCTGCGCTCGCTGGATCCGCGCCCCGGATCGGGGTTTTCCCATGGCGCGCCCGAATACATCGTCCCGGACGCCTACGCGATCCGCCGCCGCGACGGCTGGCAGGCCCGCCCGGGACCGGGCTGCCAGCCGCAGCTGGGCATCAACCGGCACTACGAGTCCCTGATCGGCGTGGCCAGCCGGGCCGATGCCACCTACCTGCGCGCCCAGTTGCAGGAGGCGCGCTGGCTGATCAAGAGCCTGGAAACGCGCGCCGACACCGTGCTGCGCGTGGCGCAGGCCATCGTGCGCCACCAGAGCAACTTCCTTGAATTCGGTCCCGAGGCGATGCGCCCGCTGGTGCTGCGCGAAGTGGCCGACGAACTCGGTCTGCACGAATCCACGGTGTCGCGCGTGACCACCCGCAAATACCTGCACACCCCGCGCGGCACCTTCGAGTTCAAGCACTTCTTTTCCTCCAGCCTGGCCACCGCCGACGGCGGCGCGGCCTCGGGCACGGCCATCCAGGCCATGATCCGCCGCCTCATCGAAGGCGAAAACCCGCGCAAGCCGCTGTCCGACGCCAAGCTGGTGGAGGCCCTGGCGACCGAGGGCGTGATGGTGGCGCGCCGCACCGTGGCCAAGTACCGCGAGGCGCAGGGAATCCCCTCCTCCAACGATCGCCAGCGCCTGCAGTGACGATGAATCCCCGCGGCCCCCTTGTTTTCCATCCGACCTTGCTACCATCTTGCCGATGAAGGCTCCGTACGCGGCAAGTGCCGCGCATCCACCCGGCGGTGCCTGCCGGGGAATCCGCCGAAAGGCAGCAACAGGAGGTTTGTCATGCGTATCGAAATCGTCGGACACCAGATCGAAGTCACCCCCGCCCTGCGCGACACCATCCTCGCCAAACTGGACAAGCTGGGCCGTTATTCCGATGACCTGATCGACGGGCGCGTCACGCTCTCGGTGGAGCGCCTCGATAAGAAGATCGACGCGACCCTCAACCTGTCGGGTCACACGGTCCACGCGGAAGCTTCCGACGAAGACATGTACAACGCCATCGACCAGCTGCTCGACAAGCTCGTGCGCCAGGTCACCAAGCACAAGGAAAAGCAGACCCAGCACCGCTCCGACCAGAGCATCCGCACCGCGGAAGCCGACTGAGCACTGCCCGGGCCGGCCTCGCACCGCAACCACGGCCCGGGCGCTTGCCGGGCGAACCGGGCCGGAGGCGGACAGGCGTCGCCTCCGGTCCTGCCACATCAGGGGAACACGCCATGCATCTCGTCGACCTTCTGGCTCCCTCGCGCATCCGCGCGAGCGCCAGCGCCACCAGCAAGAAGCGCCTGCTGGAACTGATCGCCTCCACCCTCAACCAGGGCAGCGAAGACACCGATCTGGAGCGGCGCATCTACGACGGCCTGTGCGCACGCGAGCGCCTGGGCTCCACCGGGCTGGGACGCGGCGTGGCGATCCCGCACGGAAGAATCACCGGCCTGGTCGGCCCCGTGGGTGCCTTTCTGCGCCTGGACGAACCGCTGGACTTCGACGCCAGCGACGGCGAGCCGGTCGACCTCGTCTTCGCGCTCGTGGTGCCCGAGCACTTCAGCCAGCAGCACCTGCTGCTGCTCTCGCAGCTTGCGGAAATGTTCAGCGACAGCGACTTCTGCGCGCGCCTGCGCGGCTGCCGCACCGATGCGGCGCTGCAGGCCGCGCTGGCGGACTGGCAGATCGCCCACCTCGCCGCCTGACAGGCGGCCACCCCGGCGGCATACTCACGGCACCCGCCGCTGGCCGCCCCCACATGCCGACTCCCATGCGCATCACTGCCCGTGAACTGTTCGACCAGCTCGAACAGCGCCTTGGCCTGCGCTGGATCGGCGGCCAACGCGGCGCGGGCCGCGTGCTCGAATCGGTCGACCACCTGGCGCGCCGTCCCGCGCTGGCCGGCTACCTCAACACCATCCACGCCAACAAGGTCCAGATCATCGGCAGCGAGGAGCTCGACTACCTCGATGCCCTGGAGCCCTCGCAGCGCAGCAAGCTCCTGATGCGCATCGTCAGCGATACCCCGCTGGCCCTGGTCGTCACCAAGGACCGCGAGGCAGCGGACGACCTGCGCGAGGCGGCCAACCGCACCGACACGCCGCTGTGGGTTTCCAGCCACCGCGGCCACGAACTGCTGACCTATTTCCAGTACCACCTCGCGCGCGCGCTGGCTCCGCGCCGGACCCTGCACGGCGTGTTCATGGAGGTGCATTCGATCGGCGTGCTGATCACCGGCGAGTCGGGGCTGGGCAAGAGCGAGCTGGCGCTGGAGCTGATCTCGCGCGGGCACCGCCTGGTCGCGGACGATGCGCCCGAATTCAACCGCATCGCGCCCGACATGCTCGACGGCAGCTGCCCGGAGATGCTGCAGGATCTGCTGGAAGTGCGCGGCATCGGCATTCTCAACATCCGCCAGATGTACGGCGACACCGCGGTCAAGCGCAACAAGTACCTGCGCCTGATCGTGCACCTCGAACGTCAGGAGCCGGGGCGGGACGAAGACGCCTTCGACCGCCTGCACGGCACCTTCGGCACGCAGCGGCTGCTGGACGTGGACATCCCGCGCATCACCTTGCCCGTGGCCGCCGGACGCAACCTGGCCGTTCTGGCCGAGGCAGCCGTGCGTGCGCACCTGCTCAAAAGCAAGGGTTTCGATGCCGCCCAGGCCTTCATCGACCGCCAGGCCCACCAGATGCGCCACACCACGCCATGAACCCCATCGACGATCCACACCCGCCCCTGCTCGTCATCAGCGGCCTCTCCGGCTCCGGCAAAAGCGTCGTGCTGCGCACGCTGGAAGATCTCGACTACTACTGCGTCGACAACCTGCCGGCCGAACTCCTGCCCGAGTTCGTGGCCGGCGTCACCGCCGGCGGCAACGGTCGCCATCGCCGGCTCGCGGTGGGCATCGACGTGCGCAATCGCCCCGAGGGCCTGACCCGCCTGCCGCATTCCCTGGCCAAAGTCGGCACCATGGGCTGCCAGCACCAGCTCGTCTTCCTCGACACCCTCGACGAAGTGCTGCTGCGCCGCTACAGCGAAACCCGCCGCCGCCATCCGCTCAGCGGCGAAGGCCTGCCGCTGGCCGACGCCATCGCGCTCGAGCGCCAGCGCCTGCGCCCGCTCGCCGCCATCGCCGACCGCGTGCTCGACACCAGCACCATGAACGTGCACCAGCTGCGTCGATGGGTCGTTACCGAACTGGCCGCCGACGCCCAGCCCGGGCTTTCCCTGCTGGTGCAGTCCTTCGCCTACCGCCACGGCGTGCCGGGCGATGCCGACTTCGTGTTCGACGTGCGCTGCCTGCCCAATCCGCACTGGGATCCCGGCCTGCGCCCGCTCTCCGGGCGCGATGCGCCGGTGCGCGAGTGGCTGATGCAACAGCCCGCCGTGGTCGAATACCTCGACCACGTTGCCGGCTTCGTCGACGCCTGGCTGCCGCGCTTCGAAAGCGACACGCGCAGCTACGTCACCCTGGCGTTCGGCTGCACCGGTGGCCGCCACCGCTCGGTGCACTGCACCGAATGGCTCGCCTCGCACTGGCGCGACCAGGGCCGCAGCCGGGTGGTGACGTTTCATCGGGAGCTGGAGTAGGGCACCGAAACGATCCGTCGAAACGCCCCGCCGGAACGACCCGTCGGAACGTAGGTCGGCCCTGCGTGGCCGACGTTGCGGGGCATCAAACGCCCCGTCGGGGGCGTAGCCCCGACCTACGACAGCAACGCTCGCCGGAACGATCCGTCAAAACGCCCCGTCAAAACGCCCCGCCGAAACGTAGGTCGGCCCTACGTGGCCGACGTTGCGGGGCATCCAACGCCCCGTCGGGGGCGTAGCCCCGACCTGCCGCAGCAACATCAAAGCCAGGCCGCGCGCTGCCCCCTCAATCATCCCGCACCACGATGTTCGGGAACGCAATCGACTTGCTGCGCGCCCGCAGCGACAGCCTTCCTGCCGCCTTGCGCGCGATGTCGCGATAGCTCACCGCCGCCGCCGAATCCGGCTGCGAGGCGACGGTCGGCGCGCCGCCGTCGGCCTGTTCGCGGATCCGGATGTCGAGCGGCAGCGAGCCCAGCAGCGGCACGCCGTACTGGCTCGCCATGCGCCCGCCGCCGCCGCTGCCGAAGATGTGTTCGGCGTGGCCGCAGTTCGAGCAGACGTGGATCGCCATGTTCTCGACGATGCCCAGCACCGGCACCTCGACCTTCTCGAACATCTTGAGCGCCTTGCGCGCATCGAGCAAGGCGATGTCCTGCGGCGTGGTGACGATCAGCGCGCCGGAAACGGGCACGCGCTGGCACAGGGTCAGATGGATGTCGCCGGTGCCCGGCGGCAGGTCGATGACGAGGTAGTCCAGATCCTGCCAGAGGGTGTCGTTGAGGAGCTGCTGCAGGGCCTGGGTCACCATCGGGCCGCGCCAGATCATCGGGGTGTCCTCGTCGATCAGAAAGCCGATCGACATGGCCTCGAGCCCGTGCGCGCGCATCGGCACGATGCGCTTGTTCTCCACCGTTTCCGGGCGCCCGGTGAGGCCCAGCATGCGCGGGATGCTGGGGCCGTAGATGTCGGCGTCGAGCACGCCGACCCGCGCCCCTTCCGCCACCAGCGCCAGTGCCAGGTTCACCGCCGTGGTGGACTTGCCCACGCCGCCCTTGCCCGAGGCCACCGCGATGACGTTCTTCACGCCGGGCAGCGGGTTGACGCCCTTGCGTACTTCGTGCGCCAGAACGCGCGAGGACACCGAGGCGGAGGCGGCGGAGATCGCCGGATCGGCGCGCAGCACGCCTTCGATCATGCCGGCAAGGGTCGCGTGCCAGCTCGCCGCCGGATAGCCCAGCACCACGTCGACCGCGACCTTGTCGCCATCGATCCCGACGCCGCGCACCTGCCCGCCGGACACCAGGTCCAAGCCGGTATTGGGATCGGTGACGCGCGAAAGCAGCGCGCGGACGTGGTCTTCGGTAACGGACATGGCGACGTTCCAAATGGGAATGATTGCCAAGTGTAGTGCCGCACGGGCCGTGCCGACAGCACCGCATGCGCCTGGCCGCGCGATCTTCCGGCGTGCTCGCGGCCGGGATCGGCGGGCCGTGGGATAATCCCCGGCTTTCCACCGCGATGTCCGCCATGTCCGCTTCCGCCCCGCTCTTCGTCACCTGCGCCCTGCCCTACGCCAACGGCCCACTGCACCTGGGCCACCTGGTGGGCTACATCCAGGGCGACATCTGGGTTCGCGCGCAGCGGCTGATGGGCCAGCCGGCGCATTTCGTCTGCGCCGACGATGCCCACGGCACGCCGATCATGCTGGCGGCGGAGAAGGTCGGACAGGCACCGGAAGACTTCATCCGCGCCATCCAGACCGGCCACGAGCGCGATTTCGCCCGGTTCCACGTCGCCTTCGACCACTACCACTCCACCCACTCGCCGGAAAACCGCGAGATGTCGGAGCTGATCTACACTCGCCTGCGCGATGCCACCCACTGGCCCGAACCGGTGATCGCGCGGCGCTCGATCGCCCAGCTCTACGATCCGGTGAAGGGCATGTTCCTGCCCGACCGCTACGTCAAGGGCGAGTGCCCCAACTGCGGCGCGCCCGACCAGTACGGCGACAACTGCGAGGTCTGCGGCAAGGCCTATTCGGCCACCGATCTCAAGAACCCGGTGTCGGCGATGTCCGGCGCCACGCCCGAGCTGCGCCAGTCGGAGCACTACTTCTTCGAACTCGGCAAGTTCGAGGCTTTCCTGCGCGAGTGGCTGGCCGGCGACGTGGCTTCCGGCGCGGTCAAGGCCAAGCTCGACGAGTGGCTGGAAGGCGGCCTGCGCGACTGGGACATTTCGCGCGATGCGCCCTATTTCGGCTTTCCGATTCCGGATGCGCCGGGCAAGTTCTTCTACGTGTGGCTCGACGCGCCGATAGGCTACCTCGGCAGCCTGCGCGCCTACAGCCGCACGGAAAAGGGCCACGCCGCGGGGCTGGACGACGCGCGCTTCGCCGCCATGCTCGCGGCAGGCAGCGGCACCCGCATGCACCATTTCGTGGGCAAGGACATCATCAACTTCCACGGCCTGTTCTGGCCGGCCATGCTCAAGGGTGCCGGCCTGATCACGCCCACGCGTCTGCACGTCAACGGCTACCTCACCGTGAACGGGGCCAAGATGAGCAAGTCGCGCGGCACCTTCATCATGGCGCGCACCTACCTCGACGCCGGCCTCAACCCCGAGTACCTGCGCTACTACTTCGCCGCCAAGACCTCGGGCGGGATCGACGATCTCGATCTCAACCTGGCCGACTTCGCGCAGCGGGTGAACTCGGACCTGGTCGGCAAGTTCGTCAACATCGCCAGCCGCTGCGCCGGCTTCATCGGCAAGCGTTTCGATGGCCGGCTCGCCGCCAGCCTTGCGCCCGAACTGCGCGCGCGCTACGACGCCGCCTGGCAGCGCCTCGCGGATGCCTGCCTCGGCGCGAACGGTGCCTACGCGCGCGACAACCTCAACGCGGTGCTGACGCGGGTCATGGCCGAAGCCGATGCGGCCAACGAGTGGATCGCGGAAATGGCCCCGTGGGCGATGGCGAAAGATCCGTCGCGCGATGCCGAGCTGCACGCGGTCGCGAGCCTTGCGATCAACCTGTTCCGCCTCATCGCCGGCATCCTCAAGCCGGTGCTGCCCGCCACTGCGCAGGGCGCGGAAGCCTTCCTCCAGGCACCGGTCACGCATTTCGACGACCTTGCCGAACCGCTGCTCGATCACGCCATCGCGCCGTATTCCGCGCTCCTCACCCGCATCGACCCCATCCACATCGAGGCGATGGTGGACGCCAGCCGGGAATCCCTCCAGCCCGTGCCAGCCGCAGCCACAGCACCCGAGGCAACGCTCGATTCCACGGCGGCGGCAACGATTTCCATCGACGACTTCGCCAAGCTCGACCTGCGCATCGGCACCGTCACGGCCTGCGAATTCGTGGAAGGCTCCGACAAGCTGCTGCGCTTCACCCTCGACGCCGGCGAACTGGGCGCCCGGCAAATCTTTTCCGGCATCCGCGCCGCCTACGGCGAACCGGAAAAGCTGGTCGGCCGCCGCGTCGTGTTCATCGCCAACCTCGCGCCGCGCAAGATGCGCTTCGGCGTGAGCGAGGGAATGATCCTCTCGGCCGGAACCGACGGGGCGGATCTCTTCCTGCTCGACGCGGACGCCGGAGCCCGCGCCGGCATGGCGGTCAAGTGATGCCGCCGTGCCCGCCGCGCCCGCGATCGCCGCGTTCTGCTTCGTTCTTGCTGTCCTGATCGGCGAACGCGGGCTCGCGCGCTCGCCGCGATTCCACGATGCGGCGCGCGGAACGCACGGGCTGGTGCGGCTGCAAATCGGCGCGCTGCTCATCGCCGCGATGAGCGCCGCCGCGGCATCGCTCGCGTTTCCCGCGATGGCTCCGGCCCTCCCCGCCCTGTACGGGCTTGCGGCCGGCGGCGGCGCGCTGTGGCTGCTGGCGCGCCGCCAGGAAATGGCGCGGACGCCGCTTGCGCGGATCCTCGCGATCTTCGCCCTGCTTCACGCCGGCGTTGCGCTGCTGGCGGGCGCGGCGGCGGGCTGGCTGGCCACCGCATTCGGCGTCATCCTCGCCTTCGCGCTCGGCCTGCCGGCGTTCATCGACCTGGCGCGGCGCATGGACGATCGCGCCGTGCCGGCCTTCATGCGGCCGCTGCCGGCGCGCGTGTTGGCCGCCGGCATCATCGCGCTGGCGGCAGGAAGCCTCGCGTCATGGTGACGGCGCTGCTGTTCGCCGCAGCCATCGCCACGCTGGCGTTCGCCTGGCGCGGCTGGCTGGTATCGCCGGTTCCTGCGGAACCCGACGCCGCGCAATCCCTGGTCGAACGCATCGACGCGCTCCTGCCGCAAACCCAGTGCGGCCAGTGCGGCCACGGCGGCTGTCGCCCCTATGCGCAGGCCATCGCCGCGGGCGAGGCGGACATCAACCGCTGCCCGCCCGGTGGAGCGCGCGGCATCGCGGCGCTGGCCGAACTGCTGGGCCGTCCGATCCTGCCGCTGGACCCCGACTGCGGCGAGGAAAAACCGCCGCAGGTCGCCTTCATCATCGAAGCCGAGTGCATCGGCTGCACCAAGTGCATCCAGGCTTGCCCAGTGGACGCCATCCTCGGCGCGCCGAAGCTGATGCACACCATCCTCGCCGACCCGTGCACCGGCTGCGAGCTGTGCGTGCCCGCCTGCCCGGTGGACTGCATCGTGATGCGCGACCTGCCGCCCGACCATCCGCGACCGGCGTAGCGATCCGACCGGCAAAGCGCTCGCACCCAGCGGCTTTTGCGTGCCGTCGCAGGGTGGAGCCGCCGAAGGCGATTCCACCATCACCCATCGCAGCGCCCCCGGCGGAATCCGCGACGTTGGCCGCCCCGCAGCAGCGGCCAACGTCGCGCACGCGCGAAAATCAGGCGGCGTCCGGCAGGGGAGGCAGCTTCACCGCCTGCTCCGCATCCACGCGCTCGACCTTCACCCCCCGCGCGCGCAAGAGCGCCACCAGGCCCTCGTCGCCGATCAGGTGCATGGTGCCGACGACGACCAGCACCGTCTGGTCCCGCTCCAGCATGTCCGCGACCTGCGGCAGCCAGGCCAGATTGCGGTCGCGGTTGAGGCGCAGGTACATCTGCGGCGTCTTTTCCGCCATGTCCTCGTTGATCAGCGCCAGCAGCCCGTCGGCATCACCGGCGCGCCACAGGTCGTGCATGGCGAAGACGCGGCGGCGCATCTCGGCGGGCGGCGCGAAGGCCTCGGACAGCATCTGCTCCTGCTCGGCCAGCGGCGACGCATCGAGCGCGCCCATCTGCTGCAGCACGGTTTCCAGCCCGCCCACCGGCTTGCCGTCGGCCGCGGCACGCCGCATGAAATGCTGGTCCAGCCCGCGCTTGGGGTCCAGCCCGAACCTGGCCATCATCCCGACCACGAGGTTCATGCCGACGTACCAGGGCTTGAACGCATCCGAGGACGCCATCGCCGCTTCGCTGCCGCCCATGAACGCCTTGAGCTTTTCCGCGTTTTCTTCGGAAATCACCCCGCGCAAGGTGCGTCCGTCGTCGAATTTCGCCAGCGTCTGGATCGTGGCCAGGAGGTCCGGCGAGGCCATTTCCGCCGGATCGATCTCGAACACCAGCCGGTCGGCCTCGGCATAGGCCACCTCCACGCGCGGATGCAGCGGATAATCCTCCGCACGCAGCAGGTGGAACGAGCCCAGGAGATACACCGTTCCGGCACCATTCTGCGCCGTCCACAGCAGCGGCTCGGGCGGCGCGGCAGCGGCGATCGCGGTCGCAAACAACAGGAACGCGGCGAGCAGCCGGCGGATCATGCGGTTTCTCCATAGGCGGGCACCACGGCATCGGCATCGGCATCGAACAGCTTGTGCGGATTCATGATGCCGGCGGGATCGAAGGCGCGGCGGATGCCCCGCATCAGCGCCACCTCGGCCGCGCTGCGGGTGGACGACAGGTAGGGCTTTTTCACCAGACCGATGCCGTGCTCGGCCGAGATGCTGCCGCCGTGGTTCTGAAGCGACTGCGCCAGCAGCGCGGTGACGCGCCCGCACTCGTGCACGAAGTCGGCATTTTCCATCGCCTCGGGCTTGAGCACGTTGATATGCAGGTTGCCGTCGCCGATGTGCCCGAACCACACCACCTCGAAATGCGGATATTCCCGCCCGAGCAGCACCTGGGTCTCGGCCAGGAACCGCGGCATCGCGCCGATCCGCACCGACACGTCGTTCTTGTACGGCAGGTGGCGCGCCAGCGCCTCGGTGATGCCCTCGCGCAGATGCCAGAGCGCGGCGGCCTGCGCCTGGCTCTGCGCGATCACCCCGTCCACCACCAGTTCGGCCTCCAGCAGCGTGCCGAACGCCTCCAGCGCGGCATCGGGCGAATCGCCGTCGAACTCGGTCACGACGTAGTAGGGGTAGTCCTCGGCGAACGGGCGCTGCGCGCCGTGCGCCGCGACGTGGTGCAGGGCACGGTCGGTGAAGAACTCGAAGGCCGAGAGCGTCAGCCGCGCGCGCAGGCGCTCGAACACCTGCATCAGCGCCTCGAACGAGGGCAGCGCCAGCAGCATCACCTGGGAGGCGGGCGGCGGGTCGGTCAGGCGCAGCTGCGCTTCCACCACGATGCCCAGCGTGCCCTCCGCCCCGATCACCAGCTGGCGCAGGTCGTAGCCGCTGGAGTTCTTCACCAGCCCGCGGTTGAGTTCCAATACATCCCCGCTGCCGGTGACGAGCGTCAGCCCGGCAATCCAGTCGCGCGTGTTGCCATAGCGCACCACGCGGATACCGCCGGCGTTGGTGGCGATGTTTCCGCCGATCGAGCACGAACCGCGCGAGGCGAAGTCCACCGGATAGATCAGCCCGTGCCCGAGCGCGGCCTGATGCACCGCCTCCAGCGCCATGCCCGCCTGCACCGTCAGGAGGCGGTCGGCCGAATGGAAGCCGAGCACGCGATTCATCCGCTCCAGGCTCACCACCAGCTCGCCGTTGGCCGCCACCGCGCCGCCCGACAGACCCGTGCGCCCGCCCGAAGGCACCAGCGCCACGCGCTGCGCGTTGGCCCAGCGCACGATGCCCTGCACCTCCTCGATCGAAGACGGCAGCGCGATCGCCAGCGGTGCGGGTGTCCAGCGCCGGGTCCAGTCGCGGCCGTAGAACGCGAGATCGGCGGACTCGGTCTTCAGCGCCAGCGCGGGCAGGAGCCGGGATAATTCGGCCAGGCGGGGGTCGGACATGGGCGTATCGGCAGGATGTGGGAGGAAGGAACGATGCGGCACTGCACCACTCGGCACGACAGCCTGCCAGCCGCGCGGGCCGGCGTCCATCGCGGCGTCGAATCGGCATGTCCGCAAAGACACGCGCTTTCGTGGGAGCGGCCTTGGCCGCGATGGGGAGCGTGGATGCGGTGGGCGTGGCACTGTTGCCCGAACGCCGTATCGCGGGCAAGCCCCAATACAGTTCAGTTAGACCATCGTCATCCCAGCGAAGGCTGGGATCCATTTTTGCTTTCACAGCAAGATCAAGATGGATCCCAGCCTTCGCTGGGATGACGGTACAAAGTGCTGCAACTAACTGAACTGTATTGGGGCAAGCCCGCTCCCACCAGAACCGCCGCCACCGCGGGAAGCATTCAATCGCCCAGCCGCGAAGCGGGCAGCGGGATGCGCCATTCGGTACGGCGGCCGTGCCCGCGCAAGGAAGTGCTGATTTCGCCGGCGGCCTCATCAAATACCGGCATGCGCCATGTCTCCACCGCCGGGCGCAATCCTCCCTCACGCAGCACCTGCGCCATGGTTTGCCCGCTTGCTGCCGCCTGTCCGCGCAGACGCACCACCGCATCAACGGTGCGCAGCACGGCCTGAACATCCTGCATGCGCCCGACGTAGGCGTCATAGGCCGGTTCAGCGATCCGGGACAAGGTGCAGCCCATGACGTTGCTGAAGCATTCCAGTCGCCACGGCGATCCGGGGGCCGGCTGGGGCGCGATAGGTGTGTCGTCGATCAGCGCACGACGCACGACGTCGGTGCAGGCATGGGCATACACCGGAGCCATCCTCGCCCGGGTTGCGTCCAGATCCAGCAACACCGGGCGCAGGAAGGAATAGGCCTCATCGCCATATCTGTCCAGGTGCGCCTGTGCGATACGCGCTTCACCTTGCATTGCACTGCACAAGTCCGGCGCGACACGGGCTGGATCGAAGGCCGTGGCACAGATCGATGGCAGCGGGTGATCCAGGGGAAGCTCGGCCAGCATGTCGGAAAACAGGTGCGAACCGGTGGTCACCATGGCCCCGCCAATCGAGGCAAAAATCAATGTGTCGCTATTGGCGCTCAGACGCCTCCAGGTATCCACATCGCGACACACCGCCTCCAGCGCGGCATCGGTGTGACCTTCGACAAAATCCAGCGCGCTGGCGGTGTGCGCGATGAAGAACAATTTGAACGGCGGAAGCGGCGGGAAGATATGGCCATCCATCGGATTGCGGTAATGGTCAAACGCCGCCAGTCCGCGCACGCGATCCACCAGGGCGCGATCGTGTGCGACCTGCCGGGCATAGTCATCCCGACGCTCCCGTACCGTCGCCAGACACGAGGCGTCCTCGGAACCGCACATTTTCAAATCGGATGGCCAAGCACGATGGCGAGCGAATCGCCCCTCGGCCACGCTCATCTGATTGGACAGCACCTGGGCCGACTGCGCGCTGACCAGGGCCTTCCGATAATTTTCCACGTCTTCAGCCGCCACGGCGTCGATCTCGTCCCCCGGTACGTCGTATCCCAGCAGCCATAGTGCCGCGAAAGCATTGCGCCCCGCAGGCTGTGGATCGTCCTCCGCCAGCAGAGCCAGTGCAGCGCGCTGTTCAGCGGTCGGCCCCATCCAGCGCGATACGGCGAACAACCCGCCCAGCACCAGGAACAGCCCCAGCGCCAGCACGCCAAGCCATCGCATTGCCCGTCTCATCATCATCTCCCTCTTTGGTTGTCCGGTGCGGCAACGCACAGTGACGCCGCCGTTCGTCAAGACGTGACCATGGCACAGCGCGAATCACCCCACCCACCCGATGCTGCACCGCCGCAATCGACGGAAAATCTGGCATAGTGGATTCATCCCGCCCACCCGCTGGTTCTTCACGCCATGCACACCACCTCGTTCCCCAAGCAGGACATCCGCATCCTGCTGCTGGAAGGCGTCAGCCCCAGCACCGTCGACACCTTCCGCGCGGCGGGCTATTCGCGCATCGACTATCACGAGAAATCCCTGCCCGATGACGAACTGAAGGCGCGCATCGCCGAGGCACACTTCATCGGCATCCGCTCGCGCACCCAGCTCACCGCCGAGGTGCTTTCGCACGCGCGTCGGCTGATCGGCATCGGCTGCTTCTGCATCGGCACCAACCAGGTGGATCTCGACGCCGCCAAGGCGCAGGGCATCCCGGTCTTCAACGCGCCCTACTCCAACACCCGCAGCGTGGCCGAACTGGTGATCGCACAGACCATCATGCTGATGCGGCGCATCCCGGAAAAGAACGCCGCCTGCCATCGCGGCGGCTGGCTGAAATCGGCCGAGGGCAGCTTCGAGGTACGCGGCAAGACGCTGGGCATCGTGGGCTACGGCCACATCGGCACCCAGGTCGGCGTGCTGGCCGAAGCGCTCGGCCTGCGCGTGATCTTCCACGACATCGAAACCAAGATGACGCTCGGCAACGCGCAGCCGGCGACCGGCCTCGACGACCTCCTCGCGCGCTCGGACATCGTGACCCTGCACGTGCCCGACACCGCCGCCACGCGCGGCATGATCGGTGCCGCGCAGATCGCGAAGATGCGCCGCGGCGCGCAGCTCATCAACGCCGCGCGCGGCACCGTGGTGGACATCGACGCGCTCGCCGCGGCACTGCGCGAAGGCCACCTCGCCGGTGCCGCCGTCGACGTGTTTCCGGTCGAACCCAAGGGCAACGACGAGGAGTTCGCCTCGCCGCTGCGCGGCCTGGACAACGTGATCCTGACCCCGCACGTGGGCGGCAGCACGCAGGAGGCGCAGAGCAACATCGGCATCGAAGTGGCCGCCAAACTGGTGCGCTACAGCGACAACGGCTCGACGCTCTCGGCGGTCAACTTCCCGGAAGTCTCGCTGCCCGAGCACCCCGGCAGCCGCCGCATCCTGCACATCCACCGCAACGTGCCGGGCATGCTCTCGCAGATCAACGAGGTGTTCTCGCGCGAAGCGGTCAACATCAACGGCCAGTACCTGCAGACCGACCCGACCATCGGCTACGTCGTCATCGACGTGGGCACCTCCGAAGCCCAGGCCTTGGCCCTGCGCGACGCGCTCGCCGCCATCCCCGGAACGCTGCGCACGCGCGTGCTGTACTGAGATTCAGCCCTTCTCCCGGCTTGCGAGAGGGGAGAGGAACGCAGAACCCTGCGTCGGGGACGTAGCCCCGACCTACGAAACCGCCGCACATCTCGGTAGGTCGGCCCTACGTGGCCGACGCTGCCGGGCATCGAACACTGCGTCGGG